>JAISSC010000059.1 GCA_031273305.1 Flavobacteriaceae bacterium
CCTGCGGTTATGAAAATCAAGCCTTTCAGGCTTCTGCCTGCGACACCCATTTGGTGTAGTAAAAATTATAAAATATTGACTATCATATAGTTGCAAAACAAGGCTCTTGAAAGTGTCAAGGTCAGGAGATTGCCACGCTCCACTGCGTTCCGCTCGCAAAGATATCATACTTAGTAAGTTGCGCACGTTATAAGGTTGCTACGCTACGCTCGCAATGGAATGAGATCGTCACGCTCCGGTTTTTGCGAGTAGGCACAACGTGGCAATCTGTTGCGCTAGCAAAGACGCCACGCATAGGGGTGCAATTACTTTATGTTCAGTAGGTTACTGCGTTATATGGCGTTTTGTTTGCAATGCCTCCATCCATAATAACATTCCTCTGGTTAGAATAGAAAAACCTGATTTTTATAATATAGAAACATTGAAATAGTATTTGTAATTTTACAAAAAAAAATGAAAGTATCAGATTTACGTACAATAGAGTTAGACGGGATTGATAAAATCATTTTAGGAGTTTTAACGGAAAATTCGAAAGTTCCCATCTCAAAAATTGCCAGACAGGTAGGAGTATCTGCCACAGCAATACACCAAAGGATAAAAAAACTGGAATCAGCGCATGTAATTGAAGATTCCGTTACCCCGCTGAACTATAAAGTTTTAGGGTATAAGACGACTGCTTATGTCGGGATTTTTTTGGAAAAATCGGCACAATATGGAGATGCGGTAAAGGATATGATGAATATTCCTGAAATTACGGAGGCTCATTTTACGACCGGAAACTATGCAATCTTTATAAAAATTTTATGTAAGGATAATGACCATTTAATGCAGGTTTTGAGAAACAGGATTCAGAAGATAAAAGGAATAGAAAGAACCGAAACTATTATTTCTTTAGAGCAAAGTATTTCCCGACAGATAAAACCCTGACAAAAGAGAAAACAAATTACAAATGATTATGGATATAAAACAATTTTTAGATTCAACGTACCTCAAATTACCCTCACAAAGCGGGCTGACCGAAGAACAAACCTTTGAAGAAGTAAAAAAGATCACTCAGGAGGCTATTGATAATCGGTTTTATCTGGTTATGATTCGTCCCGAATATGTGAAACAGGTAAAAGAGATAATTACAAAGGCAAATTCCGATGTAAGAGTAGGTACTGTAATTGGATTTCACGAAGGAACTTATCCCATTGAAGATAAGCTGAATGAAGCGGCAAAAGCAATTGAGGACGGAGCGGATGAGTTGGATTATGTTATCAATTACGAGGCATTTAAAAAAGGTGAAATCGAGTTGGTAAAAAAGGAATTTACGGTAGGAACCACCTTAGGGCTGGAAGCAGGAAAAGTTGTGAAATGGATAATTGAAATTGCAGCTCTTACCGATGAGCAAATACAGTCCATTTGCACTTATTTTTCAACTTGGGCTAAGGAAAACTTTAAGAAGGAAGATTTTGAAAAAATCTTTGTCAAGTCATCCACCGGATTTTATAAAACCGAAGGAGGAAAACCGAATGGGGCAACTTTCCCTGCGATTGAAATTATGTTAAAGTATTCCGAGCCGTTACCCGTAAAGGCAGCAGGAGGAGTACGAACTCATGACGAAGCTGTGAGGATGGTGGAAATGGGAGTGAAAAGGATAGGCACTTCGTCGGCAAAAGCCCTTTCGGAAAAAAGTGAGATTAAAGGTTCCTATTAATGAAACGACTGTTAGACGTTGCAACTAAAGCAGCGATAGAAGCATCAAAAGAAGTGTTACGATTATATAAAGAGGGCTTTTCGGTCTCGATAAAAGAAGATAAATCTCCGGTAACTAACGGGGATTTAAAGGCTAATGAGATTATAACCGATTATTTAAGGTCTACCTCAATACCAATCCTAAGCGAAGAATCCGAAAAAGAATCCGAAGAGGTTCTTTCGTCATGGCAAAAATATTGGTGTATCGATCCTATTGACGGAACCCAAGAATATGTAAACAAAACCGGAGAATATTGCATTTCCATAGGATTGCTGACACCGGAGACCTCTTTATTAGGAGTGTTGGCAGCCCCCTCTTTAGGGTTGTTTTATTTTGCGGCAGAGGGTTTGGGGAGTTTTAAATGGGAGGGAAGATATGAAGAATTATATGATCTGTCGGATAAGGAAAACCTGACGGATGAGTTAATAAAAAATTCGGTTAAACTTTCAATAAAACCGGAATTGGAAGAGTATACTATTCTTACCAGTCGCTCCAATTTCAGTGCAATAGATGAAGAATACTATCAGGAGTTGAAGAAAGAATATCACAACGTCACAAAACTTCGGATGGGAAGTGCAATAAAAATAGGATTGGTGGCGGAAGGTAAAGCAAATGAATATGCACGCCTAAGCCCCGTGAATTTCTGGGATATTGCCGGAGGACATGCAATTGCCAAATATGCAGGGCTGGAAATTATAGATTATCATACAAAAAAGCCGGTTACGTATAAAGATATTTCCACTTTAAAGATACCCGGATATAAGATAAAAAATATTTAATGTATTTTTACATGCCACAAATATAAAAAGCACAAGGTTATGAAAAAAGCGTTTTTAATACTGCTAAGTTTCTTTTTTATTTTATTCTCCTGCAAAAAGGAGTATACGGTAATAGACGGAACTTCCGAAGAGACTTTTAAAGAAAGTATGGAATCAATATCGTCTAAACTTACCATACTTCAACAAGATAAAATTCAGGAAGCTGTTAAATTAATTTATAAGTTCAAAACGGAAAGG
Organism: Flavobacteriaceae bacterium; assembly: GCA_031273305.1. GTDB lineage: Bacteria > Bacteroidota > Bacteroidia > Flavobacteriales > Weeksellaceae > Apibacter. The sequence goes on from JAISSC010000059.1 coordinate 2,755, forward strand.
ACAGAGGAGGATAAGAGATGGGAACAATTATATAAATTACTTAATGGAAAAAATGCGGAACAAATTTTTGATGTAGCGGAAGAAATTGCAAAAGAAAATAAAATTGCATGGTCAAGTACTTCCATGAATTCTTTAGACCCGTCTGTTTTCAATGAAGATATAAAACCATTGACGGAAGAAGAGCAAAAACTGAAACAAATAGAAACAGCAACCCGGATAAAATTACGTTTTTCCCCTGTCAGTACGGATGCGGAGTTAAATGACGGTTTCTATCTTTATCCGGAGTTAGTAGATGATTCCGATAAAACGGTTTTTTATACCGATCTGCCGTTGGAATTTTCCATTTCCTTTGTCAATAACGGTACGGTAGTATATGTAACCAAAAGAAAGGTCGCATCTTCCGAAACGGGAGACCCCTCATTGAATAAAGGTATTAAAATTCCTTACGCCATGTTCGATAAGGAAAAAATGGCGACTACCAGTGTGGATGTTGAGGTTAAAACAAATGCCGGAGATAAATATCTATACGGAAGATTACCCAATGTTCCCATTGATATGTCTAAGACACGTGAGGCTGTTAGTTCCATAGAAGATGAGATAAACACTCAGGTAGCTTTGGATAATGTAAAAAGTTTTATCCAGAATATTGGGTCTAAGAATTATTCCAGAGCATATAGTCTAACCAAAAATCCTAAATGGGATACGGAAGAAAGATTTTCATCTGCCTCCAACGGATTTGGAACGATAGATGCCACTAACTTATTGACGACAGAGAGGATAAATACATCTAAAGATAAAATAATTATCTTTGCCTTATATCAGATTAAAGATAAAGATGGGAAAGTAAAGACATTAAAACAAAATTTCATCCTTAAGAAAGATAAAGATAACTGGCTGATAACGGATACGGAGACTAAAGAGATAAAGGATGACACATGGAAATAAAGGTTTAATTTATATATAAAAGTCGAACTAATGAAAGATTTACGTAAAGACATAGATCAACATGTTGACAGAGTTCAGGATTTTCCTCAGGAAGGAATCCAGTATAAGGATATATCCCCGATCTTTCTAAATCCTGACCTGTGTGACAGGATTATAAAGACCTTTGCAGGGTTCAGTCGGGGAAAGGTAGATGTAGTTTGTGGAATAGAAAGTCGTGGATTTTTATTTGGAGTACAACTTGCCAGAGAATTAGGAGTTCCTTTCGTTTTGGTTCGTAAAGCCGGAAAATTGCCGCCACCCGTAATTGCCCAAGAGTATGATTTGGAATATGGAACGGCAAAAATAGAGATAAGAGAAGGACATATAAAACCCGGACAACGCATTTTGATCCACGACGATGTTTTGGCTACCGGAGGCACTGCGGCAGCCTGCGCTAAACTGGTAGAACATTGTGGAGCAAAGGTGGAACAGTTTGGTTTTTTGATAGGGCTTTCCTTTCTACACGGAGTGGAAGAACTAAAAAAATATACTCAGGATATTCAAATTTTGGTAGAGTATTAGTTCGGGATAAGGAATTTAATTTAACGTGAGTTCAGGATAAGAACGGAGCACGGCTTTGCGAAGCAAAGCCGTGCTAATACATTAATACACAGTAATTTATATCCTATAATTGGTAGCGGCACAACGTAGAGACGTCCCAACTTGGGCGTCTTCACGTTATATTGTTCATGTTATTGTTTGTTGAGATTGCCGCACTCCACTACGTTGCGAGCGCAGCGTGGCAACCCCGCAAAGACGACGGCACGCCGGACACTATGACGTTATCCATATTCTACCGAGCTTGAATCCCTCACGGGATTCGCAGGCGTAGATTAAGGACGTTTATTTATTCGTTCGTGGTTGTACATCCCATTCGGGATGTTAGCTCGGTAGAATGAACAATACCCCA
>JAISSC010000061.1 GCA_031273305.1 Flavobacteriaceae bacterium
TGGGGTATTGTTCATTCTACCGAGCTAACATCCCGAATGGGATGTACAACCACGAACGAATAAATAAACGTCCTTAATCTACGCCTGCGAATCCCGTGAGGGATTCAAGCTCGGTAGAAAAGGATAACGTTATAGTGTCAGGCATGTCGTCGTCTTTGCGAATGAAACGTAGTGGAGTGCGGCAACCTCAACAATGATAATTATTCTTTTATATATTTGAAATTCAATTAATTATATATGCAGATTAGAATCTTTTTTGAAAATTCTTATCCCGAACTCACGTTAATTAGCATTAACCGATGTAAAGTTAGTAACTTTGTTAAGAATATACACATTTATATATCCTGAAATTATGTCTAAATTATTTACTCCTCTGCAATTAGAAAGCATTACCCTGAAAAACAAGGTTGTAATGTCTCCTATGTGTCAATATTCCGCCCATGATGGTTTTGCCAATGACTGGCATCTTGTCCATTATGGAAGCCGTGCTGTGGGAGGAGTTGCTGCCATTATACAGGAAGCTACTGCTGTTTCCCCTCAGGGAAGAATTTCTTACAGAGATTTGGGAATATGGAAAGATGAACATATACCGGAATTAAATAAGATCGTAAGATTCATTCAAAAACAAAATTCCTTAGCCGGAATACAGTTAGCTCATGCCGGAAGGAAAGCAAGCGTTCCCATTCCGTGGAACCCTGATGAAAAGTTGGAAGAGGCATATAGCAAGTGGAGTACTGTTGCTCCCTCACCGGTTCCGTTTGATAAAAATTATCAAACTCCGAAGGAATTATCTGTGGATGAGATCAGGATCATTGTTGAAGATTTTAAAGAAGCAGCCGAAAGAGCCGTTAAGGCAGGTTATGACATTATAGAAATTCATGCTGCACACGGTTATCTGATTCATCAGTTTTTGTCTCCCTTAAGTAATAAGAGGACAGATGAATACGGCGGGAGCTTTCAAAACAGAATACGGTTGCTGACCGATATTACAGAGATTATTAAGATAAATCTACCCAAACATGTTTCTTTATGGGTTAGAATTTCCGCTACTGACTGGGTTGATGGCGGATGGTCTGTTGAAGAGTCTGTTGAGCTTGTAAAAATACTTAAAAAACTAGGTGTGGAGGCTATGGATGTTTCCTCCGGAGGCTTAGTTCCGGATGCAAAGATTCCAGTAAAACCCAATTACCAGATTTCTTTTTCCCGCCAGATCAAAAACCAAACCGGAATCACGACCGGAACAGTCGGATTGATAACCGATGCCGTTCAGGCGGAGGAAATTCTTGAAAATAACGAGGCAGATTTTGTCCTTATAGGTAGGGAGTTGTTCAGGAATCCTTATTTCACTCTGGAAGCAGCCGACATTTTAGGAGATAACATCCCCTATCCGGTTCAATATGAACGGGCAAAATTAAGATAAAGTTTACCTTTTTGGAGTATGTATGGCGGATAAAATTCAGGGGAATTTAGCCGGTTTAACTAATGATCTTATTGAAAACAGTAATTTTTGTTCAGATTTTTGGTATTGTTTTTGAGTGACATACGGAATATTAAAATTAAAATTCGTAATTTTACACAAAATTTTTATTACAAAAATGAAAAAAGCAAGTACGCCTGCATTTTTATTGTGTTTAGGGTTGTTTGTTTCCGCACAGTCCATTTCTTTTACTCAGGATCAGATTGACTATGGAACGATTAAAAAAGGGTCTGATGGGAAACAAATATTTAAATTTACCAATACCGGAGATAAACCTTTGATTATTTCAAATGTCAAATCTTCGTGCAGTTGCTCTGTTCCTTCCTGGACAAAAAGCCCGGTTTTACCGGGAAAAACAGGGGAAATAACCGTGCAGTACGATACGAAAAATATAGGTAAGTTCTCGAAATCAGTAGAAGTATTCAGTAATGACGTTACATTTTCAAGGAAACTTTTACGAATTAAGGGAGAAGTAAAATAATAAATTAATAGTGAAAACATGAAAAAATCTCTTTTATGCACAGCATTTGTTTTGGGTGCACTGACTTTGGGAAATGCACAAAAATTACAAATTACAAATTATGATAACAATACCGTAGAATACGGGAATGTAGAAAAAGGTTCGGATGGCAGCAGGGTAATAAAGATTCAAAATGCAGGAGATAAACCTCTGGTTATTTCCAACATACAATCTTCCTGCGGGTGTACAGTTCCCAAATGGACTACGGAACCTATTGCTCCGGGTAAAAAAGGAGAAATTACAGTAACCTATAATACTGCTAGTGTGGGCAGGTTCAGCAAGGTTATTACCATTTCTTCCAACGATGTAGAGAACCCTACCTTGTCGGTAAGAGTTCAGGGAACCGTTGATGCTCCGGAGGTAGCTGCCGTTAGTGCAGAAAAAAAATAATGAATTTTACCGGTTAGATAGGATAAAAAGCCGTAATAGCTATTGTTTTTATCTGACGGTTGCAAGCAAAGAGGGTAAAGGAACTATAACTTAAAGAGCGGTTTTTATATAATTTATAGTTTATCTTTGCCCTTTTATTTGTGCTTTAATTTAAACAATTAAATCTAATAGGATGATGGGGGTGATATTGCTATAATAATGACAGGCTCCGTTGCGAGCAAAGCACAAATACATCCCGGTTACGTTCTGTTCCTGCGGTTTATAATTTTCCAATTTCCATACCCTTTTAATCCAAATAAAATTTTAACTTTGTTGCTTTTGAGGAACCTTGCTATGAAAGAGCGAATTGTTGTCAAGATCGGAAGTCAGATACTTACCCGTAAAGACGGAACTCTGGACGTTACCCGTATGTCTGCGCTGGTTGACCAAATTGCGGAGTTGCATAAAAATGATATTGAGGTAATATTGGTTTCTTCCGGAGCCGTAGCATCGGGGAAAACGGAGATAAAAGCAAAAACCAAACTGGACAGTATTTCTTCTCGTCAGTTGTATTCCGCTGTGGGTCAGGTGAAATTAATCAACCGGTATTATGATCTGTTTCATCAGCATGGGATAGTTTGCGGACAAATTCTGGCAACTAAGGAAGATTTTTCTACCCGTCGTCACTATCTCAACCAGCGCAACTGCATGTCTGTGATGCTGGAAAATAAAGTGATTCCCATAGTGAATGAAAACGATACTATTTCCATTAATGAGCTAATGTTCACCGATAATGATGAGCTGTCGGGTTTAGTGGCTGCAATGATGGATTGTAAAAAGTTAATTATACTTAGTAACATAGATGGAATATTTACCGGGAATCCTGCTGCTCCGGGTTCTCAATTATTAAGGAACATAGACGTACAAAAAGATACCGTAGAGGTAGAAGAATATATTCAGTCTTTCAAGTCATCCACCGGGCGCGGAGGCATGAAAACCAAATACAACATTGCCCGTAAGGTAGCAGAGGAGGGGATAGAGGTAATAATTGCCAACGGACGGACGGAGAATATCCTGCCTCAGCTGATAAAAGGAAAAAACATTCTTTCTACCCGGTTTATCCCTTCCGGCAAAGGCACTTCCAGCATAAAAAAATGGATTGCCCATTCGGAGGGCTTCACCAAAGGTGAAATTCATATTAACTGTGGGGCTAAAGAAGCGTTGATGGGGGATAAGGCAGTAAGTGTATTACCGGTAGGTGTCACCGAGATTATCGGAAATTTCGAGGCGGATGATATTGTACGGATTATGGACGAAACAGGAAAATACATAGGGATCGGGCGCAGTTCCTATAGTAGTGATGAAGTGCGCAAACTCATAGGGAAAAGCAATAAAAAACCCGTTATTCATTACGATTATTTATATATTGAAAAAAAGTTATGACCTCAGAATACCAAAATACGTTCCGGTTAGCAGCTGAGGCTTGTAAAAGCCTTAATCTCCTGTCGGAAGAAGAGATCAATGCAATATTGGAATCCATTGCAGAAGAAACCGAAGCGAGCATAGCCGATATACTTTCGGAGAATCGAAAAGATTTAGCTCGTATGGATTCGTCCAATCCAAAGTATGACAGGT
>JAISSC010000131.1 GCA_031273305.1 Flavobacteriaceae bacterium
GATGGGATGTACAACCACGAACGAATAATTATGCTTGCCAAATTTTATCCCATTAGGGATTCAAGCTCGGTAGAATAAGGATAACGTCATAGTGGGTTGTATGCCGTCAGGTATACAACCCACAATAATCATTTAAAATTCAATTAATTAAATATACGAATTAGAACCTTTTATAAATCTCTTGTCCCGAACTCACGTTAAAATATGTAAATATCAGGGATTAAGCCATTTTTTTAATTTACCGATTTTTGTCCCTTTCTCTGCTATATATACTCCCGACAAGATACAGACAGAACCTAAAATTGCCAGTAAGGTTACCTTTTCATCCAAAACGACGGCTGAGGTTATCAGGGTGACCAAAGGAACTATATAAAGATAATTGGTAGCCCTCACAACACCTAATTGTTTTACTGCCAGATTCCAGGTAAAAAAACATATCATGGAAGCCAGCAAGCCTAAGAACAACAGATTTGTTAAAACGACCGGATGAAGTAAAATTTTTGTTTTAAAACTTATCGGCTCAAAAAACCATATAGGAATCAGGGTTAAAATTCCATAGAAAAACACTTTTCGGGTTATATACAGAGTAGAATAATGTGGTTCCAACCTTTTCAGGATCAAACTGTAAAAAGCCCAGCAAAAAGCCGCCATAATGGTCAGGAAATCACCCAGAGGATTTATTTTAAGGATAAAGCTGCCATTGAAAACAACCAATGCCACTCCCAGTATAGCCACTACGGAACCCGACACCAGATTCCCGGTAAGTTTGTCTTTCCTGTATATAAGGAAAGACAGAAAGGCGGTGAGGATAGGAGTTATACAGAGTATCAAAGAGACATTGGAAGCCAGAGTAATGCCCAATGCCGTGTTTTCCGTTATAAAGTATAGCGAACCTCCGCATAATCCCAATAAAAAGAATAAGAACTCATCCGTTAAACTTTTTGACAAAAACACTCTGGGAGAGAAAAACCATATGCCGACATAAGCTAATAAAAACCGGTAAAAGAATATTTCTACGGGCGAAAGTCCCTCATTGATTAGAACCTTTGTCGAGATAAAGGTCGTTCCCCATATAACTACGGTTATTATCGCAATGAGATGATATTTAATGTTAGGACTACTCAAGAGGATTTAGATAAAGATAAAGTGCAAAATTAAAATTTATTTGCCAAATATCCATTTAAAATCCACTTATACTAATTTAAGTATAAATATGTAATCCCTTAAACCTGTTTCCTTAAAAATTCATCAATATGTTGGGCGGTTTTTCTTCCGGAGGCAATGCTCGTAACTACCAACGATTGCCCGCTTACGCAGTCTCCTGCCGCAAATACTTTATCTATATTGGTTTTCCTATATTCATCCGTATGAATGTTTTTACGTTCATTCATGCTAATTCCCAATTCCTCTAAAAAGCCCTCGTATATCGGATGGATAAAGCCCAGTGCCAGAAAAGCCAGGTCTATTTTAATAGTTTCAGGTTTCCCTACTTCTTTCATGGTGAATTTCCCTGCCGCATCTTTATCCCATTCTACTTCCACCACTTCCACAGCTACAAGTTTTCCGTTTTCCCCGATGAACCTTTTCGTATTAAGCGACCATCGTCTTTCACATCCTTCCAAATGAGAAGAAGAAGTTTTTAAATACATCGGAAACGGTACAGGCCACCTATTTTCTACCTCTTTTAATTCTTTGGGTTTAGGCAATATCTCGATTTGAAGAATATTAGCTGCTCCCTGTCTGTTTGCCGTTCCTATGCAATCCGAACCGGTATCTCCTCCTCCGATCACCAGAACATTCTTCCCTTTGGCATTGATAAATTCTCCTTCCGCAAGAGCTTCCTCTGCTACAATTTTATTCTGCATGGTCAGGTACTCCATTGCATAATGTACTCCTTTTAGGTCTCTTCCCTCGACAGGTAAATTACGTGGAACCTGTGATCCGATAGCAATGCAAACCGCATCATAATCTTTCAATAGGTCTTTTCCCTTAATGTTTTTTCCTACTTCTGCCTGTGTAACAAAATTCACACCCTCTGCTTGCATCAGGTCTACACGTCTCTGAACGATCATTTTATTAAGTTTGAAATCAGGAATACCATAGCGTAGCAGTCCGCCTATCTGTGTATCTTTTTCATAAACCGTCACCAAATGACCTTTCTTGTTCAGTTGGTTTGCCGCAGCCAATCCTGCCGGACCGGAACCTATTACGGCTACTTTTTTCCCGGAACGTTCTTCCGGAACATGAGGTTTCATATGCCCTTCCGAATAGGCGTGTTCCATTACTGCTGCTTCATTTTCCCGTATGGTCACCGGTGAATCTTCAATTGCCAACACACAGGTCTTCTCACAAGGTGCGGGGCAAACCCTGCCTGTAAATTCCGGAAAATCATTAGTAGACTGTAAACTATGTGCTGCTCTCTTCCAATTACCTTTGTATGTAAAATCCTGCCATTCAGGCATTTTATTTCCTAACGGACATCCATACTGGCAGAAAGGAACCCCACAATCCATACACCTTGAGGCTTGCAATAATCTATCTTCTGTATTTAATGTTTGTTCTACTTCTCCATAATCCGAAACTCTGTCATGTTTAGGACGATACCCTGCTTCTTTTCTATGTACTGTTAAAAATGCTTTAGGATTTCCCATTTTCTAATATTCTCTAATCTTAATAATCGTATTCTACTTTTGAAATCTTTTCGTTGATTGCTCTTATCTTTTCTTCCTGCAATACTCTTTTATACTCAATAGGCATTACCTTGATAAATTTACTCACCTCTTCCGCCCAATTATCTAAAATACGCTTCGCCATAGGACTTTGGGTATATTCATAATGTGTACTGATAAAGTGATGCAATTCTCGGTTATCTGCCGAATCTTCAATTAGTGAAAGCTCCACCATTTCCATATTGCAATAGTAATCAAAATCTCCGTCAATGTTGTATACATAAGCGATTCCCCCACTCATGCCGGCAGCAAAGTTCCTTCCGGTTTTTCCCAGCACTATCGTTCTTCCTCCGGTCATATATTCACAACAATGGTCTCCGGCTCCTTCCACTACCGCATTGGCTCCGCTGTTCCTTACGCAAAAACGCTCTCCGACCTGTCCGTTAATGTATACCTCTCCGGCAGTTGCTCCATACAGCAGAGTATTTCCGGCTATAATATTGCTTTCCGGTCGGAAGTTGGAAGAACTCGGAGGTAATAAGATAATTTTTCCTCCGGATAGTCCTTTCCCCAAGTAATCATTAGCATCTCCTTTTAAGGTAAAAGTAACTCCCTTAGATAAAAATGCTCCAAAACTTTGTCCTGCGGAACCTTTAAATGTGCAACGGATGGTATTTTCCGGTAATCCGTCATTTCCGTATTTTTTCGCAATTGCTCCGGAAAGCATTGCTCCTACGGCTCTGTCCGTGTTGTGTATCTTGTGTCTCAAATCCACAGGCATTGCCTTGTCTATTGCCGGGTGACAAATTCCGATAAGCTCCCTGTCCAATACCGTATCTATCTTATGATCCTGAATTTTATTTTGCTTTAGGGCATTGCTGTTATTCTCAGGATAATATAAAATTCTTGAGAAATCCAACTTTTTAAATCGTGGATTACTTATATCTTTTTTGGTTGTTAGCAGGTCGGCTCTTCCTATGATGTCGTCTAATGAGGTGAAGCCCAATAAAGCCAGATGTTCTCTTACTTCTTCCGCCAAAAAGGTAAAGAAGTTTATCAGGTAGTCGCTTTTTCCTTTAAATTTAGCCCGTAATTGTTCGTTTTGAGTAGCAACTCCCACCGGACAGGTATTTAAATGGCATTTTCTCATCATCACGCAACCCAAAATAATTAGTGCGCTGGTGGCAAATCCGAACTCTTCTGCTCCTAACATGGCTGCAATCACAATATCTCTTCCTGTTTTTAGCTGTCCGTCGGTTTGCAGTCGAATATTTCCTCTCAGGTTATTAAGAACCAGTGTTTGTTGTGTTTCCGACAGTCCGATCTCCAGAGGAAGTCCCGCATGTCTGATTGAACTTAAAGGGCTGGCTCCGGTTCCGCCATCGCATCCGCTTATCAATATTAGATCTGCTTTTGCTTTTGCTACTCCGGCGGCAATTGTTCCAACGCCGCTTTCTGACACTAATTTAACACTGATTATCGCATTTGGATTTACGTTTTTCAGGTCAAATATCAGTTGCGCCAAATCTTCTATGGAGTAAATATCGTGGTGTGGAGGTGGAGAGATCAAGGATATTCCCGGAATGGAATGCCGGGTCTTTGCAATGATATTGTCTACTTTAAATCCGGGTAGTTGACCTCCTTCTCCCGGTTTTGCTCCCTGAGCTACCTTTATCTGAATTTCATCTGCATTTATCAGGTATTCCGTAGTTACTCCAAAACGCCCGGAAGCTACTTGCTTAATAGCCGAACGGGCATTGGTGGCAAATCGTTCTGCCAATTCTCCTCCTTCTCCTGTGTTGCTTTTTCCTCCAATCGCATTCATGGCAACTGCCATTGCTTCATGTGCTTCTTTACTGATGGAACCAAAAGACATTGCTCCGGTAACGAACCGTTTCATAATCTCGGATGCCGGCTCTACCTGACTTATATCAATCGGTTTGGATTTATAATCAATAAAGTCACGAATAAAAATTTTATCCGGTTTATTGTCTACTTCCTTAGTAAATTCTTTAAATTTCTGATAATCTCCCGTGCGGGTTGCTATCTGAAGTTTTGCTATGGTCTCAGGATTCCACGCGTGTGATTCTCTTCCTTTTCTCCATGCATACATTCCTAAATTATCATATACGGAAGTGGCATATTGGTTTCCATAGGCATTTTTAAACGATTTAACCGCATCTTCTGCTATGTCATCCAAATCAATTCCTTCTATTTTTGACAGGGTATATCCAAAATATTTAGATAATACTTCCGAACTTATTCCTACTGCTTCAAAGACTTGTGCTCCTATGTAACTTTTTAACGTAGAGATTCCCATTTTTGAAAGGACTTTCAACAATCCTTTATGGATAGATTTCATGTAATTCCTCTCTGCTGTGGAAAACACCATCTGTATTTCTCCCTTTTTAACCAGATCATTCAATATGGCAAAAGATAAATACGGATTGACGGCATTAGCTCCATAGCCGAATAATAAAGCAAAATGCATTACTTCTCTTGGTTCCGCAGACTCCACTACTATATCTATCTGCATTCTTTTCCTCTTCTTTATCAAATAGTGATGAACTGCCGACACGGCTAACAGGGAAGGAATTGCTATGTTTTTATCATCGGCACTTCTGTCGCTTAGTATGATGTAATTACTTCCTCCGTCTACTGCCTTTTCTGCTGCTTTACAGAGTTCCTCAAGCCCTTTTTCCAATCCTTGAGACGTTTCTCCCGAATCAGGCGCAAAGGTCATGGGGATTACTTTAGATGTAAATCCTTTATAATCCAGATTTTCCAAAAGGTCTAGTTCCCGGTTGGTAATTATCGGATATGACAATCCTACCATTTTACAATGTTCCGGCATAGGTTCTAAAACGTTTTTATGTAAAGACCCTATATATCCTGCCAGAGACATTACCAATTCTTCCCTGATAGGGTCAATCGGCGGATTGGTCACTTGTGCAAAATGTTGCCTGAAATATGAAAATAAACGATTAGGCTCTTTGGATAAAACGGCCAGCGGGGTATCATTCCCCATAGAGCCTACGGGTTCTTTTCCGTCCACAGCCATAGGAATCAGGAGTTTTTCTATGTCTTCTCTGTAATAACCATATGCGGAGAGGGTTTTATCCATATTCGCTACCTCATATTTTACGCTTCTTCCGGAGCTTATATCGTCCAAAGATGTACGGTTCTTATCCAGCCATTTTTTATATGGATATGCTTTTGCCAGATTTTCCTTCAATTCTGTGTCATACTGGATAATTCCGGTTTTTGTATCTAT
>JAISSC010000156.1 GCA_031273305.1 Flavobacteriaceae bacterium
TAAAACATATAAAATAAAACTCGTGAATAAACCTGATATTCTAAAAATACACTCCCTGTCTTCAATTTTAACAAAAAACTCTCCGTATTAATAATATTTTTAAAGATATTTGTAGCCTGAATTTTTTCTCATTACAAAATGAAAATAAAGTATCACGATTTAATCCTGCAAACCTTTGATTTTCCCCAGCCGGAATTTAAAGTAGAAGATGGAAATTTATTGTTTCACGATATTCCTTTGATGGAAGTAATTGAACAATTTGGCACACCTCTCAAATTCAGTTATCTGCCCAAAATCTCTCAAAACATCCAACAAGCCAGACGTTGGTTCAAAAAAGCCTTTAAAGAAAATGACTATAAAAATGAATATAAGTACTGTTACTGTACCAAATCCAGTCATTTTTCTTTTGTGGTGGAAGAAGCCCTTAAAAATAAGATAAGTCTGGAAACCTCCTTTTCCAACGATATGGAAATTATTAAGAAACTCTATGAAAAAGGAACGGTAGATAAAAACATTGAGGTTATATGCAATGGTTTTAAAACCGATGAATATCTGAAGATAATCTCGGACATGATAAACGGAGGATTTTCCAATATTCTTCCCGTTCTGGATAATTTCCGTGAGCTGGACAGGCTTTCCGACAGCATTGATACTAATTTCAATGTCGGAATACGAATCGCTTCCGAAGAGGAACCTAAATTTGAATTTTATACATCCCGGTTAGGAATAGGATATAGAGACATTGTTCCGTTCTATGCCCAGAAAATTCAAAATCATCCGTTCGCACGACTAAAAATGCTGCATTTTTTCATCAATACGGGGATTAAAGACACCTCTTACTACTGGAACGAATTATATAAATGTTTACGTGTATATGCCCGATTGAAGAAAATCGCACCCGAAGTAGACTCTCTTAACATCGGAGGAGGATTTCCTATCAAAACTTCCCTAACCTTTGATTATGATTATTACTACATGATAAACGAAATTACTTACCAAATTAAGAAATTTTGTGAAGAAGAGGGAGTTGAAGAACCTACTATTTATACGGAATTTGGTTCTTATACCGTAGGAGAAAGCGGTGGAGTTATTTATAAAATACTCAGCCAAAAAAGACAAAATGACCGTGAAAAATGGAATATGATAGACAGTTCTTTTATGACTACCCTACCCGATTCTTGGGCAATTTCCCGTCGTTTCATCATGCTGCCGGTTAACCGCTGGGAAGATTCCTATGAAAGGGTCTTTTTGGGAGGACTGACCTGCGACAGCGATGATTATTACAACTCCGAACAACACGTAAATGCCATTTATCTCCCCATTTACAGTGAGGAAAAACCCCTGTTTATCGGATTTTTCAATACCGGAGCTTATCAGGATGCCATCGGTGGATTTGGAGGCATACACCATTGTCTGGTTCCACAGCCAAAACATGTTTTAATCAATAAAAACAAAGATGGTGAGTTTACATACGAAGTTTTCAGAGAAGAACAAACATATAAACAAATATTAGACCTTTTAGGATATTAAAGACCGGACATACTAAAATAAAGGAATTTATAGTTTATAAGGAAAAAGACTGTAACATTTCACAAAGTGTTTTCTAAAGAGTATTTATACCATTAATGCGAAGAATAATAACCTTAACCCTGTTTCTCAACCTCTATGCTCTTTGCTGTGCCCAGATGGGTCAGGAAATATATACCTTTATGAATATGACCACCTCTGCCCGCCAGTCTGCTTTGGGAGGAAATGCCAATTCTTCATGGGATAATGACCCGAATATGGCTATGTTCAATCCTGCTATGATGAATGAAAAAATGCATAATCAGGTCGGGATAAATTATGCTTCCTATCTGGCAGATGTAAAACTGGGTGCTCTTTCATATGTTTACAATCCGAAGGAAGGAAATCACTTTTTATCCCTGCACGGAAGATATGTCGATTATGGAGACTTTAAAGCAGCTGATGAAGCCGGCGTGGTAACCGGAGATTTCACGGCTACCGATGCTGCCGTAACCTTAGGCTATGCCTACCGTATTTCGGAGTTTTTTACCGTAGGCGGGAATTTATCCTATGTTACCAGTAAGATAGAGAGCTATTCTTCATCAGCCATACTTGCAGATCTGGGAGTAGTTTTTCACGATGTTGATTATTATACTACGGTCTCCGCCGTAGTCAGGAATTTCGGAAAACAACTCACCTATTACAATGACAGAAGAGAAAAACTACCAATACAGGCAAATTTAGGAATCTCCCATAGGTTTGAAAGAACCCCCATAGAATTAACCCTGACACTGCATGACTTACAAAAATTCGATATTTCTTATCCTACCAATAAGAACGGAGAAGAAGTCAGATTCGGAAGAAAAATAATGGATCATGTGTCTTTAGGAGCCGAGTTTTTTCCTGAATCAGTATTTAATTTACGTGCAGGGTATAACTTCAAACGAGGGAATGAACTGTCTATCGAAGATCAAAGGTCTTTTGCCGGACTGACACTTGGGTTTGGACTTAAAATTTCCTATTTTCGTCTGGATTATGCATGGGGAAGATACAATGCTGCGGGAAATACTCATACATTCGGTCTACGTATAGACCTCGAAAATATATTTGCTCCGCGATATAACTGGTAAAAATATAAATGAAAAAAAATTCTACATCTCCAATCATCGCCATCGACGGCTATTCATCCACAGGAAAAAGTTCCTACGCAAAAATGGTGGCTAAAGAACTGGGATGGAAACATATCGATACCGGAGCCATGTACAGAGCTGTTACTCTCTATGGAATCCAAAATTTCTCCGAAGGAAATATAATAGATACGCAGGCTCTGGTCTCCCACCTTAAAGATATTCATATCGACTTTAAGTTTAATCCTGAAACACAAGATAATGATACGTTTTTAAACGGAAAAAACGTAGAATCTTCAATCAGGGATTTCTCCGTTTCAGAACAGGTTTCTCTGATAGCCAAAATTCCTGAAGTACGGGATTTTCTGGTAAAACAACAAAGAGAGATCGGGGAAAAAGGCAATATAGTAATGGATGGAAGAGACATAGGAACAGTTGTTTTTCCTTATGCCGATCTAAAATTATTTATCACTGCCGGTGTGGATGAAAGGGCTAAAAGAAGATTCCTTGATTTTAGGGAACAAGATAAATCCATAACCTTAGAAGAAGTAAAGGAAAATCTTAAACAAAGAGACTACATAGACCAAAACCGTGAAATATCTCCCTTAGTTCAGGCACAGGATGCTATCCTTATCGACAACTCCCACCTGAACAAAGAAGAAACCTACCGGGAAATTTTACGGATAATAAAAGAACGGTTGGGGGGGTGAAAGACATATTTTGTTTGCAAGATAAACGGTAAAATGCAATTTCCTAATTCACTTTTGTTATCTTTGCAAAAGGAGCAATTTATCTTTATATTTACAAAAATGTTTAAAAGAGTTCTATGAATATTGAAATAGGAATATGTATATCAATAGGTATAGCAATATTTAGTATTGCTTATCCTATTATGGTTAACAAAACATCAAATATTGGAGATAAGTATCAATCACAATATATACCAATTTTATTCAATAATGAGTTTCCCCAAAAACCATGCAAATGTATATTTAAAAAAGTCTCAATCCTTAATCTATCTTTAATTTTTACACTTATTTCATTTATACCTATAATCTTTCAAGTAGAACCATTATGGGGATGGGATAACTGGTTTATTAATAATTCTGCTGAACTATTAGTTTTCGCTCTTTCATCAATACTGACAGTACTCTTTTTAATATGGTCGAATAAGGTAATTCTATATAATGGTAAACCAGATTCGTTGCTAGAGTATATTATAAAAAAATATAATTCCTCGAAGGAAGATGATGAAATGAGACAAGATTATTTGAAGGCTATTAATGAACTCACCTATTATGCTGTAGAAAAGCAATATGACTATTTGCAAAAAACATTGTTAGGGTTTTACTACAAAACTTTTGCTAATATCAGGGAAAAATACAAAAAAGAGTTACCATTGGAGCCATTGAAAAGAGAGGAGTCAGATGAGTTGGAATATCCTGAAGACTTATATTTTATGGTATACAGACTGAATAAAGAGGCTACGGTCATTCAAAATAATAAATTAGAGGCAATTGAGCGCAGTGCAGTTAGTGGAAATTGGTTATTAGGTGGAGAAATTGAAGGGGTTATTATATCAGAAAAAACTTATGTTTGGTTATGGCGAAATATATATACAATTTGCGATTATCCTCGATTAGTTAAAATGTTTTGGGCTAATTCAAGCCAATATTATAGTCTTACGCTTCATATTATACGTGAAGATTATGATTACACAGGGGAGATTAAGGGGGTGATTAATGAGGAGGAGATAAAAAGAAGAAACAATGAACGTGATAGATTTATAGAATTTCATTATGCACTAGGTGGATTAACTTATTATAGAAAAAAATACGATCTCCTAAAGTATTTTTTTGAATATTCTCAATCTTCCCCCCCTATATATGTATTGCTGCCTCAATCAATGAGGGATATATTCTATTGGTTTGAACG
The DNA here is from genome assembly GCA_031273305.1 of Flavobacteriaceae bacterium. Lineage (GTDB taxonomy): Bacteria > Bacteroidota > Bacteroidia > Flavobacteriales > Weeksellaceae > Apibacter. Next base: position 4,569 of record JAISSC010000156.1, read on the forward strand.
TTTCAGTAATGAGTTTAAAAATCTTAGTAATCCTATCGATTCAAAATATTCTTTTCCGGAATTAGACAATTCAGGAAATAGTATACAGGTAATTTATTGGATATGTAGATATTTGACGATCTTGTTTATAAGACAATATTCTCTGACAAAATATCTTAGTATCCAAAATTTCACAGGCTTACCTAATAATATTGATGATATACCGGAATCAGAATTAAGCAACTGGCTTGGTAGTATTCCTTTTTTTGAGAAATGCCTGAATGATGTTATTGCAAATGAAGAATTACTGATAGTTTTAGGTTACAAAGAACTAGTTGAACACAATAAAGAAAGGTTTAATGAATTTATTAAAGATTTAAAAGAACTTATAAAGGATAAAATAAGAGAACAAAAACTAAATGCGGAATTATCCCAAGAAAAGATTTCACATTTTTATGAAAATTCAAATAAAATCCTTACAAAAGCTTTTGAAGAATACAAGCCTATTCTTACCGATGATTTGGAAGAAGAACATAGTAAAGGAAGTTTGAAGCTTTCTGTGAGAGGTGCTATAACATTAACATCAAAATCGGATTTTACAGATAACAATGATAAAATAATTATTATTCGATCGGATTCTACAGATACCGACATATCTCATTTAAATGATGACTTTGCTTATTCAATAGCAAGAAATAATATAAAACAAAGTATACCAAAATCTTTTATTAATGCAAGAACGAGAAGATACCTATTAAAACAAGAAGATTTAATAGCTTCCTTATCGAAATTAATTGGTGAAAACTCTGATGATATAGTCATTGTTTATATTGGCAATATTAAATCCCAAGTAGGTGAAATTATTAAAAACAGTAGTTTTAAAGACCTAATCAAACATGCTCTATCTACAAATCCTCAAGATTTCTTATTTGTACTACGAAAACAGGATTTACCTGCAATAGAACACAAAGATTTGTCGGAAGAAGAGAAAGAAGAATTAAAACTCGTCTTATTAAATGATGAATTAAAAATTTACGCATCAGTTATTGAAGAAAATGAAGAAATAAGGAACAAATGGAATTTAAGTAACGAACCAGATTATTTGGATTTAAAAGTTCAATTAGCTCTTTCGTTTCTAAGTGTAATTCATTGGAAAGATTCCAGAGAAATAGTTCAAATCAATATTACCTCAAAATATAGAGAACAAGGCATACCTAATACTATAAATGATATTGTGCCTTTCAAGAGAAATAATGAATAAGAAATATCCTAATTCCTTAC
>JAISSC010000202.1 GCA_031273305.1 Flavobacteriaceae bacterium
AAAGCGTTCAATATTGGGTTAAGAAATAATATTCATTACCTGTTTTTCACCTGACTTTGACACTTTCAAGAGCCTTGTTTTGTAACTATATAATAGTCAATATTTTATAATTTTTATGAACTAAAATGGGTGTTGCAGGCAGAAGCCTGAAAGGCTTGATTTTCATAACCGCAGGTCGGCGACCTGCGGGAAACGACAACCAATTACACCGCCTGAAAGGCGGGACTAGTCCTGCCTTTCAGGCATAGAGTGGGGGTGGGTATTCTCCGCAGGTCGGCGACCTGAGGTTATGAATATTCCGCCCTCCGGGCTTTCAAAAAATCATTTAGGGTGACGCATAGTCAAAGTCAGGAGAATTTCGGTAATAAATGATTTACTAGAAAATATTCAGCACTTTCAGATTTATATTAGTTCCAAAAAATTTCTTTGCTAATTTGGCAAAAGTAGGAGTGAGGTCGGAGACATAAAATTCATAAGCAGGTTTTGCATTGTAAGATGTCCGCCTTTTCTTTTCCAAATCCTGTTTGATATAGTTGGCAACGATCAGAGGAGAATCAATTACCTGAATTTTATTCTGGTAAAAATGTTTTACCTCATTTAGAATCAGGGGGTAATGAGTGCATCCTAAGATAAGAGAATCTATATTTTGCAGTTTTTTATTGTTAAGATAGGTTTTAAGAACAACATCCGAAATGTCGTGATTGTTAAATCCTTCCTCAATAACCGGTACCAGAAGAGGAGTTGCCAGTTCCTGAACTTCGATATGACGGTTTAACTTCCGGATACTTTTTTTGTAAATATGAGAGGCTATGGTCGATTTGGTTCCGATGACTCCCACATTTTGATTGAAAGTAAAAGCCATCTTTTCCGCTACGGGAGAAATAACATCATAAACCGGAACATTTTTTTCTTTGGCTAAGGATTTTACCTCATTCAAAGCATTAGATGTTGCCGTATTACAGGCAATAACAATGGCTTTACATCCTTTTTCCAATAAGAACCGGGTAATATGGTTGGAGTATTCTATAATTACCTCTTTAGATTTATCCCCATAAGGAAGATGTTTGGAATCTCCAAAATAAATAAGGCTTTCATTAGGTAAAAGTCTTTTTATCTCTCTGGCAATAGTAAGTCCTCCCATTCCGGAGTCAAAAATACCTATAGGTTGATCTTCTTCTTTCATTGATGCAAAAATAGAAGTTTCTTAGTAATTAATCAACGAAAAAGAATTGAGAGATAATTCCATCCGTTAAAAATAAAAATTCAGGGTTGATGGTTAGTATATGGTCGGTTATCTTTATCTTGTTTTTAACTTCAGGATTAGCCAGTTCCCTATGAAAATGGTTGATAATAGGATGGGAAAATTCTTTTTCCAGTTCACGGATGTCGATTCCCCACAGGGTACGTAATCCGAGCATTATTCGTTCATTAAAACGGTCTTTTTCGCTTATTGTTTCTTCTTCCGCAGGAAGAATATCTTTTTCTAACGATCTTAAATAATTCATGTTATGAGAGACGTTCCAGCTCCGTTTGTTTTTCCCGTCGTATGAATGAGCAGAAGGGCCTATACCCATGTAGGTTTTATTCTTCCAATAAGAGGTGTTGTGTCGGGAAAAAAAGCCTTTCTTCCCGAAATTTGAAAACTCATATTGGATATAGCCATTTTCCGATAATATCTTCCTAAGTAGTTCAAAATGACGAAATTGTTTGTCTTCTTCCACAGGAGGAATTTTTCCTTTTCTTATCTGAAATTCAAAAGCAGTTTTAGGCTCTACGGTTAATGCATAAGAAGAAATATGAGGAATTTCCAGAGTTAATGCTTTATCCAGATTGGTCAGCCACCTTTCATCCGTAGTAGTTTGTCCTCCATATATCAGATCAATAGTAATATTTTCAAAACCCTTATCTTGTGCATTTTTGATACAGCTTTCTGCCTGTTTGGAATTATGTGTCCGATTCATGAATTTCAAATCCTCATCAAAAAAAGACTGGATTCCGATGCTTAAACGGTTTATGGGGGTTTTTTCCTTAAGGAAAGTAAGATATTCATCAGATAAATTTTCGGGGTTGGCTTCCAGAGTGATTTCAGTAGTCTGGGAAATATCGTAATTTTCTTCTATCTTACGGAATAAAAAATCCAGTTCCTGTGGAGAAAGCAGGGAAGGAGTTCCGCCACCGAAATAGAGGGTTTCTATATGTATGGCATTCATTTCCTCTTTCCTCATGAATAGTTCCTTTCCTATGGATTCAATCAGTTTTGACTTAAGCTCCAGTCGGGTAGAAAAATGAAAATTGCAGTAATTGCATTTCTTTGTACAAAAAGGAATATGGATATAAAGCCCTGCCATAGCAAATTAAAATCAGGTAAAGTTTATACGTTCGTACAAAAGTACAACAAGTAAAAATAGTTTTAGGCTTATTTAATCGCAGATTCAACTAACGAATGCAACATTTGGGTAGGGACGTCCCTGTGTGGGCGTCTCCTTGAACCTACAAATTGAACTTACGCAGTTAGTTGGTTAGAGCAAAACAGTTAAACACCGGTTCGGGATATATACCCAGAACAATAATTAAAACAACTATAACCACAGCTATAATATTATAAACCAAAGGAGCCTTTCGGGCGTTTTGAAGTTCCGGATATTCAGGTTTGAAATACATGGCTATGATCAGTTTTAGATAGTAAGCAATACTTATAGCCGAGCCAATAATACCGATAAACACCAAAGTAGGCTGAGTAGGGAAAGTCTGGATAAATAAAGTCAGTTTAGCGATAAAACCGGAAGTTAAAGGGATTCCTGCCATAGATAAGAGGGAAACGGAGGTAGTCAGAGCGAGAACCGGTTGTTTTTTAGCCAGTCCGTTGAATATGCTAATGTCTGAAATTCCGTGTGATACCCTTTCCACGTAGATAAGACTGATAAAAGCCCCTACGGTAGCTAAGGAATACGCAAGCAGATAAAACGCAAGAGTATATACCGAATTGACATCCGTATTAAAATAAATTAACAGCAGGTATCCGGCATGGGATATACTGGAATACGCCAGCATCCTTTTTGCGTTTTTTTGTAAAACGCCTACAATATTTGCAGTTAGCAGGGTTAAGATAGCAAGATAGAAAATAATATATTGCCATTCATTAAGTTGACCCACAAAAGCAGTTTCAACCAGTTTATATAAAGCTACAAACCCGGATATTTTTACTACGGAAGCCATAAAAGCTGTTATCAGTGAAGGAGCACCCTCGTATACGTCCGGAGCCCAAAAATGAAATGGTGCTATGGATATTTTGAATAATAAACCTACTAATAACAAAATAATTCCGGTCATATAAATAGTGGGATAATGGGCAGTCCCTATGCTGTATTGCCTGATACTGTTCAAATCAAATGAACCCGTAGTTCCGTAAATTAAAGCAATCCCGAATAATAAAAATCCGGTGGCAAAAGCTCCCAGTAAAAAATATTTAATAGATGCCTCATTGGAACGCAGGTCATTTTTATTACTTCCCGCCAAAACATAAAGAGGTATGGATAAAATCTCAATACCTAAGAATAAACTCACCAGATTCTGATAAGAAAAAAGTACAATTCCTCCGCAAAGAGCAAAGAGCAACAGGCTGTAAACTTCTGCCTGATGATGGTCGATAAGGCGGAATGCATATCTTCCTAAAAGGAATATTAATAAGGTGGTAACACAGGATATTTGAGTAAAGATTTTAGCTGTTTGGTCGAAGATAAACATAGAAGCATAACGGGAGAAGAAAGTACAGTCGCCATAGAAGGAAGCCGCAAGAGCTATAATTAGTCCTGCAACTGCAACTGGCTGTGAATATTTTCCGGAACCTAAAACTCCGGAATACAGACTTAAAATAGCCGCTATGAAAATGATGATAATGATGCTCATTATAACTTATAATTTTGTTTTATTCAATTTTGCAGCCAAAGTTACTGTTTTTGGATTAAACTAAGAAATTAAAAAAGTAAAAGAATCTGTCGCAGATTCAGCTAATGATTACGATTAATTGTGTACTTTTGTACCCGACCTATGAGATTTTTAATTTCATTGTAACTATATGAATATTAGTCATAAAGGTACTAAAACTCAAAGTTTTTTCAAAGTTAAAGATATAAAACTACTTTCATGAAAACCACTACATTATTTTATTTTGTATTTATATTTTGTTCAATTCAGGCACAGGTTAATTGGGTAAAACACGGACAAAATCCGGTGTTAGTTCCTTCTAATAATCTGTATGAGCAATATATAGGAGGACCAAGTGTCATAAAAGATGAAGGAGTGTTTAAAATGTACTATGCTTCAACCGGATTGGATAAAAAGGGGAGAATAATGATGGCTACTTCTACGGATGGAGTGAATTGGGATAAAAAGGCTCAGCCTGTTTTAGATGTAAATCCCGTTGCAGGCTCGTGGGATGGTTTTTTTCTGGATTGTCCGGAGGTGATTAAAGACAATACAGGTTATAAAATGTATTATTTTGCACAACCGGGTGATGATCCCTTACAAAGTGCTATCGGATTAGCAACTTCTACTGATGGAATTAATTGGGTAAGACATCCTTCAAATCCTGTTTTGGTTTCCGGAGAAAATCCTGATGATATAGATTATTATTATATCGAATCTCCGGCTGTCACATATATGGATGGTAAATATTACATGTCGTATACGGCAGTGGATGCTTTATATTTAACCAGAACAGCTTTAGCTTTTTCTGATGATGGGATCAATTGGCAGAAGCATTCCGATAATCCGATATTTGATATTTATAAAGACCCTGATGCCTCTAATTTATACATATGGGATGGTGGAGCCTCAAGAATGCCTACCATGCTGTCAAGAAATGAAAAGCTCGAAGTTTGGTATACCGGTATTTCAGTTTATAATAGGTATTATCTCGATGAAACGGCATTACATATAGGTTATGCACATTCTCCGGATAAAGGAGCAACATGGATTAAATATAATAATAACCCGGTTTTGAGTACAACCTCTCCTCCTTTTACCGAATTTGAAACAAGAGGACCTGTAGCCTCCGACGTAATTTATGATGAAGATGATAAAATATATAAAATGTGGTATGAAACAAAATATGGTTTTGGAATGGCTATCGGTATAGATGAAGCCTTACAATCGGAGGCTTATCTTACGGATGATTTACAAATATCTGTTTATCCTAATCCGGTCGAGGGAGCTTTTTTTATAAATTTAAATAATTCCCTTACCGATTATAATATCCGTATAACAGATATTTACGGCAACATTCTTTTAAGAGAAAAGAATAAGAATTATATAGATATTTCGGGGTATGAATCAGGAGTATATATAGTAACGATAGAAACAGGAAGTAAAGAAACATCGGTTAAGATTATAAAGAAGTAAGCTAATTAACCTGAGTTAGGGATAAGAACGGAGCACGGTTTTGAGGGGAATCATTATAAAAGAGGCTGCCCGGTTTCCCGAACAGCCTCTGTAAAACCACAAAATGAAACGTTGTTCAATTACTTTATACCACAGAAACAGGTCTCTTATTTTCATCGATCGCCACGAAGGTAAATTCTCCGTTTACGGCTTTTTCGCGTTTATCCGAGTACATCTGTTCTATAAAAATCTCCACATTTACCTTTAAACTAGTATTGCCTATATAGGTTACTCTGCCTATGAGTTCCACGATAGTTCCTCCGGGTATGGGTTTCTTAAAATCAATCCTGTCGCTGCTTACCGTTACTACCTGTTTATGACAAAAACGGGTGGCAGTGATAAAAGCGACCTCATCCATCCACTGCATGGATTGTCCCCCGAATAAGGTGTCATAATGATTAGTTGTATTAGGAAATACAGCTTTAAAGATTCTGGATTCAGAATTTTTCTTTCGTTCTTCTACGGTCATATTTTTATTAGTTTGTATGTTATTAATTATCTATAATCTTGAATCAAAAAACTCAAAAATTGAGGTGCCTAATTTCTTAGGCAACCTCCTTTTAAGTGTTAATTGTGAAAGTAATGGGTTATCTTTTTATAATCTTATACGTCTTATTGTCGACTTTTATTATATAAATTCCTGAATTAAGATTAGGTACATTTATCCGGTTCTTTCCGTTGCTTAGAGCCTGTTCGTGTACTTTGGCTCCGGTTACGGAATAAATAGATAAAGTACTTGCCTTATCCGCTTCAACAAAGAAATATTCAGTAAATGGATTAGGATATAGTTGCAGAGACAAGGTAGTTTTTATATCGTCTGTTCCCATTAGAGAGGTCACATTTACCGTAAGTTCATGTTTAACGATCTTACCGTTGGAATTAAAAATAATTTCAAGAATGGCAGTTCCGACCTTTACTGGGGTTATAACCAACCGGTCTTGTTCATCAATTACCGCACTAATAACTCCGTCATTATCAGTTTCCTTAAGACTTTTTACAATTGCCAATGCAAAGTTATCATCATCGGTTACTTTGTCTTTAAGGTCAATATCGGTTACAGAATTAATATCTATGGAAGAAGCTAATTTGGTAGAAGCTGTTTCGGATAATTTAGGCGTGGAATTATCCGGGAAAACAGGCAAAGCAGTGAACCAGTAATAATCGTTTAATTGATAAGTATTAGATAAAACTCCCTCGTTGGTTACAATATGAACCCAGTTTTTCTGATAATGAGAGCCGTATCCGTTTTCTGTTGTGGTAATTACCAGATTATCAGTTACCGGGTCTATTCGCAAACCGGCTCCGTAAAAGACCTGATTGTAGGAGCCTTCCTGTCCGGGAATTTGATAAAAGGATGTATTTAAAGTATCGGTATCAATATCATATTTGATTACGGTGTTTCCACCACCTATAAATCCGCCACCGCTAGTCCAATAGAGCACGTTGTTTTGTGTACTTGAACAGAATCCTCCGGCATTCCATGCTCCCCATGAGCCTGAAATGGAAGCAGATACTGTTATTTCTTCTGTCTCTAAAGTTAGAGGATTGACCTTTATCAATTTGCTGCCGGCTCCAATCCATACGTTTCCGTCTTTGGACTGGGTGATGGTGTTAACAGATGTATTGGCTATGGTTTGTATTATTGTATGGGATATAGGGTCAATAACAAAAACGCCCGTACTTTGTTTTGTGGCAAAAACATATTTGGAAGTACGGATCATATTCCCGATTTGGTAGTTATTTCCTCCGGTTCCTTCAATAAGATTTCCGACCGTAAGGTTTTTAATGTCGAACAAGTAAATTCCTTTGGAAGTTCCTATATATCCGGTATTTTCATCCACTCCGATGAAAGTTCTTCCATCGCCTCCGCCTATGTCGTCAAATGAGGCTTTCTTTTTTAAGGTTTTTGCATCCGCTATTACCAGTCTTCCTCCTTTTTTAGCTTCAGTTCCTTTCTGTTTGGATACCAGATAAAAATTGTCTCCGTAAATGGTGCCATATTGAGTAGTAACCCCAAGAGTATGTCCGTCATTTTCCTTTCTGTAAGCATTATAAATAAAATCTCCATTCTCGGTTAAGAAATTAACGGAACCATCGGCATGTCCAAACCAGTCTTCATTAACAAAGAAAATTCCCTTAGTATAATCATATTCAGTTTCCTGATAAGTAGAAACGCCCGTAAAGGTTTCGCTTAATGGTTGGGAGACAAGTCCGGGGGCAAAAGACCAAGCATCCCAAGAGCCATCTTTCAATTTTCGACTGGAGGCTCCCAAGCCGGAATATCCAAAACTACCTCCTTCTTCTTTAACCCAATAAGACCAGTATGCTGAGTTCCACCCTGATTGCCAATGGTCGTTAGTGTCGGAGCTTGTCCAATTATCAAAATTATAGGAGTAAGTAGCCACTATTCCATCGACAGGATAGTCAGGATACGTAGTGTCTCCGCTCAAAATAAGGGCTATGGTATTTTTCTGATCCAAATCAAATCCAAATCCTCCTATGGCACTTCCAAGACCGGCTCCGGTATAATATTCTAAAATGTAAAAACGAGGGTCTGCTTTGGCAATAGCATTTATCATATCGATTCCGTAAGCATCTCCGTCCCATTTATATCCCCATACCAGAGCATCTTGGGTTTTTCCGTCATTCCATTGAACCACTAAAGCGGCTTTGTTACTTCCTTCTCCTACCCAATATTCAATATCATCGAAAGAGAAAGTCTCATCTGCCGCAGATTTTAACTTTTTGGCAGATTTTAAGGTTCCTGTTTGTTCCTGATTCAGGTCATTTCTCGGAAATCCCTGAATACTGATTTGCGCTGTTATTCCCCACGATAAAAGCAGGGAAATGAACAATAAATAAACTTTTTTCATGCTATGTTGATTTTAAATTTATGTGTTATCAATTTATTATATGCAGGTCATAGCCTCCATTTACTTCGGTGGAAACCTCACCCAGCCATCCTGCTTCCTGATTAGTTCCTGTATAAACTTTGACGAAATCTATCCCCGCAAGTTTTACAGGAGTTCCGTTTTTATCTACTGCCCAGCTAATGTCTATATTGGAGGCTTCATCATTATTCGGGGCGTTATCTGCATATCCGTATTCGTAGGATTTTCCTGTCCAGTAAGTGCCGTTGCCGCTTTGGTCTATATAATTATCTGCCAGTTTTGTGCCTGTGAAGCTCAAAGTGGGAGAGGAGACCCATTCAGGATAATAACTTTGCTTATGGTATGAATTTTTGGTTTTATAACCGGTATTTCCCTGATTGTCCGTCCATCTTATATATTGAATGTCGGTTTGCCACCCCTCTGCTCCCGGCACAGGAGTAGCGTTCGGGTCGGGTTTGTGATAAATAAGTTCATAGTTTTTAATGGTTTCGCTTTTGTGATACTCGCTTCCGGCTATTTCATACCATTCGTCATCCGGGATACCATTTTTGTTTTTATCATAAGAAACCAGAATAATTCCCGGTTCGCAATTACCTGCTTTTTGACCGGGCGTGGCGTCAGCCCAAAAAGCATTCCCGCGTATTTTAAAATCTCTTTCTCCCTGTATGTTGATAATGCTATGGTCAAATCCGAAAACGACATATCCGCCGTATCCTCCCAAACTTATCGTTCCGGGAGATGAACCTGTGATAACGCTTGCTTTGGCAATCATACTTTCCCGCGTATCGCCCTCTGCCCATTTTGGCAGATCATTCGTAAACTGTCCGATGGCAGGGAGAAAATCGTATACCTTCGCTATGTAAGGGCTATAAGAACCGGTTTCTTTTTCTACGGTGATGTAGGTTTGTTTCTCGATGGTTTCCCCTCCGTTTTTGACTTTTAAGGTTACCGAATAGGTTCCCGAATATAGTGAGATAAAGGAGAAATCCTTGCCTGTGGATGTAAGCGAATCTTCTTGTGTAGTCTTGCTTTTTATCGTCCATTCAAATTCGGCATTTGGGTAGGAAACCGTGTTAAGGTCAATATCCAGAATACGCAGGCGATCAACGGTATACTCTGATTTTAATCCGAGATCTTCCGGAGTTTGGGTTACATTGTCGTCATCGTCTGAACAGGAAGCTAAGAATAGCAAGCCTGTCAGGCTCCATGTTAGAATTAGTACTTTTTTCATTTCTATTAAATTTAAATTCATGTATATTTATTTTTAGTTTGTTCTATTTCCACAGGAAAGTAAAATGTCCGGGAATGTCTCCGGTGGTTGCTTTCCATTTAAAATATCCGTCTTTGTCGAAACAGTGTAATCTTCCGGAGGTTACATAATTGGTTGCATCGGCAATAAAAATGTCTCCGTTCACAGGGTTGACGGTAATGGCATAAGGAATTACAATGTCTTTTTCAATACCGTTCTTAATAAATTGGTCGGAAACTACTTCCTGATCGTTTATATCAATAATGCCGTAATGGGTAGTTGCTCCCTGTGCAGTCCATGCATAGCCGTAATAATACATTTTATCGTCAAAAAAACTCATATCGGAAACAACGGCATTTACCTCTTTTTCAACCGTATCGGTATCCGGGTTCAGGATAAAGGTTCTGGGCGGGTTCTTTCCATAATCTCCTCGTGAGGTCACCCACAGCTTGTTATTTTTATCTTTTCGTATCCTCCACAGGTTGATGGCTACCTCAATTTTTTTAATCTCTTTAAAGGTATTCAGGTCAATTACCGAAACTGTGTTATCGTAATTTGGAACCCGATAACCTCCGGAGTTGGCAACATAGAGCTTGTTATTGGCAACAACCAGTTCATCCGGTTGATAACCTACCACTTCCTTGTTTACGATTTGCAGGGTTGCCGTGTCGACTTTTACTACATATCCCGGAGGGGCATTAGGGTCAATCGAGACAGGTCCGGCATAAGAGGTAACATAGGCGTAGCCTTTATCAAATGCGATATACCGACAATTGGGGATTTGAATTTCACCTAAATGTTTGGCTGTTTTGGCATCCATTACTTCAATGTAGTTGGATACATTGATAACCGCATACATCTTAGAGCCATAGATTTGAATGTCATTACCCACATCACCGAGACTATAAGTCACGGTAGAGTTAACTTTTGAGTAAATATTGTTGGAGAATACCCCTGTGGAATAATCAAAATAATCCAGAGAGGCTTTATTGCTTCCCATATTCCCCTCATTGAGAACATATAGCCCCTGTATGTCTATGTTTTCCGGCGAAGTAATTGTTTCTTCGGGAGAATAGGTTGAAGGGAGGGAATCATCCTCGTTGCATGAGAGCATAAAAATGGCTATAAAAACCGGAAATACCAGTTTTTTTATCGTATTTTTCATGGTTAATATGTTAAGTTATTTCTTTGTCAGAAAGGTAAAATGACCGGGCGATACTCCGGCGTTCCTTACCCATTTTAAAATTCCGTTTTTGTTTATACAAAATATTTTTCCGGATATTTGGTAATCTCTTGCGTCGGCAATAAAAATGTCTCCGTTGTCGGGATTGATAATTATTCCGTATGGTACCACAATTTGGGATTCCGTATTCTCATTCATAATATGTGACGAAATCTTGTTTTGGGTATTAATGTCTATTATCCCATAGCTGTTAACCGTTTTGTTGGCACTGTCGTAATCGGTTCCATAATAATATAGGTTATTTTCATAAAAGTCAAACCCGGTGATTGTGGCTGTGATGGTTTTTATGACAGTATCCGTATTGGGATCAATAATGGATATGAAAGGTTTTATGTCGTTATAATTTCCTCTTGAGGTTACCCAGATATTGTTGTTCTTATCGGCTTTTATCTTCCATAAGTTAGCCCCGACATCTATTTTTTTGACTTCCTGAAAGGAAGATAAATCTATAACAGATACGGTTGTGTCATAACTTTCGGGAGTGTATCCTCCGGAATTGGCAACATAAAGTTTATCATTAACTACGGTCATTTCTTCGGGTTGATACCCTACGGATACATTATTTACAATGGATAAATTGGTTGTATCAATTTTAACAATAGTTCCCAACTGCGAATTGTTGGATTGCGGAGTGCCTGCAAAAGAGGAAACATAGGCATAACCTTTGTCAAAGGTAACAGACCTGCAATTCGGAATCTGGATTTTTCCTAAATGTTTGGCTGTTTTGGCTTCCATTACCTCTACGTAATTGGAATTATTAATAACGGCATACATTTTGGAGCCGTAGATATTAATATCGTTCCCGACATCTCCCAGCACTCCCTCATTAGGGTTTACCCATCCGAAATAGTCATTCGTGTAGTTTCCGCTGTCATAGTCGTAATAAGTAAGTGAGGCTTCATTGCGCCCCCAGCCTCCCTCGCTAAGAATATATAATCCTCTGGAAGCTCCGGGTTCGGGGGTGATGATGTCATCTCCGGAGTTTTCATACTTGTCGTCATCGCTACAGGATAGCAACCCAAGTAAGATAAAATAAATAAATAAAAAATTTCTTAATCTCATAATTAATAATTTGTGTTCGTTATATGTTCATTTGTACTGAAATTCTGTAATTCCGTCCGGGCATAGGATAATTCAATACTATATCATAGTTCCGGTTAAGAATATTATTGACCTCTAAAGCAACTTTTAATTTTAGTTTATCCAGAGGTATTTCTTTAGATATAAGCAAATCATGGCTAAACCATGCTTTTACATAATTATTCGGGCTGTTCTCAGGCGAATTATATCGTTCTCCGGTATAGATAAAGCTATAATTCAGATTCCAGTCTTTGTATGCCGTGTTGATGAGAAAACTACCGCTGTGCCACGGAATATAGGGAATCTGGTCTTTGTATTCCATAGTTAAATTTTGAGCTTTTTCATATGTATAAGAAAGCCTTGTGTTGAGCGAAAGGTTTTTGGAAAGAGACCATGAAGACCGTGCGGAAACATCAATCCCTCTGATAAGTACTTCTCCCATGTTTATCATAGTCCAGCGGAATTGTTGCCCTTTGGGATACGCAATGATCTTATCTTTCACCTCGTTGTAATAAGCATCAAGCACCAGATTGATATTCCTCAATGATCCGGATTTAAAATCTTTGTTATATTCAATTCCTATATCGTATTGAGCCGTGTATTCAGGTTTTAAAAGAGAGTTGCCCAAGTCTGTATAATACAGGTCATTAAAGGTAGGCATACGGAAAATACGTTTATAAAAGGCATGTATATTAAGTTCTCTGTTTTTGAAAAGTTCGTAATTTAAGAAAACGGTAGGGGTAAATTCTTGTTTATCAGGAGACGGAGCCGCACGTTCGTCATTTTTAACATCTTCCTGAACGAAGGTTCCTAAAATACTGGTTTGAAATTTGAACCTGTTAAAACGAATATTGGAAGCTAGTGCGACCAATTCCGTATTCCTTTCGGGATAAACAAAAAGTTTTAAATTGGCATCCATAGTGTTGTACTGATAGTCTGCGGAAAGTGCAATATCCCAAAAGGAGAACAGTGAGTATTGCTGGGCGGTGGAAATATAAAATTCTTCCTGTTTAAAGGTGTTATCCAGAAAATCCGACTGCACGAGAGAGCCTTGTATGTAGTCAAGGACAAGACGGTAAAAATGGGTATAGTCGTTGGCATATTTGGCATTGACCAAAATTTTATATTTGTGTGTTATCTCTTTTTCAAATGAACCTTGAAGGAAGAAATTACGATCCCATTGTTTGGAACTACTATTAAACACATTTTTGACAATAGCTCCCGGAATTCCCCGCTCGGAATCATAATAATATCCTTTTAAATTCCAGGTTCCTTTGTTGAGTTTCCCAAACAACCCGACCTCTACACGGAAAGCACTGATATTCCCGTTTTGCCTGATTCCAATAGTATCCCAATGGTCTTTTCTATGTCGGAATTTGTATTTTCCGTTAGAGTTTATGTATTCTGTATTTAGGGAAAGGTTAATGTTTTCGGAAAGTTTCTGTTCCCATAAAACCGACGGATTTATCAGGGCAAAGGAACCGGAACGGTAGTTTGCACTAAGATTTGTTCTTTTATCGTTTTCAAATTTCGGTTTTTTAGTAGTCATATAAATGCTTCCGGCAGAACCAAAGTCTTTAGCGGATTGAAATATCTGGCTTTTTTGTCCGTTATATAAAGAAACGGACTCCATATTGTCCAGAGAAAATTTACCCAGATCAACGGTTCCGTTCTGGGCATTTCCCAACTGTATCCCATCGTAAAAAACGCCTACGTGCTGACTTCCCATTCCCCGAATATTTACGGTTTTCATTCCTCCGACTCCTCCATAATCCTTTAGTTGTATTCCCGAAAAATAACGTAGGGCATCTGATACCGACGAAGCACCGGTTAGGTTTTGCAGTTCTTTTCCTGAAAGTTCCTGATATGAAATGATACCTTTGTTCTCCCTCTTTCCGATAGTAATGATCTCCTGAAGTTCGGTAATTTTAGTGCTGTCCTTTCGTTCTTTTTGTTCTTGTGAAAAAAGAATGAGAGTGAGAATACTAAAAATCTGGGTTAGTAAAAGTTTGATATTTTTATGTTTGTGTATCATTTTCGCTCATTAATTATATTTAAAACATAATTAATCGCTTCATGAAAAATAAACATGAAAAGTAGAGATGAAATACTTTTGATGTTTTTAGCCTTGTTCCACGAAAGCTATTAACTATGTAATAATGTTTGGCAGGTTTTCTGACTTACTCCATTTTAAGAAGCCTTCCCAAGAATATTTCTCAGTGGCAGTTAAATCTTAAAATGCTGTTATGAGATTACAGCAGCGGGCCTGTTCCGGATTCTCACCGGATTCCCTTTTAAATTTGCAATTTTTTTAGTTAATGAATCAGCATAGATAAAAAACAGTAACTATTTAGCTCATTCATTATTCACTATAAATTGCAAATACCAAAGCAAAGGCAAATATAGAAATTAAATTTACTTTTCCAAATATTTTTAATAAATAAATAAAATATCATAGATTTGAATCATGAATATTCAACTTCCGGAAAAATTATATTATTCGATTGGAGAGGTGGCACAGGCTTTTAATGTAAATGCTTCTCTTATAAGGTTCTGGGAGAAAGAATTTGATAGTATTGCTCCTAAGAAGAATAAAAAAGGCGACCGTTTTTTCACTTCAAAAGATATAGAAAACCTGAAAATTATTTACCATTTGGTGAAGGAAAGAGGGTATACGTTGGACGGAGCAAGGAGTGTACTGGTTACTCAACCCAAAATTTCAAAAAGAATAGAGATTATTTCACGTTTGGAATTGGTAAAGGCAGAGTTAGTAAAATTAAAGGAATTGCTTGATGGGGAAGAAAATAATTTGCATAACGAAATTTAAAAGTTATCTTTGCCAACGATAATCTAAAATTTTAATTTTATGAAACTACCTAAGTTTTTAATGGCAGACAATTCTGATTTTCCTGACGATTTATACGTGGTGCATACGGAATATCCTCGTTTTATACTGAATGTGGAAGAGGAGGAAGTGGAATGGTTGGATGAACCGGAAGGAGGAGAAGAGGAAATTACTAACGAAGTAAATTCTTTGATAGAGCAGGCTTTTGATTTCTGTGATTCGGAGATTAGTAAATATGAAGTTGAGGATGAGGAGGAAGAAAAGGAAGAAGAATAAATAAGTTATGATTTTTTAATAAAAGATGAGCAGGATATTTATTCTGCTTATTTTTTATATATTTACCTCAGTCAAATAATCAAGAAAATGAAGTATACACAGGGTATGCTATCTCCGGATAGTTTAAAAGATAAAGTTATAGTCGTAACAGGAGGAGGAAGCGGGTTAGGAAAGTCCATGACCAAATATTTTTTAGAATTGGGAGCAAAGGCTGCAATTGTTTCCAGAAATTTAGAAAAGCTGGAATCGGCGGCAAAAGAACTGAAAGAACAGACAGGAGGCGAAATATTTACTTATGCTCTGGATGTAAGAGATTATGAAGCAGTAGAGAAAATGAGAAATGCGGTAGTGTCTCATTACGGCAAGATAGATATACTGCTTAATAATGCTGCCGGGAATTTTATCTCTCCAACGGAAAGGCTCTCTGCTAATGCTTTTGATTCCGTGATTGATATAGTCCTGAAAGGAACCAAGAATTGTACGCTGGCTTTAGGGAAATATTGGATAGAAAATAAATTGCCTGCAACGGTATTGAATATAGTAACGACCTATTCATGGACAGGCTCGGCTTACGTGGTTCCGTCGGCTATGGCTAAGGCCGGAGTTTTGGCAATGACCCGTTCTTTAGCGGTGGAGTGGGCAAAATATAATATCCGGTTCAATGCGATTGCTCCGGGACCTTTTCCTACCAAAGGAGCTTGGGACAGACTGCTTCCGGGAGATTTAAAAGATAAATTTGACCTGGCTAAAAAAGTTCCGCTGAAAAGGGTAGGAGAGCATCAGGAATTGGCTAATCTTGCGGCTTATCTGGTTTCTGATTATTCGTCTTATATTAACGGAGAAGTGGTTACCATTGATGGAGGAGAATGGTTGTTGGGAGCAGGAGAATTTAATATGCTGGAGCAGGTTCCGAAAGATATGTGGGATATGTTGGAGGCTATGATTAAGGCTAAGAAAAGTTAGATAAGATATGAAAAGAATAATTACAATAACGCTTACATTTATAGTTACTCTATATTATTGTCAGGATATTAATCTTTATAATCGTAAAGAAGTAGAATCCATGCAAAGAAAGCTGGAAGATTCATTGGCTTATAGGTTAAAAGAATCTGATTTGGAAAAATTAGAGGGATATTGGAAGTTAAGCCAAATATTTACTGATAAGAAAAAGCCGTTTAATAATAAGATTGCTATGTTTATTTCTTTTGGGGATGTCTATACTCAGGATACCATCTCTTTTTCTTACGCAAAATATGATTACGAGATTATAAAAGGCAGAAAGTTAATAGAGAGAAGAATAGATGAAGGTAGTATAGGCAAATTACATTATAAATGGAGAGAGGATAGAGGTAGAATTGTATATAGTCTTGAAGATGTGCCTGAAAATTCAGATTTTATAGGAAAATTACCTAAAGATTTGGAAATAAGAAGTATTTATTTTAGCGATCAAATATTGAGAATTTATAAATTAACGGATGATGAAATGATTTTATACGAAGTTCCGCCACTAAATTTTTATAAAGTTAAATATTTACTCTTTCATTATAAGAAATATTCTGATTAATCATCATCTATTAAACAACCCTGATTCCTATACTGGGATTTAAATTTTTCCGTAAATTTTTTCCATTCGGAAGAAGTTGCCCGTTCATTTTTTACCTCATCAAGAAAAAAGGAAATATATTTTTGTGAAAAATCTTTAGGGAAATTTTCTAATGGGTCAAATTCGTTATTGTACCATTTTTCATTGATAATATGGTTGAATTGATTCATATCGAAGTTATCTTCAAAGGAATGATACGAATTGGTGGCAGAAGAAATAAAGGAAGTTTTCATCGCTTCTGTATTTAATTGGGCTATCAGGTTTTTATCTTTTTTATGTTTTCTGTAATATAGGGAAGCGTTGAGAAGCTGACGTTTTTCATCTACCTTTCCATCGGCATTTTTCCATATTTCCAACCAATATTCTTTTTTATACATTCCCATTAATATGGAATTTAATACCCAATATTTACCTTTTGTATGATTGGTAACCAAGCCCAATCTGTATAGCAGGCTGAAAAATTTGAACGTGTTAAAAAAGAACCAACTCATAACGAAACGAGGAGCTGTAAATAACTTCGGATAAACGACAGTAATATCCGACGTTATTCTATGATGTTCAAAATCACCAAATGGTGATGTATTTCCCAACCATCCTAATTTAACCAGAGAGATGTTTTCTTCGTTCATTGTTTTTTCCAGTTTGGTCACATTAATTCTTTCTGTAAACCAGACATCGTCTTCCGTTATGATGAAATAAGGGGAAGCCTCCTTTACGGATTGAATCCACAGTTGGGTAGGAATTTTAAACCCGTTGATTTCTTTTCCGTTTTGCAGATTTTCTTCAATAGCGTTCCTTTTTTCGTTGTAATTTTCAGACCTTGTAATTATAACTTTCGGATATTTTTCCTGAATTTTGGTCAGGTATCTTTCGGGAGTGCCATCATCCATGACCTTAATGGTATATATCCCCTCCACAAATTGATAAATACTGGAAATACATCTGTCCAGATAAAAAGGACGGTTAAATGATTTGATAAGGATGTCCATTACAGGTTCTTTTTTAATAAAAATTTCAATAAAATATATAATTTATCCATTAAAGGAACATTTTTGAATAGTTTATCTTTGAATAAGATGGATAAAGCTGATTGTTTTTTGCCGGTAGTATCTTTTAAATAGGCATACAGATAAAATTTTTGTTGCTGGCGCAAATTATGGTATACAACTTTATTATTTTTATAATAATCACTTATTAAAAATAATGATAGTAACATTTTTTTGTTTCGTATTGAGTTAATTTCAGAGCTCCATACTCCCACACCTTTTCTATATATTCCCATAATTTCAGGAATAAATTTTATTTTTCCCTTTTCAGCATTGTATAAGTGTAAAGGATAATCTCCAATGAAAGAATCTTTAATATAGGAAGGGTAAGTATGCGAATTTTTATATAATACCGAGAGAGTAGGGATATAATTGTTTTTAGATAAATCTTCTATAGTTGAAATATCTTTTACATTTTTAGCTAAAGGATAGGTTTCATTAGTTAGAATATCATTTTCTAATACTTGTACTTGATGAAAAATAATAGAAAAATCAGGATTATTTTCCATAAAGTCTACTTGTTTCTGCAATTTAAGAGGGTCTGTCCAGTAATCATCTCCTTCACAGATAGCTATATATTTTCCATTTGCCTGATTTAAAGCAAATAAGAAGTTTGGAATTACACCTAAATTTTTTTCATGAGAAAAGTATTTAATGCTGTTATTTCCAGACAAATATCCTTGTATTATTTTATGAGTATTATCCGGAGAACAGTCATTAGAAATTATTAATTCATATTCAAAAGTACATTCTTGCATTAGTATACTTTCTATTGCTTGTTGTATATATTTTTCATGATTATAAGTAATCATAACAACACTTACCATATATTGTTGCATACGGTTATGTATCTAAAGGTTTTACTTCCTTAATTATTTTTGCGGGTATTCCTGCAACAATACAGTTATCAGGAACATCTTTGGTTACTACAGCACCAGCACCTATAGTAACATTTGAACCTATTTTTGTATCTGGTAAAATAGTAACATTTGCGCCGATATGTGAAAATTTTTTTATTGTACATCTTCCCAGTAGAGTTGCATTAGGCGAAATTTCGACAAAATCTCCAATTTGGCAATCGTGAGTAATAATAGAATTATAATATATCATAGTTCCTGTACCAATTTTCACGGAGTTGGAAATCATTACTCCGGGAAAAATAATGCAACCGGTTCCTATTTTGATGTCAAAAGATCCTATTTGAGTTTTAGAACTAATCACAGAGGTGAAATTTCCCCCTAGTTTTTTTATTTTGGAATATAGATTTTTCCTTAAAAAGGGATTACCTATTCCTAGTGTAAAATCAAAATCATATTTTTTAAAATAACTAAGGATTTGTTCAGAATTTTTTAATATAGGAAATTTATCAAAAAGTAGTGTAGGAGAGTTTTTATTTACATCATCATAAAAAGCTATGTTTGGAATTTTGTTTTGAATACAAATTTCCAGAACCTCTTTAGCAAATCCCTTAGCTCCTATTATGACCATTGTTTTACAAAATTACAAATTTTTTCAACATCACTTAAACTTAGTTCAGAGTACATAGGTAAGCAGAGTACTTTCTCGGCTATTTTGTTTGCTACAGGTAAATTTGATTCGGATGCAGAAGGTAATCCTCTGTATGTCGGCAAATTACTAATTAGCGGGTAAAAATATCTTCTTCCGTAAATATTTTTGGTTTTTAAAAGTTCATATAATTCATCCCTTGTTTTTCCATACTGTTCCTTGTCAATAAGGATTGGGAAATAAGAGTGAGGGGTCTCCGAATTTTCAGCTTCGGGTAATAATCGTATTCCCTTTATATCTTTTAGTAATTCTCTGTATAGAGAGTTTATTGATCTTCTTTTGACTAACATTTCATCAATGTATTTCAGTTGTACTAAGCCATATGCAGCCTGAATTTCATTTAATTTAGCATTTATTCCCGGAGCTACTACCGTTACTTCATCTGCAAAACCGAAATTTTTAAGTTTATCAATACGGTCTTTTGTTTTTTTATCATGAGAAATAATAGCCCCACCTTCAATAGTACTATACACTTTAGTAGCGTGAAAACTTAAAATAGATAGATCTCCGTAATTTAAAATAGAGTTTCCATTTATTTTAGTACCGAATGCATGAGCTGAATCATATAATACCTTTAAACCATAAGTATCTGCAATTTTTTGAATTTTATCTATATCGCAAGGATTACCATAAACATGTACAGGGAGTATAGCGGTTGTTTGTGGAGTAATTGCAGCCTCTATTTTTTCAGGATCTATGTTCATAAAATCAGGTTCTATATCAACAAAAACAGGTTTTATATTATTCCACCATAAAGAATGAGTAGTGGCAACAAAACTATAAGGAGTAGTTATTACTTCTCCGGAAAGCTTTAAGGACTGAATAGCTGTTATTAGGGCTAAGGTACCATTAGAAAATAAACTGATATATTTTATTCCTAAATAATCGCAAAGTGCCTGTTCCAATTCCTGATGAAGAGGTCCGTTATTAGTAAGCCACTGGTTCTCCCAAATTTTTTTCAAGTAGCTGTTAAATTCATCTAGAGGAGGCAGTTGAGGTTTCGTTACAGGAATCATAAAAACATTTTTGTTAATAAACTACAAATATAATGTTTTTGGTCAAATCAAAATTATTAAAAAATACACTACTTTGTATTGCATAATACTATATATTATTTATATATTTGCAGTACCATTTAGCGGGTAAAATAAAATGAATACGGAAAATATTAAAGCTCAAATGCGAAAAGGTGTATTAGAATATTGTATTTTGAGCATTATAAAAAGAGGGGATGCTTATGTATCCGATTTAATAGACGAGTTAAAAAAAGGACAGCTCATTGTAGTGGAGGGGACTTTATATCCTCTTCTGACGAGGCTTAAGAATGCAGAATTTTTAACGTATAGGTGGGAAGAATCAACTTCCGGACCACCCAGAAAATATTATGCAATTACTTCCAATGGCGAAAATTTTTTAAGAGAATTAGCCCAAACTTGGGGAGAACTTACTAAATCTGTAAATATAATAACGAATTTAAATAACCACATCCATGAATAGATCAGTATCCATAAGTTTAGGAGGATTATCTTTTTTTATAGAAGAAGATGCCTTTTACGAATTACAGAAGTATTTAGAAGAGGTAAAGGCTTCTCTTGAAACAGGAGAAGACGACACCAACGAAATTATCAGAGACGTAGAAGCCCGTATAGCGGAATTATTTAAAGAATGGTTAGGAAATTATCGTCAGGTAGTAGACATAAAAGATATTGATAAAGTGATAAGTATTATGGGTGCTCCGGAACAATATCACTCAGAAGGAATAGAAGAAGATTCCATAAAAACTTCGGGAACTTATAAAGAAAAAGAAGATAAGTTTTATCAACGTCAGATGTATCGGGATATGGATGATAAAATGATTGCAGGAGTTTGTAGCGGGGTGGCACATTTTTTTGGGATTCAGCCCATATGGCTTAGATTGGGGATGATATTGTTATTTATTTTTTACGGATGGTTTTTAGATGGATTGATACCTGCGTTTTTCTTTGCTTATATTATTCTTTGGATAGTAATGCCCAAAGCTGTTACGACCTCAGATAAATTAAAAATGAAGGGAAAACCGGTAAATTTTGATTCTATAAAAGAGTATATCAATAAGGACGAAGTATCTGAACAAGCCGGAAAAATAAAAAAGAACCTGTCAAAGGCAAGCAACGGAATAGGAGATTTCCTTGAGACTTTTTTCAAAATAGTGGCTAAAGTTACGGTGCTATTCATGGGAATTATCTTTGTGGTGATTGCTGTTTCATTTATTGTGTCATATTTTGTTTGTTCCTTTTCATTATCCTTTCCCGGTGGCAGTTCCTCACAGTATATCAATTTGGTTTTTGATTCCTCATGGCAACTGTATCTCTTGGTTATTTTATCCGGAATAGTGGTTTTAATCCCGTCTTTATTTCTTTTGTTGATTGGTTTACGGCTTATAACCAAGAAAAAAATTGTTAAAATAACAGTGACGGCTGTGATTAGTTTACTTGTAACATGGTTAATTTCAGCAGTAGTTATTACTATAATGAGTATTACTTTGGTTGCATCTCATTTTGGAGATACGATGGAAAAAACAAGCAAATTTGTAGTTAATACCTCTTCCGATACGTTAAATATCTCCATGAATGATTATGATAAAAATTCAAATTTATTATATAGAAAAAGATTTGGAATAAACCCAGATGAGATAAAATTCACCAAAGACAGCATTATAAAGAAGATTGATAGAAAGATAAAAGTGAAGCAAAGTCAGGATTCTAATTTTTATTTGGAAATAAAAACCAGTGCAACCGGGAAAGATGAACAAATAGCGCAAAAGAATATTTCTAATATTGTTTACACCTATAAAGTAGATGAAAACAATTTGACCCTTAATTCATACATTTCCCTGCCTAAAAATGCTAAGTTTAGGAACCAGAGAATAGAACTGACACTTTATGTCCCCAAAGGAAAATATATTAAAACCCGTAATATAAAGAAAGTTTCCTATAGGGAGAATGGAAATATAAATATTTATTATGATGATGAGGGTAATTCAAATAAAATATTTAAATTTGTAGATAATCATTTGAGATGTTTAACTTGTGAAGATTCTGATAGTTTTTCCGATGGAGATGATTCAGAAGAAAGTGTAAGCATTGAAAGAGGGAATAAAATAAAAAATCATGGTACAGATTCTCTTTAAAATAGTTCTTGTCATTATGGATTGGATAATGGCGTTCTTCAGTTAGTGTAGTTAAATAAAATTTAAAATACATATATTTGTAGAGTTCAGTTGAGTAGTAAAATACTTGGCTGGGCTTTTTTTTGATTAATTAACAGAAATAAATGAAAAAAATATTAGGTAAATTCATGTTGTCCCTTAAAGGTTGGAAGTTTATATCAGACATTCCGATGGAAAATTATAAAAAGAGTGTACTGATTTGTGCTCCCCATACCTCCAACTGGGATTTTTATTATTGTTTAGCCTGTTTTTGGGTATTGGGAATACCATATAGAATTATGATTAAAGATTCATACACAAAACCCTGGTATGGATTTATATTCAAAGCATTAGGATGTATCGGGGTGAACAGGGGGCAGCGTAATAATCTAGTAGAATACTCAGCAAGCCTTATTAAAAAATCCGATTCTATGGCGTTGATAAATACCCCTGAAGGAACCCGCTCTCGGGCTTCCGAATGGAAAAAGGGCTTTTATTTTATAGCAAAAAGAGCAGATGTGCCTCTAATATTAGCTTATGCAGACTATAAAAATAAGATAGCCGGCATAGCTAAGATCATACATATAGGAGATAAGGATGCCAATCAGGTATTGGATGAAATTCAGGATTTCTATAAACCGGAAATGGCAAAATATCCCGAAAAATACAATCCTAAAATTAAATGAATATAGATATTTCGGCTTTTCAAAGGATTGATTAAAATATAAAAAGAAAAAACCTTGCATTATGCAAGGTTTTTTTTCATTGTTAAAATATTGTTTATTAAATCTTAGCTAATAAAAATTTAGAATAAGAATTTAACACCAACTTGTAAAGCACCAACAGTTCTATCATCCATAGATTTAAATGGATTAGCACTAACATTTACTTCGCTAGAAGCTTTTGCATCTTTTACATCTTCTTTTGAACTATGGTAGTTAAAGCTAAAGATAGTAAAAGAAGTTTCAATGGTTAACCATTTGTTGATTACATAGTCAAATCCCGGGGATACTTCCAATCCAATGTCAGAGGTATTAGTTTTGTTTTCATTTTTCACTTCCTTACCGGTATTAATATCAACCGTATAAGTATACTTTGTATCAGTACCAATAATCACGGGAGCAGCGATTTGTCCATAGAAGAATAACCCTCCGGTAATATTCCAGTATTTTCTTACTAAAGGCTTAATAACAATCTTACTGCTTTTGTCTTGGTCGTAGTCACCTACTTTACTAGAGCCACCTAAGTATCCTATACCTAAACCAACAGCTACAGATGGAGAAACGAAAGTACCAACGATAGGTACAGCAGATATGGAACTAGTTTTTTCACTATACTTCTTCCCGTCATCGGTACTACCAAAACCTAATTGACCACCTACGAACCAAGTTCCTTTTAGGCCTTCACTTTCCTGAGCTGTTGCAAATAATCCTGTTAATGCTAAAGCTCCTACTAAAAATAATTTTTTCATTTTTTCAAGTTTTAAATTACTGCGACAAATATATAAATAAATATAAGAAAGACAAAAAAAGATTAACGTTTTTTTAACAGCGCAATGAATTATTCATAATATTTCCCTTATTGATTGAGTGTTAGGTAAATGAATGAGAATGAAAAACATGATTTTTATCATAAAAAATCATGTTTTTCAATATAGTATAAAACAATGACGACTTTTTATAAGCAAGTTTGCTCTCCCGAACAGACCTTATATAACTCAAAGTTTAAAATAAAGGTAACATCAGCCAGTCCCAGATAGTTGGAATTTCTGGCATATGCTAAACGAGAAGGAACGATAATTACGCCTTGTAGCTTATCATAAGGATCATTTTTTCCTTTCCCGGTAGGTTTGAAATTTTTTAATCCGTTCACTATACCTTTAATAGTATAGTAATTGTCATCATAGGTAGAATTTTCAGGTTTTTTGTAGAAAAAAGGATTTTCCTGAGCAACTCCTATATTGTCAATCGAGCTGGAAGCCGTGTATAAGTAAGTATATCCGTTTCCACCCTCAGTGGCGGTAAAATATTTGAGGGTGTAATGAATAAGGATGTTATTTTCTCCATCAGGATTTTCTCCATCTCCCGCCGAAGCCTCAGCGTTTACAACATACCAGAATCCGGAGGGGTCTTTCTTTGCATTTTTACTTAGAGGGTCTTTATCATCGGAAGTAACAGTATCCGAGAATTTCGTTACTTTTCCCAGATCATCAAAATAATAATTATCCAGAAAGTTTATGATGGCAGCATCGTCGGCTGCGTTCTGTTCTTCAATTGATAAAGTTTTCACCTCATCATCATCGCTTTTGCAGGAAGAAAAGAAAGCCAGAGAAATTATGCAGCCTGCCAGAAGAATTTTTTTAATCATGTGAATAAATATATTAAATTTAGGTGCTAAATTACGATTTAATTTAAAATTGCTAAATTTTATTGTGCATGAGGATAGATAAATTTTTATGGTGTATTCGTTTTTATAAAACCAGAGCTATTGCTACCGAAGAATGTAAAAAGAATAGGGTATTATCGGAAGATATACCATTGAAGCCTTCCAGAGAAGTAATTGTAGGGTCGATATATACCGTTAGAAAAAATCAGATAAATTATAGAATTCAGGTAATTCAACTTCCTGCCGGTCGGGTAGGAGCAAAATGCGTTTCCTTATATATTAAGGATTTAACGGAGCCTGAACAGATAGAAATTATGAAAACCCGAATGCAGGCTCAAAATTATTACAGACAAAAAGGATTGGGACGCCCCACCAAGAAAGACAGGCGAAATCTGGAAGATTATATACCGGATTGGGATGATGATGAGTAGAGGATTAATTACCCTGATATTTTTAAAAGAGCAATAATTTCATTGCAGGTCTCTTCTACGGATCTATGATTAATGTTGATCTTATATTTAGCTTTTTCGTAGTAAGGAGAACGCTCAAATAGATGCTTGGCTATAAATTCCTCTATATTTTCATCATTTAAATGGGAAATAAGCGGACGGTGTTCTTTTTCGGGAATCAATCTTTTAGCTAGTTCTAAAGGATTCATTTTTAAGTAAAAAGAAATGCTTTTATCATTAATCAAATCCATGTTATCATGATAAACCGGAGTGCCTCCGCCTAAACTTAGTACTATATTATCTTTATTTAAAATCTCCCTTAAACAGGAATTTTCCACTTTGCGGAAATAAATTTCACCTTTTCCTGAAAAGAGTTCCGTAATTGACCTTTTTTCGTTGGAAATAATATAATCATCCAGGTCAATGAAAACAAAATTCAGATATTTGGCTAATAGTTTTCCAACGGTAGTTTTACCACTTCCCATGTAACCGGTCAGAGAAATAATCATAACATGAAATATTTCCGCAAATATGAGATTTTTTTTCAGATTATTTGGATAGCCAAAAAAAGTAATTATATTTGCACTCGCTAAAAATTTTGGCGAACATTGAGTAAAGACTTGGTAGCTCAGTTGGTAGAGCACAACACTTTTAATGTTGGGGTCCTGGGTTCGAGCCCCAGCCAAGTCACTTTAGATAAAAAAACGTAATCGAGGTTAAAGAAAGATTTGGTAGAGCAACTGACTCTTAATCAGTGGGTCTTTTCGGAGTCACTTTAGATAAAAAACATAATCGAGGTTAAAGAAAGACCTGGTAGCTCAGTTGGTAGAGCACAACACTTTTAATGTTGGGGTCCTGGGTTCGAGCCCCAGCCAGGTCACAAAGAGTTGCTTGAGTGTAATCTCAGGCTTTTCTTGTTTTAGGCTCCGTAGCTCAGTTGGTAGAGCAACTGACTCTTAATCAGTGGGTCAAGGGTTCGACCCCCTTCGGAGTCACTACCCCTGAAACCTAATTCTAGCAAGGGTTTCAGGGTTTTTAAAGATAACTTCACGGCGTGTAATTACTTGGAAAGGACATCAGAAACGGCATCCAAAAAGTAATAGACCTTTATTTTTTTGTTGAATATGCCTGTTCAGGATGATTGATCATTTCAGGATATTTATATTTTAACAGGTTATCTTCTAATAATGGCTTTATAAAATTCCGAGCAATATACTTTTCAGTTCTACCTAATAATTCTGCAAGTTCTCTTTTTTTGAAATCTCTAATCGAACATATTTCTAAAATTATATTTGATATTTCATTTTTATCATTAGCTCTATGACCCAAATTATTAATCTTTTCTTGTAAATCTTTAGGTATAGGTTGTGCACTAAGGTCGGTAGGTTGTGCACTAAGGTTAGTAGGTTGTGCACTAAGGTCAGTAGGTTGGGCACTAAGGTCGGTAGGTTGGGCACTAAGGTCAGTAGGTTGGGCACTAAGGTTGGTAGGTTGGGCACTAAGGTCGGTAGGTTGGGCACTAAGGTTGGTAGGTTGGGCACTAAGGTCAGTAGGTTGGGCACTAAGGTTGGTAGGTTGGGCACTAAGGTATTTTTCATTATTTATCAATGATATTAATGATTGGGAAGGAACGTAATAGGTAAACTTATTTTTACCTCTTTGTTCCAATAATTTCAATTCTTTCAATTTTCTTAAGTCTTTGTTTGATATTATAGACTTAGTACCATTTATTTGACGAGCAGCAGAATTATCAATAGCTCTTACTTCTCTAATAAAAATTAATATTCTTTTTTGATTATCATTTAATCGAAATGTATCAAATAATTTAAGCCATTCCAAATCCTCTTCATTCAATAAGTGATGTAAAAGTAATCGTACAGTGAATCTATTATCTTCTCTGTTGCTTTCAAAAGTAGGAGGCAACATACCAAAGTTCTCCATTAATTTTCTCATTGTTCTTATACCACTTCCTTTTGTTTCAGCTAAATTTGTTTCATGGAAAATGGCTGCTATAAACGGGTTTCTGTTTATAGATCCGGGTTCGCCTAATTTATCTTCTGTTTTTAAGGAAAAACCGGGATTGCTGATTTCAATTCTCTCTGGTACTTAGTCCATCGAATTTTCCCATGTCTATCAGCTTTTTCTATTTTTCAAGTTCTAACCCCTGATCCTTAAGCCTTTCTTTAAGTCTTTCACCGTACTCTATCAAGCTACTAGCAACAGTCTTGTAATTTTTTTCGTTAAAAAAAGAAGCTGCTGAGGTAATAGTCTTACCTTTCTTTCTAGCATAATTAAAGTAATTTATTTTCATTAATTTTGCCATAGCCTTATCAGTTAAGGATAATTCATCTGCTATCCTTAATATCTGTTGTTCAATCTCCTGTCGTGTCATTTTTTTCTGTTTTTTAAAGATTCCATAATTATATAAATTATCTCAAAATTGAACTACAAAAGTAACAGGAAAAATGTAATAATCCAAAATCCAAAGTTTCTGTGCAGAATCTCAGGATGATTATTTTTGAGTTTTTAATACTCTGTTTTGTAGCCATTCCACTATTCTCGCTCCTAACCATGAGAAGGGGAAAAAGATAAAAAACATGCTGATTTTATACCATGTAGGGTGTCCTTTGAAAATAGATACTTCGGCGATGGCTATTAATAGTAAAAGGAAGCCTATCAGCATTGCATAGGCTTTGGGGGCTTTTTTTACGATTAGGGCGCAAATTACGCCTCCTAAGAGAGAACCCACTCCGGAGGAGATCAACAGGGCTATAAAAAATTCTCCCTTTGCCGTCCTGACGATGGATGTCCAGTATTCTATGGGCAGTCCTTTGTAGTCATAAGGAATCCAGTAAGAATTTATCATAACGGAAAAGGTGATAAGGGTAATAGCTACCAGGATTCCCAGTAAAACTGCAAGCGTATTTCTAATCATTTTTTTACTTTTTTTATTCGGAAGCGATTACTGATATTTCAATGGAAACATTTTTAGGCAGGGCGGAAACTTGTACGCATTCTCTTGCCGGGAAGTTTTCGGAAAAGTATGAGGCATAGATTTCATTTACTTTGGCGAAGTCGTTCATATCGGTCAGGAAGATAGTGGTTTTACATACCTGATTCCATGAAAGTTCTGCTTCGGTGAGCAGGGCTTCAATGTTCTTCATTACCTGTCGGGTTTGTTCTTCTATGGTAACCGGGATTTGCCTTGTTTCAGGGTCAACGGGGATTTGTCCTGAAACGAAAAGGAAATTATGAGTTTTAACGGCTTGGGAATAAGGCCCTATGGCTGCCGGAGCCTTGTCTGTGTTTATATTCTTTCGAGTCATGGTTTTTATATTTTGTTTGAATTTGCAAAGGTACGGATTTTTTAAAAACCACTTTGATCATTAAAGTTTTTTGCTTCATATTTTAGGGCATCTCTTAATATTGATGCTTTGATTCCTATGTAGAAGTTCCATGTTCTGTTGTAACTGGATGAGATCGGTGCCCAGTCAAAGTTGATATTGAAACTTCTCAGGTCTCTCATGAGACTTAGCCGTGTGTATCCGAGCTTTTTGGTATCCATATCATAATTGGTGGATGCCGTAATTTTCCAGTAGGGAGAAGGAGAGATTTCTCCGCTCAGGTTGACGGTGGCGGAAACACGGGCATCCCGGTTATATTCACGAGTTGATGTATAGTTAACTCCTATGTCCAGCCTCCACGGGATGTTAAAACGGGCATAGTCGTTGTCATCGAAATAATATTTTTCATATCGTATGGTTCCCTGTTTTTTATAGGTACGGTTTTTCTTTTCTCCGAAAAGGGAAGGCTCCAGAGAGAAATTTAGCCCCATAGTATAGCTGGCTATTGAAAAATGCCCGAACTCGTCTACTTCATGTCCGGTAACGGATTCAGGGGTGTCGAACACAATCTTATAAGGATTGATCCTCATGGCATAGTTTACTCTTAGCTTAGAGTTGAACAGAGAGGTGGAACCGGTTGCATAGATAGGGCTCCAGTTCAGAGAATCTGCGGCAAAGTTATATGAAGTGTTGATATTTAAAGATTCGAGCAGTTTTATCTTTTTTACTCCGCTGGTTTCCTTTTTGCTTCGTACTTTCATTTCGAGGTTGTTGGCGAATGACAGGTTAACGGAGCTGCTCTCATAACTGGAAGGTGCACCCATTACACCTCTTTCAAAGTAGGAATATTTTATTTCTTTCCCGTCTTTATCTGTATACGTTCCGTAGTATCCCCATGAATCTTTGGAGAAATCGGGCATATAGTTATAGCTTATGGTAGGGGAGATCATGTGTCGGATAGCCTGAATCATTCCTCCCTTTTTGAAATTAGCCATTCCGTACAGGGTAGTGGTCAAATTAAGCGAACCGTCGAAAGTTCTGTATGTTTTGAATCCGTTTTTATCTATTGTCAGCGTTTGGTTCGTAAGAGAGTCATACTCTTTCCTGATGGTTTTTGTAGTCCAGATTTCTTTGTAATTCCCGGTTACCCCTAATTGAAAGTAGGAAAACAGGGTCGTGGTGGTACCTAAACTGGTAGAGTTCCTCATACCGTTTCTGGAATCGTCAAACATTCGGGAAGAGAACATGTCTTCCGTAGTGGTTGTTACGGAGTTCTGCAGGTTCATTTTGTAATCCATATACAGGTTATGGAGTATGTTTCTTTTTGGTCCGGATTTAGGTTTAAAAGGATATATCTGAGGCATGGTCACGGACAGGTTGGGAAGTGTCATCGAGACCTGCCCTGATGAGATATTTTGTGAGGCAGAGGTGTTCAATGAAACCGTTAAAGGGTTGTTGTTGAACCTTTTGACCAGAGAGATGGAAGAAGAGGTCTGATTATTGTTCACGTTTCCATATAGGGCATTTTGATTATATATGCTGTTGTTGTAATAATTTTGGCTCATAAAGTTAACTGAGGCATTGAAAGACAGATTGGGATTGGCTTTGGGGTCTTGGGAATGTGTCCAGAGTGCTCTGTAATTTTTGACTTCGGAATAGTCGCTTAATCCTTTAGTACTGTTAATGTTTTTCTCATAAATTAGGTTAAGGTTTCCTGAATATTTATATCTTTTGAGGTATCTGATGCGGTTATCGACCATCCAGCTCCCTTTGGTATATACTCCAAACCGGGTTTCCAAATCCAGATATTCTCCCATCGGGATATAAATTCCCCATCTTTCCAGATAAAACCCTTTGGACTGTCGCTCTCCGAAAGTACCTATCAGTATGCCGGCTTCGCGGTTCTTTCCTGAGGAGGGCAGATACAGGAAAGGGAGCATAAAAGGAGTAGGCACTTGTTCTATGTACATGGTCGTAGGCCCGGCAACTATGGTTTTCTTGTTTTTTCCGGTGATTAGTTTTAGTTTATTGGTGGAAAGGTGATAGTCGGGGAGGGAATCTTTTTTTGCTTTAAAATATTCATCGGTGGTCATAATACTCCTCCTCATGTAATAGTCCTGATCGTTCATTCTTTTAGCCTTTTCTGCAAGTATAGCCATTTCGTCTTCTTCCGTCCTCACGTGAAAGGCTGTTCCTTGTTTGGTGTTCATGTTGAGCATTGCCTCTGTGTATTCAAAGTTCTTTCCGCCTTGTGTAAATTTGATATGATCGATGATTCTTCCCAAGCTGTCTACTTTTCCTCTGGCAAATACGTCTCCCGTGTTCCAGTCCATAACGATATAATCGGCATCAATAGACATATCCTGATAGGTTACCTTTGCATTGTGAATGAGATAAGTTAATTTTTTTGAGAAGATATTTCTGATTTCATCTCCCTGAGTATTTATCACGTCTTCCAATTTTTCTTTTTGTATTTTTATTGTGTCAGCAGATATTTGGGAAGAATCGGGAACATTTTTCCCATCATCCTGTGCTAACAGAATGTTAAAAATTAGAAAGAATTGACAAAGTATATTATATTTGAGTTTTGAATTCGTCAAAGTAAGTAAATTCAGAAAAATTTTAGTGTCAAAATTAATCAAAAAAAAGAACTAATGAGAGTTTTAACAATATTTAACTCAAAAAATATAATAGTAATAGTATCGTTTTTCCTTATCAATTTCTCATATTCTCAAAAGAAAGATTTTACTCTGGTTTTGGATGCAGGGCACGGAGGGCATGATTTTGGGGCAAGGGGACCGTATGCTCATGAAAAAAATGTAAATCTTTCTTTAGTTTTAAAGGTTGGGAGTTTGATTGAAAAAAATAATAAGGAGGTGGAGGTTATTTATACGCGTAAAACGGATGAGTTTATTCCATTAATAATGCGCGCAGATATAGCTAACAGGAATAAGGCGGATCTATTTGTCTCCATTCATTGTAATGCCGGCACCAAAAGTGCATATGGAACGGAAACCTTTGTTTTGGGAGCTAGTAGAAATCAGGATAATTTTGATGTGGCGAAAAGGGAAAATGAGGTAATTTATCTGGAAAAGGATTATGAAACCAAGTATGAGGGATTTAATCCGTCATCTCCTGAATCCGTTATAGGTCTTACTTTGATGCAGAATATTTATCTGGAAAACAGTCTGAAAATGGCGGCACATGTTGAAGAAAATTTTAAAAAGGAAGACAGGTTTTCGAGAGGAGTTAAACAGGCCGGTTTTGTGGTTTTGGTACAAACTGCCATGCCTTCCGTTTTGATAGAAACAGGATTTATCTCCAATTATCAGGAGGGAGAATATCTTGCCTCAGAAGATGGGCAAAATACCATAGCAAAAAATATTTATGACGCTTTTATCAGTTATAAGAAAGAATATGATAAGAAATCGGGCAAAGAAGAGGTTAAGGAAGTAGTAGTAGTTAAGGAAAAGGAAAAACCTATAGAGAATGTCTTAAAGGTACAGTTTTTGGCTTCTTTTAATAAATATGGATTAAATGCCTCCCAGCTTAGAGGATTAAAAAATATAGAGATCATTAAATCTAACGGTCGATATATTTATTATAGTGGAAGCACAAATATGAGGTCTGAAAGTGAAACTAATTTGAAAGTGGCTAAGGAAGCCGGGTTTACTGATGCAATGGTAGTGGAATTTAAGGAAAAGGAAGCCTTGAAGAACGAATATTATACCATTGAACTTTTATTGTCTCCAAAGAAATATAGGGAAACGGATGCTATTTTTAAAGGATTGAACAAAGTCACTCGGGAAAAGAATAACAATGTATACATTTATACGAGTGGAAAGGTGATTAATTATGAATCAGCCAAACGATTATTGGAAAATATCAAAAAATTAGGATTTTCGGATGCGGTAATATCTAAAATTCCTGCGGGTTAATGCTCAGTTCCAATTTTTTTCCAATTTTCTCTATTTCTATCAGTAATGTCAGGTCTAAGTCATTAATCCTCTCCCTGACCAGATTCAGCTTTCCAAGCCCTAAATAATAGTTGATTAAAAACTCAATATATTTTCGAGATTCTTTGATATATATCTGTAACTGAATGTCATTTTCTACTTTCCCTGCAAATTCCAGAATTGCTTTTTTAAAAATATCAAATTCTTTATCAGGGTTCTTCTTGTTTTCCATTGTAATTTAGTTGCGATTTAATTGCTATAATAAATAGTTATGTAAAATTTAATTCATTCACACACGCAATAATTATACCGTTCCAAGTATATTTTTGTATAAGATAGTATAGGAGGGAGATATATTTTTTGGTTTTTAATAAAAAATTAATCCATAAATACCAGGCAATAAATTTAGAATCAGGTATAAAGAAAAATGTCAGGATAAAGTTCGGTCAACTTTTTCCAGTTTTATAAAAATATAGTACTTTTGTCCAGTTGTTGTGTTTTTTGTTTAGATAGGATTTTATTTAGATGACTAAAATAATAAAGATGTATGTTGATTCCGATTTGGCGGTTGGTGTTTTTGTTATAATTTGTATAATGGGAAATACCTTTCCTATGTTTAGATATAATTGTATTTACAAAAAACGAAGCCTTTACCAATTTATATTTTGATTCAAATTAAAATTCACAAAAATTGAAATTTATAAAAAAATTATTTCCGGTAATTTCAGATTTAAAAATTAATATGAGAAAACGTAATTTATATATTGTTTTTGCATTGTTTTTACTATTATTAGGTATAAGTTCCTGCGCTCCAAAGAAAAGCATGTATTATTTTCAGGGCAATGAGGATACCTTAAATGAAGTATATAAATATACACCTACGCTAAAACCCGATGATTTATTAGTAATAACAGTTTCAGCCCTTGATTTGGAATCCACACTTCCATTTAACCAGCAAGACCCTTATAATGTAGGAGGTACATCAACCGCCTCTACTAATAATCCAAGATTAAAAACATATTTAATAGATGAAAACGGTGAAATAGATTTTCCTGTGTTGGGGAAATTGAAATTAGGAGGATTAACCCGTTCACAGGCGATGGATTTTATGAGGGAAAAACTTACCGTATATATAAAAGACCCGTCTGTCAATATAAATATTTCAAATTTCAGGGTTACGGTTT
>JAISSC010000215.1 GCA_031273305.1 Flavobacteriaceae bacterium
GACTGCACAACGTCGGGACAATTGGTACAAGTAAGGGAAACATACGTCTGAAGACGTATGTTCCCTTTTAAACCCTTGACCCTGTTGCATATATTCTCGTCGGGGATATTCTTCCCCTTGCCGTCGCCATTCAGGATAGCCAGGAGCAAGGAGGTAAATTCGTGTCCGTTGGGGACTCCCCGGAAGCTGATTCCGGTAGCTTCGCCATTCTTCAGCAAAGAAAATCCGAGATACGTCCCTTCCTTTACCTTGCAGCTTATTTTACCCGAAGAAGCGGCGGCCACATCGTTCAGCAATTCCAGAAGCTCCTCCCTGCTCTCGTGTACGGGCGGGGAGGTTATATCCAAGACATAGTTCGCTTCCAAGCCTGCAAAAAGGCCCTGAATCTGTTCTTTTAAGGTGGAATCCAACATCAGATTTTCCCTACTAAGTCAATACTTGGTTTCAGCGTAGCATCACCTTTTTTCCATTTGGCCGGGCAGACTTCGTTGGGGTGTGCGGCTACGAATTGTGCGGCTTCTACTTTGCGCAGCAATTCGTCGGCATTGCGTCCGATTCCGTTGTCGTGTATTTCCGTAATCTTGATTTGTCCTTCCGGATTCACGAGGAAAGTACCGCGATATGCCAAACCGTCTTCTTCTATCAGGACGCCAAAGGCGCGGCTCAGCGCTCCGGTGGGGTCGGCCAGCATGGGATATTTAATCTTGCGGATGGTTTCAGAGGCGTCATGCCAGGCTTTGTGTACGAAGTGAGTATCTGTACTTACCGAGTAAACTTCCACGCCTAATTCCTGAAACTTGGCATATTTATTTGCCATATCTTCCAATTCAGTGGGGCAAACGAAGGTAAAATCGGCGGGATAGAAAAAGAAGATAGCCCATTTCCCCAATACATCGTTAGTCGTTACAGTTTTAAAACTCCCATTGTGATACGCCTGAACTTTAAATTCGGGCAATTGTGAATTAATAATCGGTTGCATAATTTTTAGTTTTAAAAATGAATAAATACTATTGTTATTTCACTGCAAATGTACAACTCATACCCATCCCTTCCAACTCAATATTTTTATCCCCGGATAAACAAAATCTATCAATAAAATTTAATACTTTTGCGGAAGGTATTTTTTAGAACGATAAGTCATGGGTATAGAATTTAACATAAAAGACAGGGACATTGTGATTTTAAATCTTCAGAAAAAAGATAAAGAAAGCGGAGACGCCTCTTTTGACTTAATAGATGAAGATAAAAGAGTATGGATGAAATTAAAATGGGTGGATAACGAACTTCTCATACTCTGGAAATCTAATGAAATTATTGATGATGAAGATATTATTGAAATGAAACTTGATGAACTTCTATTAAAAATAATAGAAATAGAAACGTCAGGAACAGATAGCTATAGCGAAGACAATACATTGGAATTAAACCCCTATGATCCGGAAAAAATCAAGGTCAGGTCGGACAAAATCCCGATTACTCTTATCTCGCAAATGATAGATCAACAGGATATAGACTTGAATCCCGACTTTCAACGACACTTGGTATGGGATCAGATGCAGAAATCGAGATTGATAGAATCAATTTTATTAAGAATACCTTTGCCTATGTTTTATTTTGCTGAAGACAAAGACGGTAAATTGTCTGTTGTGGATGGATTACAGAGAATATCGGCAATTAAAGAATTTATGGATAATAAATTCCCTTTAAAAAAATTGCAATATTTAGAGGAGAGTTGTGGTAATAGGTATTATGTAACAAAAGGTAAAAAACAAGGTATTGATACTAAATATTTCAGATGGTTTAATCTGACCACACTATCGGCAAATATTATAGACCCGAGTTCTCCATTTAAAGTAAAATACGATATTTTCAGGAGAATTAATACGGGTGGCAGACCATTGAACAATCAAGAAATACGGAATTGTTTAACCGGACAGGGATTAAGAGATACCCTCAAAGAAATGGTATCGTTAAATGAGTTTAAAACGGCTACGGATAAAAGCATCAAAAGTAAAAGAATGGAAGACCAGGAAGTTGCCCTTAGATTTCTGATGTTTTATGAGATGCTGAATAAAAATGGTAATATAAACGCTTATAATGGATATATGGACTCATCACTCGACGAGTTTACAGAAGAGCATATCAAAGGAAAGAAACAAGATTTTGAGAGCTTGGTCAAAAAGTTCTCGAATGCAATGAAAAATGCAGAATATTTAATCGGAAAAAAATATGCTTTTCGGAAAATATCGCTAAAAGACACCAAGCCTCATGCGTACAAACAATTAATAAATAAAGCTCTTTTCGTTTGCTCATCTATATTACTTGCTGATTATGAGCATGAAAAATTAAAGGAGCTAAATAAAAAAGATTCTTTATTAAACCTATTGGCAACTAAAATTCAAACGGATAAAGACTTATTCAATTATTTATCTTATGGCACCAATGGAAAAGCTAATTTGCTATATACATTTAATGTATTAAAAGAATTATTTGAGAAACAATTAAAATATTAATTATGACACATATAAAAATAAGAAATTTCAAATGTTATCATGAAATAGACATCCCGGTAAATAAACTTTCTATTTTAGCCGGAGCCAATGGGTATGGAAAAAGTACGGCCATTCAAGCATTATTATTTCTAAGAAGAACCA
>JAISSC010000026.1 GCA_031273305.1 Flavobacteriaceae bacterium
ATTGATTCAAAAGAATTATTATCAACATATATAAATACTTACAAAGATATTTACTTCTATGATGATACACATTGGTCGCCAATAGCAGCTAAAATTGTTGCAGAAAAAATAAAGGATACTATAAAACGTAATGAATAGCACAAACACACAACGAGTAATTTCACAAAAGAATAGGTTTGTGGTTCAACCGGCTTTCCATCCACATTACAATCTTAACTTATCTGTGTAAGTCGGAGTGTATTGGTCAGTCCGTTACCGAAAGACGGCATAGCATTGAGATTAATAACAAAATCTCCTGTTTTCACATATCCTTTTTCTTTGGTATCTTTATTTACTCCCACTACTGTTTCGTCCGTACTCTTTAATTCTTCATACAGAAAGGCTCTAACTCCCCATAACAGGCTCAACATGGTGATTACTCTTTTATTAGAGGTAAACACAATAATATCTGCCAGCGGTCTGTGGGAAGAAATTTGAAATGCAGTATACCCCGACTGGGTCAAGGTAATAATTGCTTTAGCATTTACCTGTCCAACCATATCTGCCGCATTATAACAGATCATATCTGTAATATAACGATCACTTTCTTTTTTAGGATAGTGTAACGGTACCTGCACATGATGGTCATCTTCTACATTACTGATAATCTTCGACATATTTTGGATTACTTCCACCGGATGTTCTCCTACGGAGGTTTCCCCGCTCAACATCACTGCATCTGCTCCATCTAAAACCGAATTGGCTACGTCATTTACTTCTGCTCTGGTAGGAGTCAGTCCGTCAATCATGCTTTCCATCATCTGTGTAGCGATAATTACTGGTTTACAGGCATTTTTACACATCGTTACCAAATTTTTCTGGATTAGCGGAACCTTTTCCATAGGAATTTCAATTCCCAAATCTCCTCTTGCCACCATAATTCCGTCCACTACCTTAACGATTTCCTCAATATTTTTTATAGCTTCCGGCTTCTCTATCTTGGCAATAATCGGAATTTTATGATTACTGTTAACCTGTATTAGTTTCTTCAGGTCGTTGACGTCTTCCACGTGCCTCACGAATGAAAGTGCTATCCAATCAAAGTTATATTTGATAGCTACCAGCGCATCTTTTATATCTTTTTCTGTTAAGGCAGGCAATGAAATCCGGGTATTTGGTAAGTTTACGCCTTTTTTTGAACGCAACGGCCCGCCCTGTATCACTTTAGCCTTTACTTTATCTTTTAAATTTGTTTCAACTACTTCAAATATCAATTTTCCATCGTCTAACAATATCCTCTCTCCTACTTTCACATCTCTGGCAAATTGTGAATAACTCATATATACTTTTTCAGCATCTCCCTCAATATTTTCATTGGTAAAAGTGATGGTATCTCCCGCATTTACCGTAGTTTCTTCTTTCACTATTCCTATTCTCAACTTAGGTCCCTGCAGGTCTGCCAACAATGCAACGCTAAAATCATGTTCTTCATTAATACTCCTAACCAAGTGTACCCATTTTTTTACCGTTTCTTCTTCTGCATGTGAAAAATTTACTCTGATGACATTTACTCCTGCCGTAAACATCTTTAAGAGTGTTTCTTTATCTTCTGATGCAGGACCTATAGTTGCTACAATCTTTGTCTTTTTTCTGTATCCGTTCATTACTTAGATAATATCAAATTTTCTAAATTATTTATTTTAATAGTCTTAATATCAATATCTTGATACTCCTGAATGGTCTTAAAACCCGACAAATTTACATAAAACTCTTCATCTAGTAAAAAATCAGATTTTAAGAAATAGTTAAATGTTTTATACTCCGGTATCAGAGTTTTCACGTTTTCAACCTCATTGAACAAACTGATATTGTCAGTCTTTATAATTTGTGGATAGGAATAGTTGCTTATCAGCTGTATTTCCTGTTTAGTTTTTAAGTGATAAAATTTATAAACCGAAAAATTATATGAAATTCCTTGATCTATAATCTTCTGGTCTTTTACTCGTCTAAAACCGAATTTGCAATTCTTATTCAGATAAAAGGCAAAATCATAATCTTTGTTCAAATTCGATGTTAACCCTAATAAATGAAACTCAAAAATCGGATCATTATCGTCCCAATCAAAGGAGTACACTTTCATGTTTATCTACTTTCAGATATATTAGTACGCTTGTTCAGCCTGTAATAAGCTCTTCTTGCAGCACTTTCTCCTGCTTTTTTCTTTGAAGTAGCTCTCCCTTTGGTCATCTTTCTACCATTTAAATAAATGATAGAATTAAAGATTAAAATATCCTCTGCGTTTTCTTCCTGAAAAGTTTCAAAATTTATTTCTACCTTGTTCTTCTGTGCCCATTCTATGATCAAACTCTTATAACTGGTAACTCTTTTTTCGAGTTTCTCGATGTCTTCTTGTTTGATCAATGTTTCATTGATAAAATTCCGGCACAACTCAAATCCTCCATCAATATAAATAGCTCCTACAAGGGCTTCATACAAATTTCCATTAATATTCTCTCCCAAGTTCGTATTCTGGCGTTTTTGGAGATAAGAAGATAAGCTCAACTCATTACCCAAAAAATTCAAAGTCTTTCTATTGACCATTTTTGACCTCATTTGGGTAAGGTATCCCTCTTTTTTATCCGGAGCCTGATTATAAAGATAATCCGATACAATACTCGATAATATGGAATCTCCGAGAAACTCTAACCTTTCAAAGTTTTTATTGTCATTATCATTTACCGAAGAATGGGTAAAACATTCGTAAAAAACGTCAAGATTTGAAGGTTTGTATCCGATAAGATTCTCTATTCGTTTTTTAAAAATTCTTCCCTCTTTATCAGAGTTGTGTTTCAATAAGTTGATACGGAAAAGTATTTTTTTCCAAATAGTCATATTTTTTTCCGGATAATCATTAGATATATCTGTGTGTGTCTCCGTTCTAAATTTTCTTTAAGATAATGCATGCATTATGACCTCCAAAACCGAATGTATTACTCATTGCATAATCAACCTTCTTCTCTTTTGCTTTATTAAAGGTAAAATCGAATTTCGGATCAAATTCCTCATCATCTGTAAGATGATTGATAGTTGGCGGGACTATATTTTCTCTAATTGCTCCTATACAAGCCAGTGCTTCAATAGCTCCGGCAGCTCCTAACAGGTGACCTGTCATTGATTTTGTAGAATTAATTTGAATATTATAAGCATGTTCTCCAAATAACTTAAAGATTGCCTTCGCTTCTGCCAAATCCCCTAACGGAGTGGATGTTCCGTGAACATTGATATGGTTAATATCAGTGATGGATATTCCGGCATCTTCAATAGCATTTTTCATTACGTTATAGGCTCCTAATCCTTCCGGATGTGGGGCTGTCATATGGTAAGCATCTGCACTTAAGCCTCCGCCTACAATTTCTGCGTAGATAATTGCTCCTCGTTTCACGGCATGCTCATATTCTTCCAGAACAAGAGCTCCGGATCCTTCTCCTAACACAAAGCCATCTCTGTCTTTATCGAACGGACGAGAAGCGGTCTTAGGGTCGTCATTTCTTGTTGACATGGCATGTAAGGCATTAAAGCCTCCTACGCCACTGGCAGATATAGCTGCTTCAGAACCTCCTGTTACAATAACATCTGCTTTTCCTAACCTGATCAACATTAAAGAATCGATCATAGAATTGGAAGAAGATGCACAAGCGGATACTGTTGCATAATTAGGCCCCATAAAACCATATTGCATGGAGATGAGACCCGGTGTCATATCTGCTATCATTTTGGGAATAAAAAAAGGATTGAACCGTGGTGGTCCACCCCCTAAAGCATAAGCAGTTACTTCCTGCTCAAAGGTTATCAAACCTCCTATTCCCGACCCCCAGATGACGCCTACTCTGTTTTTATCTAATTCGGAATACTCCAGTATCTTACTGTGCTCTATTGCCTCTTTTGAAGAAATAAGACCTAGTTGAGCACATCTGTCATACTTTCGGACATCCTTTTTTTCAAAATAGTCTTCGGGATTGTAATTTTTGACTTCACAAGCGAACTTTGTTTTAAAATTAGCTGCATCAAATAGAGTAATCGGTCCTGCTCCACTAACTCCGTCTAACAGGGCTTTCCAATATTCCTGAAAATTATTACCCAAAGGAGTTATTGCACCAAGTCCGGTTACCACTACTCGTTTTAAAGCCATACTTTAATGTCTTTGTGAAATTATTGTTTGTTTACTTCTTCAATGTAAGAAATGGCTTGACCAACTGTTGAAATTTTTTCTGCTTGATCATCCGGGATTTGAATATCAAATTCTTTTTCAAACTCCATAATTAATTCCACTGTGTCCAATGAATCTGCCCCCAAGTCATTTGTAAAACTTGCTTCTGGCGTAACTTCACTTTCATCTACTCCTAATTTGTCAACGATGATAGCTTTTACTCTTGATGTAATGTCAGACATAACCTTTTTATTTTTTAATTATAGTTCAGTCGGCAAATATAAAAATTTTTTCACTAGAATAATATTTTTTCACACTTTTTGATAGTATTATTTTATTGTACACAAAAATTATATAAACATCAAAACGCTAAAAATAAGACCTTCTTTAAGCTCCAATTTATCTATATTCAGGCACTTTATTAACCAATCCGTATGCCTAAATTAACTACTTTCTGTTCACTATTAAACATATATCCAAAAATAACGAAAATGCAGATTTAACTAATGAATGCAATATTTGGGGTAGGGACGTACCTACGTGAGCGTCCTCTCCACGATTGCAATTTCAGGATTTGGGCGTGCCCCTATCGGGTCGGGCTATCCGTGTAGGGACGTACATGCGTGTGTGTCTCTGTGGGCTTTCCACTACTATCCCTCACGCAAGGTCGCTTCCTTTGTCAAAGATACTCCAGTGCATCAGGCTAAGCCATAACAGGGATTGTAGAGACGTCCCAATTTGGGTGACACAAGCAGAAAAACATACCGTAAAATAACTGATAAAAACTCCCAAATTGGGTATAGCCACCCGAATTGGACATCTCTACACATTTTTTACCTGTTAATTTATAATAAATAAAATTTTCCTATTGCTTTATCAGAAATTTATTGTACATTTACATTTTAATTTCAGTAATTATAGTAACGAACCAAAATCTTATACAAAATGTTCAGAATAAATAATCTCTTATCTTACAGTTTTAAGCAGATAGCTCAACTATTTGATTATAAGCAAATTTGGGGGGGGGGGTGGGGGGGGGGGGGGGGGTGGGGGGTGGGGGGGGGGGGGGGGCGGGGAGTGTGTGGTGGGTGTTG
>JAISSC010000083.1 GCA_031273305.1 Flavobacteriaceae bacterium
CTCCTGATTTGGGATTTAATAAATTGTTATTATTTCCGGTCGGAATTATTATACTGGTTGTTTTTGGTTATCTATATTTAACATATACAAGAAATAATACATGGAAATTTTATTAGCAACGCAAAACGAACATAAAAAAGAAGAAATAATAGCCATGCTTCCTCAGAATTTTCTCCTCAAAACCTTTAAGGATTACGATTTCAATGGGGATATAGAGGAAACTGGAAAGACGTTTGAAGAAAATGCCTATATTAAAGCCAAATTCGGATACGATTTATCCCATATTCCCTGTTTTTCGGATGATAGCGGTATGGTGGTTGAAGCCTTGAACGGAGAGCCGGGAATCTATTCCGCCCGATATGCCGGAACAGGAGATTTTAAAGATAATATTGCTAAAGTTCTTAAGAATATGAGAGATGTAGCTTATAGAAACGCTTATTTTATAAGTGTTATTTGCTGGGTTAGTGAAAAAGAAACCCGATATTTCGAAGGAAGGGTATATGGTACTATTTCTACGGAAGTAAGAGGAGTTCACGGGTTTGGTTATGATCCTATCTTTATCCCGAATGGATATACTCATAGTTTCGCTGAAATTGCTCCCGAAAAGAAGAATCAAATCAGCCACCGGGCAATTGCATTAGAAAAATTCAAGAATTTTTTAGATTCCCAATCGGTTAATTTTTAATTGAATTAGATATTTTTTTGAATAAATTGCTTATTTACAAAACTGAATAACGATATTTAGTTTATTTTATAAATCAAATGGAATAATTTAATTGTCATATACCTAAATATATCCTAAATTTACAAAAATTTTAAATCTTAAATATAAACTATAATTATGTGTGGATTTGTAGGAGTTTTCGAACTAAAGGAAAACAGTGAAATAATAAGGGCTCAGGCTTTAAAAATGGCTAAAAAGATTCGTCACCGCGGGCCGGATTGGTCAGGGATTTATTGTGATGAAAAAGCAGTTATGGCTCATGAAAGACTATCTATTGTTGATGTTGTTTCAGGAGGACAGCCATTGCTTAGCGAAGATAAAAGTTTGATTTTAGCCGTGAACGGAGAAATTTATAATCACAAGGAAATTCGTAAACAATTTGAAGGAAAATATAACTTCCAGACTAATTCCGATTGTGAGGTTATTCTTGCTTTATATCGGGAGAAAGGAGTGAAACTTTTTGAAGATATTACGGGTATTTATGCTTTTGTACTTTACGATAAAGAAAAAAACGCATATCTGGTAGGGCGTGATCATATGGGAATCATCCCTCTTTATATGGGATATGATAAAGAAGGACAACTATACGTAGCCAGCGAGTTGAAGTCGTTGGAAGGTGTTTGTCCGGATATTAAAGAATTTGAGCCGGGTAAATATTTTTATAGCCCTGAGGGAGAGATAAAGACATGGTATCATAGGGAATGGATGGATTTTGATAAAGTAAAAGATAACGTTTCGGATGTTCGGAAATTACGAGAAGGACTGGAAGATGCCGTGCACCGTCAGTTGATGTCTGATGTTCCTTATGGCGTACTCCTTTCCGGAGGACTGGATTCTTCGATTATTTCGGCTGTA
Organism: Flavobacteriaceae bacterium; assembly: GCA_031273305.1. GTDB lineage: Bacteria > Bacteroidota > Bacteroidia > Flavobacteriales > Weeksellaceae > Apibacter. Next base: position 1,580 of record JAISSC010000083.1, read on the forward strand.
GCTAAAAAATATGCAGGTAAAAGGGTAGAAGATGATAACAAAACGGATGCATGGTGGCCTCAGTTGCATTCTTTTGCAGTCGGACTGAAAGGTGCACCTGATCTACTGGCAGCGAGAAAGGTTGCTGATTATATCGGAACCGTGCATCATGAAATTCATTTTACCATAGAAGAAGCCTTAGATGCTCTAAGCGATGTAATATACCATATTGAAACCTATGATGTAACTACGGTCAGGGCTTCTACTCCTATGTATTTGCTGGCGAGATATATCAAATCTATGGGAATAAAGATGGTGTTATCCGGAGAAGGTTCCGATGAAATATTCGGGGGATATTTATATTTTCATAAGGCTCCTAATGCCCAAGCCTTTCATGAAGAAACCGTAAGGAAGTTGGATAAACTCCACCTGTATGACTGTTTGCGGGCAAATAAAGCATTAATGGCTTGGGGCGTAGAAGGACGTGTTCCTTTTCTGGATCGTGAGTTTATGGATATAGCCATGACCTTAAACCCAAAAGATAAAATGTGTGGAAACGGAAAAATTGAAAAACATATATTGAGAGAAGCCTTTGAGGATTATTTACCTAAGGAGATCGTTTGGAGGCAAAAGGAACAATTTTCGGACGGAGTAGGTTACTCATGGATTGATACCTTGAAAGAGATTGCAAATAAAAAAATCTCAGACAAGCAAATGGAGCGGGCAGCAGAACGTTTTCCTATTAATCCTCCTATGTCTAAAGAAGAGTACTGGTTCCGAAGCATTTTTGAAGAACATTTTCCGTCTCCGGCAGCAGCCCAAACGGTTCCTTCCGTGCCTTCCGTTGCTTGTAGTTCAGCCGTTGCACTGGAATGGGATGAAGCCTTCAAAAACAATCCTGATCCTTCAGGAAGGTCGGTAAAAACCGTACATGCAGATACTGTTTAATTCCAAGTTTTATTATACTAACATATATTAAAGGTCTTTACAATTATCAGGTAAAGACCTTTTTTATGTTTTGTAAATACCTGAGTTTGGGATATATTGATATACAGTAAGTTCTAGGGATGTCCCGATTTGGGTGTCTCTGTGCGTTGTTATTGTGTAATAACCTTATGCACAGAGGATTGCAGGGAGCAGTAGCCTGTCTTTGCCGATGCAGGTTAAGCAATCATCCTCTTGCGAAGCAAAAAAAAACACCGACAGGTCAATATATTTAGGTAAGAGGATTTACATGTTTTCTTTTTAAGATAAGAAAATTCCGAAGGCTGTAAAATTTATCGGAATCGTTCCAGCAAATTGTTTTGATTTTATCTGTCAATGCCGGCCATTCCTCGTTGTTTTTGAGAACCTCTATCATTTTTTCTTCCTTGTTGATGTTGGCATAATACAATTGGAACCAGTAGATGTTTTCTTCCAGTTTTTCGTTTTGTATCTGATTTTCAATGGTGCTAAATAAATTTTCGGGGATATTAAAGTCTCCCTTACATCCGAAGTTTCCTATATAAGCATTCCATACGTTGCCTTGTATCTCCCATTCCTCAACCCCTACCTGTTCTTCATTTTCAACCTGCCAGAAAGCAGACAGGAATACAGGTAAAGAATTTGCATAAAAATTCTGAAAAGCGTTTTGTGTTGCAGACAGTTCATCCTTACCGATTCCCGGAAAACTCTCCCGTATAACTCTGTTTTCGTCTAAAAGTACGATAATATCCAGACGTATGCCTGCCCCGTTTTCATATTTTCTACAATCCTGAGTGGAAGCACTAATGGCAGGAAGCCGTTCATCGACCAGAATCCAGTCGTTGTATTCTACCATGTTTAGTTCATGAGCTTGTAATATATTAGCTAAAATTTCCAAAGCTGTCATGGGTAAATTTTTTTCAAAAGTACGGATTTTCCTGCTTGCTTGTTCGATGGGCAACGGATTTACAAAACTTAACAAAAACGCAACATTATCGTAATAATATTGTTATGATTAACTTCTAGTATTGTATTAACAAAATTATCAAAATGAAAAAGGTAATTCTTTTACTATCGGGAGTTTTACTATTATTGTCGGCATGTGATTCCAAAAAAGAGGAAAAAGCCGCACTTTCGGGTGCAGGAGCCACTTTTCCCGCACCGTATTATAATATAGTTTTTAAAAATTACGCAGAAAAAACAGGAAATGATATAACTTACGGAGCTACCGGAAGCGGAAGCGGAATACGAAGTTTGAAAGACCGTACGGTAGATTTCGGAGCTACGGATGTTTTTCTTTCCGATGAAGAGTTGAAAGAAATGGGCGGAGAAGTAGTTCATATTCCTACCGCATTGGGTGCAGTGGTTTTATCCTATAATCTTCCGGAGGTTAAAAATTTAAAACTGACGGCAGGGTTGATTTCCGAAATATACAGAGGGAAGATTACCCGTTGGAATGATGCAAAGATCAGGGCAGTTAACCCGGATATAAATTTTCCTAACCTTGCCATTTCCCCGATCTATCGTTCCGACGGCAGTGGAACTACCTATGTTTTTACCGATTATATGTCTAAGGCGGATAAAAACTGGGAGGCGGAAATAGGGAGAGGAAAATCACTGGAATTTCCAACCGGAATAGCCGCTAAGGGAAATCCGGGAGTGTCAGGGATTATTTCTAAAGTCAAAGGTTCCATCGGGTATATAGGTTCGGAGTATGCACTGGCTTTAGATATTTCTTCGGCTTTAATAAAAAACTCCGCAGGAAATTTTGTAGAGGCTACAACGGAGAGTATTTCTGCCTCCGCAAATATGGAACTTCCTGATGATACCTGTATTATGATTAGTAATTCAGACTCTCCGGAGGCTTATCCTATCAGTACATTTACCTGGATTATTTTGTTTAAAGAACAGGCATATAATAACCGTGATGAAAATAAAGCAAAGGCATTGACAGGGTTGTTAGATTATATTACCGGAGAAGAAGGGCAAAAAATAGCGGCAAAAACTCATTATGCTCCTCTTCCCGAAAAAGCGGTTGAAAAAATAAGGATGAATATAAGGTCGATTACTTATAATAATAAACCCATAATCCGATAAAAAGGCTTAGGAATAAATGTGTAAGAAGATAAATAACAGAAAATCAATTTTTTAATCATTAGGTGACTCAGGTATCATGAAAGACAGATTTTTTAAAATAGTATTGTTTTTGGCTTCTTTTTTTATCCTGATATTGACGGCAGGCATTGTGTATGCTTTAGTGGGTCAGAGCATGAAAACCTTCTCGGAAACAGGATTTTTTAAATTTATCATTTCCGATGAATGGAACCCTAAGACCGAAGAATACGGAGCTTTATCTTTTATATCAGGAACACTGATAACTTCTGTATTGGCTCTGGTTTTCTGTATTTTATTTTCATTACCCGTAGCCTTGTTTAACGGAGAATATTTCAGAGGGAAGAAAGTATCCTCTTTTGTCAGTTCTGTCGTTGATCTATTGGCAGGGATTCCTTCTATAGTTTATGGACTATGGGGGTTTTATGTGGTTTGTCCTGTTTTGGTTAAGTTGGGAATCAGCACTCACGGATTTGGAGTTTTACCGGCTTCAATGGTTCTAGCCGTTATGATTATTCCGTATGCCTCGTCCCTAAGCGCAGAATTTATCTCAATGGTGCCGAATGAATTAAAAGAAGCGGCATATAGTCTGGGAGCTACCCGACTGGAGGTTATCCTCCGGATAAGCCTACCGGCCGCAGGTTCAGGAATCTTTACCTCTTATATACTTGCGTTGGGGAGGGCTTTAGGAGAGACTATGGCGGTAACCATGTTGATAGGTAATACTAATAACATTCCCGCTACGATCGTAGATACGGGAAATACAATGGCGAGTATTATTGCCAACCAGTTTGGAGAAGCGGACGGATTGAAGTTAAGTTCCTTAACAGCCATTGGATTACTGTTGTTTTTACTCACTGCCGTAATAAATTTTATAGCGAAATATAGTATGAAAGTAATTAATAATACATGATATGTTTTCATTATCCAATATAAGATACAGAGAAATAAAAAGTACGTTATTTTTTTATGGGATTTGTTTTTTCTCATTCCTTGCCATGATTCCTCTTTTCTTAATTCTTTGGGAATTGGTGAAGAAAGGATACAAACAATTTAACATACAGCTATTTACGGAAGTAGCTCCTACCTCAATGGATGCTATGTTGGCACGGATGAGTGATGAACTTATTCCCGGAGGGATATTAAATGGAATAACCGGAACTTTATTGATATTGGGAATCTCTGTTTTGATTTCCATACCTGTGGGAATTTTTGTCGGGATATATCTTGCCGAAAAACAGAATAGTTTTTTTGCAGGTTTAATTCGCAACCTGACCGACCTGTTGCAGGGAATACCGTCTATTGTAATAGGTATCATAGTTTATATCTGGGTAGTAAAACCGATGCATTCCTACTCTGCTCTGGCGGGAAGTATAGCCCTTTCCATCATGATGTTACCCATGATCATCCGTTCTACGGAAGAAAGTATCAAAATGTTGCCGTCTTCACTAAAAGAAGCAGCTCTGGCTCTGGGAGGTTCCTACGTAAATGTAGTTTTTAAGGTACTTTTGCCCTCTGCCTTCGGAGGACTATTTACAGGTTCTTTGCTTGCTATTTCACGGGTGATGGGAGAAACCGCTCCTCTCTTGGTTACGGCTTTAGGCGCATCCATTATAAATTGGGATATGACGAAACCGACAAGTGCTATCCCTTTATTGATTTGGGAGTTTTACAATGATCCTAATCTCTCCGATTTAGTCTGGTCTTCCTCCCTGTTATTGTTATTAATCATTTTAGCTATTAACCTCACGGCAAAAAATATTTCAAAAAAATGGAAAATTCAGTAGAAAACCAAAGTATATCCGTTTTGGAGTTAAAAGATGTTTGTGTCTCCTATTCACTCGGAAAAAATGCGGTAGAGAATGTAAATGCAGTAGTAAATAAAAATACCATCACGGCGATTATGGGACCTTCCGGTTGTGGTAAAAGTACATTATTACGAGCGATTAACCGTATGCACGAGCTATATCCGGATATAAAAACAACAGGAGATATTTTTCTGAAAGGAGAAAATATTTTTACCATGAACCCCATGATGGTCAGAAGAATGGCAGGAATGGTTTTTCAAAGACCTAATCCGTTTCCTACCATGAGTATATTTGAAAATGTAATCGCAGGATATAGACTTAACGGAATTAAATTAAAGAAAGCGGAAAAAGAAGAGATAGTAGAAAAAAGTTTGCGCGATGTTGTTCTGTGGGATGAGGTAAAAGATTCCGTGAATAAACGAGGTACTTTCCTTTCCGGAGGACAACAGCAACGTTTGTGCATTGCCAGAGCTTTGGCTCTCAAGCCGGAAATCCTGTTGATGGACGAACCCACTTCCGCACTTGACCCCATCTCAACCAACCGGATAGAAGAATTAATATTGGAATTGAAAAAAGAATATACCATTTTGGTTGTTACTCATAATATGTCGCAGGCAGCACGGATTTCAGATAATTCCATGTTTATGTATTTAGGAGAATTGGTCGAGTATGATTCAACCCGGAAAATGTTTACCAAGCCTGAAAATAAACGTACGGAAGATTATTTGACAGGAGTATTCAGCTAGATTTTAAAGTAAAAAATAAAAAAGTTTATTATGTCGACTAAAATAAAAATAAAGCAACTGGAAATTTTATTAAACGATTTTGAATTGATTTCCAAAACGGTTCTCACTCAAATCCAGATAACTACCAAACTTTTAGAAGATAATTTCATTGAAGAATTATATGAAGAAGTACGTGAAAATGAGATTATCATCGACCGGTTGGAGATGAAGATTCGAGAGGAAGTCGTCTTTACCATATTTACCTTTAACCCTCTGGCAGCTGATCTTCGGAGGATTTTTGCCTATCAGGATATTACTACCAATTTAGAAAGAGTGGGAGACATACTGCTTAATATCGTTAACTTTTTGAGAGAATCTAACTTGAATGATCCTCAGGTTCAGGAATTTAAAAAAGAACTTTACAAAATGATGAAGATTGTAAATGAAATGATACGGAATGCCCTGATTTCGTTCTCCACACAAGACAGCATATTGGCATACAGAATAATTAAAGAAGACAAAAAAGTAAACCAACTTTTTCATAAAATAAATGTTAACTTGCAGGAAGTGTTTTCCGGTAAGAACTTAATGAAAGAAGACATAGAGAATATACTCAATATTGATTCTATAAACCAGAATTTGGAACGTATTGGCGACAGTGCCACCAATATTGCAGAAGCAACGGTTTATCTTACCGAAGGAAAAGACATTAGACATAAAATTAAATAAAAGGCATAATGGATAAAGTTCATAACATATTGATAGTTGAAGATGAAATCGACATTAGGGAAATACTTCAATTTAATTTAGAAAGCGAAGGATTCAAGGTAGATTTAGCCGAATCGGCAGTAGAAGCCCTGCAAAAATTCAATTCCAAACACGAACTTATTTTGTTGGATGTTATGATGGAAGGCATGTCGGGCTATAAAATGGCGGAGAAATTGCGCAAATCAGGTAATGAAGTGCCAATTATCTTCCTTACGGCTAAAAATACGGAAAATGATATTCTCACCGGTTTTTCACTCGGAGCCGATGATTATGTGACCAA
>JAISSC010000126.1 GCA_031273305.1 Flavobacteriaceae bacterium
TAAGCGTAAGAACATTTTCAGAAAAGTGGTTTTTGCAAGAGCCGGTAAGAACATACACAATTTCAAAAAACTTATGTTTATGAAAAAAGAGGGGAGTATATCGGTTATGCTTTAAAATAGCGACATTATGATGTAAAGGCAAAAATTCTTCTTCTTCCATAATATGGGAAACCAATTCTGGATTTTTAATTTTCCATATATTTTCGGTATCATCTTGATGATCACTTAAGAATTTTTCAAGTTCTTTTGGATTATCTTTAATTTTTAAATATTCTTTATAAAATAATTCATTATTATTCAATTCTTTTAAACTCTTAATAATCAAATTATAATTTGTCTTTTTCATTTTATTATTGTCGAGTAGACAGTTTCGACACTCCTTTCACTTTGTTATTAATAATGGAGGGATCGTCCATTGATCAAGTAGACGGGTGATATATCCCTTCGGCACACCACCGCCCCTTCACAGAACCAGCCGTACGCTACTAACGCAAGAGACTCTTTGAAAGAACATTTGCCCAGCGCTATACCGCACTATTCAGTTTTGCTCATTTTCCGTTGATTGTCAACTTCAAGAGTCGTCAAGACTATCAACTTGCTATATTACAGACACAGAAATGCCGTGCCTCTAATATCTATTTCATGGGTTACATTTTATCAAAAATGTCATGAAAAGTCAATATAATTGGTATTATAGAGTCCTTTCATTTAGTATGAAAAGAGATTATAACCTTAGGAGGTACGGAGAAAAACGGACTGCCGACCGCCTTTTCTAAAAGACCGTCCCAAAACCATACGCTTTTAGCTCATAGTTAAATAGTTTTGAGACAGGCTCTTGGAAAAAACAAAAAACGGCTAATTATTAGGAGGCTATTATGAGAAAAAAACTATTTTTAGTATTATCAACTGTCGCTATAGCAGTGATGATTCTGGCTGGATGCGAAAGTAAATCACCGAGAAGTTCTACCATTATGTTGTCTGTACTAGTAGATCAGAACTGGCTGGAAACGTATGGGCTGGCATTACAGGCAGTATCCGATGCGGCACTTGAAAAGTATAACATTAAGATAGAGCTCGAAAACAAGGCAAATGGGTCTGAGGGTGATAATACCGTAAAAACCAGACTTGCGGCAGGTGAAATGACGGATTTGCTGATTTTTAATTCCGGGGCACAGTTAATGTCATTAAATCCCTCAGAATATTTTGTGGATTTAACAGATATTGATATAATGGGCAAGGTAGATGAGAATTTTAAGAAAGCGGTTGAAGTGGCTGGAAAACAGTACGGTATTCCGGTCAACAGCAGTTTTGTAGGCGGCTTTGTGTATAATAAAAAGGTATATGATAAGCTTGGTTTAAAGATTCCTGCAACATGGGATGAATTTATGTCCAACTTAAAAGTGTGCAAAGAGGAGGGATACGATGCGGTACTTGGAACTTGCAAAGATCCCTGGTCAGCTCAGTATATAGTATTAGCAGACAACTATAATGTGGAAGCGGCATACCCTGGATTTGCGAAGGATTTCGAGTCTGGGAGAGCAAAAGTCGCATCTACTGAGGCGGCTCTGCGTTCATGGGAAAAGCTAAGTGATGTTGGTCAGTATTTAAACAGCGATTATATGGCGACAACCGTAATCGATGGAATGGACTTAATGGGAGAAGATGGCGGTCCGGTGCATTGGGCTATGACCAGTCAGTTTTTCAGTTACATAGACGCAATGGGTTATAATCCGGATGACTATGGAATGTTCCCGATTCCAAGTGATGAAGCCTATGTGAATGGGTATACCGTTTGGATGCCAAACGGTATGTATGTTAATAAGAACAGCAAGAATGTAGATGCAGCGCTTACATTCTTAAATTTTTATGTTTCTGATGAAGGTATGAATATCTTTAAAGAAAATGCGGCGGCAGATGGTCCATATTTAATAAAGGGCGTGGAGCTTCCGAGTGATTCCTATCAGGGCATACTAGATTTGCAACCATATTTTAACGAAGGAAAGACCGGTCTGGCGCTCGAATTTGAGACGCAGTTAAAGGGTGCAAATTGTGATCAGATATCAGTTGAGTGCATCAGTGGTTCTATGAACGGAAAGGAAGCAGCTGAAGCTTATGATGAAGATTGCAAAAAAATGGCAGTTCAGTTAGGTCTAGAAGGCTGGTAATAAAAAACGCTATCCTAAAGGGTGCCCGAAGAAGAAAAAAATAAAAGGGCACCTATTTATTCTTTTGACGTGGAATAAACGTTTATGAATAATAGATGGAGGGTGAATGATGGAGAAGGTCAAGGTTAAGAAGGAAAATATATATTCGTTAGTTTTTTTCATCCCTGTGATTGTGATATACGGAGGATTCTTTATTCTTCCAACAATTATATCGTTTTTCTTTAGTATGACAGTTTGGAATTTCACTAGTTATAGGTGGGTTGGACTAAAGAACTTTTTTGATTTCTTTTCTGAATATTCTTTAAGAATAGGTGTTTCGAATACATTTATCTATGCAGTATTAACATGTGTACTTAAAGTAATTATGGGATTATTGTTTGCGGTGATTTTAACTTCACCTATCAGAACTAAAAATTTTGTTAGATGTATCGTATTCTTCCCGAATTTAATTAGTACCGTGGCAATAGGTATTAGTTTTTCAGCATTAATGCATCCTTCAAAGGGATTTTTCAATAAGGTGTTGGAAGCAATCGGAATAAAAGGAGTTGACTGGTTGGGAAACAGAAACACAGCTCTTTACTCGGTAATCATGGTAGATGTCTGGAAGGGTGTTGGAGTTGCTACTGTAATTTATATAGCAGGAATTTTAGCTATTTCAAAAGATTATTATGAAGTAGCTTCTCTGGATGGAGCTACGAAATGGCAGCAATTTATACATATTACGTTTCCACTTTGTAGACCATCCGTCAATTCAGTAATTATTCTGGCTTTTATTGGCGGAATGAGAACTTTTGATTTGATTTGGTCTATGACAGGGGGCGGACCGGGATTTGCCACAGATACGATGGCATCTGTTATTTATAAACAATATGCATCTGGGTTTTACGGATTGTCTACAGCCGGAAATGTAATTATGTTTATTCTCATTGCTATAATTGCATTCCCAATATTTAAATATCTGACAAGCAAGGAGGTGGAGGCATAATGAATCAGAAAAAATTAAAACTTGCCCTTGCTGATGTAATAGTATTAGGAGGGGCACTCACAATATTTGGTTTGCCCCTATATTTTCTGCTTATTAATTCGTTCAAAACGGATAGGGCTTCAAGACAGCTTAGTATAAATTGGCCAGAAGTGTTTCAAATAATGGAAAATTACAAAGAAGCGTTTTCCAATCAGGATTATTTAATTATCAGAGCCTTTTTTAACAGTATAATTATAACATTATTTTCCGTTCTGGGGCTGATTGTTGCTTGTGCTATGGCAGGTTATGTGATTCAGCGGCGAAATGATAAACCGGTAAGAGTTATTAGTTCGGTTATTATGGCTGGTCTGATGATTCCTCCCTCTATCCTTCCCACCATTTGGATTATGCAGTCATTAAATATTTATAAAACATTTTTTGGTATGGTACTGGTTGAAATTGCACTTGGGGTTCCTTTTACAACAATGCTTTTTAGAGGATATATGGGCTCCATTCCAAGAGAAATTGAAGAGGCGGCTATAATCGATGGATGTGGAAAAGTAAAAATATTTGTAAACATAATAGCTCCTCTTCTGAAACCAATTACATCTACAGTCATTATCTTATCGGCAGTAAATGTATTCAATGATTTTGTAAATCCCTTATATTTTCTCCCCGGTACAAAAAATGCTACCATTCAATTAACTTTATATAACTTTATGGGTAAATTTTCAAATAAATATAATCTTCTATTTGCAGATATCATATTAATCACATTACCCATGCTGTTATTGTTTATTTTCTTTAATAAAAAAATTATTGATAGTATGGTAGCTGGCTCCATTAAAGGATGATAGAAAACTCAAGAGAAGGTCGAAAAATGAAGATAGAAAAAGTTACATTATGGGAAGATAATCCGAAGATTACATATACGAGCTACCTTATGGATAATTCACCCGACATTGAAGAAGGCAGAAAGTACCCCGCTATTATTGTGTGTGGCGGCGGTGCATATATGGGAATAAGCGGTCGAGAAAAAGAGCCGGTTGCATTATGCTTTTTAGCCAAAGGTTATCAAGCATTTGTATTGGATTACACAACAAA
>JAISSC010000198.1 GCA_031273305.1 Flavobacteriaceae bacterium
ATGGTTTTAATGGTACTATTGAAAAGATCAATGAAGAAAAAAGAAAACTGGATGTTATGGTGTTGATTTTCGGAAGAAAAACTCCCATCGAATTAAGTTTTTCACAAGTAGAAAAAATATAGGCTGCTTCCACAGATTATAAATAAGAATCATTTTTAACTAAAAATTAAAATGGCAAAGAAAATTTTTAAAATGGTAAAACTCCAAGTGAAAGGAGGACAAGCAAATCCTTCTCCACCCGTTGGCCCTGCTTTAGGAGCCGCCGGTGTGAACATCATGGAGTTTTGTAAACAATTTAACGCCCGTACACAAGAAAAACAGGGACAGGTATTACCGGTCATCATCACAGTATATGAGGACAAATCATTCGACTTTGTCGTTAAAACTCCTCCCGTAACTGTACAACTTTTAGCAGCATCAAAAGCTAAAAAAGGTTCCGGTGAGCCTAACAGAGACAAAGTAGCAGCTGTGACCTGGAGCCAGGTACAAAAAATAGCTGAAGACAAAATGATTGATTTGAATTGCTTCACATTAGAATCAGCTGTAAGCATGGTTGCAGGTACTGCAAGATCAATGGGTATTAGAGTAACCGGACAAAATCCGTTTAACAATTAATCTTAGGAATTATGGCAGTATTAACAAAAAAACAGAAAGCAGTTGTTGCTAAAGTAGATAAAACCAAACTTTATACATTAGAAGAAGCCTCTGGTTTAGTTAAAGAAGTTAACTATACAAAATTTGACGCATCCGTTGACATCGCAGTACGTCTGGGAGTTGACCCGCGTAAAGCAAACCAAATGGTACGCGGAGTAGTTTCCTTACCTCACGGAACAGGAAAAGAAACCCGTGTGTTAGCTCTGGTTACTCCCGACAAAGAACAGGAAGCGAAAGACGCAGGAGCAGATTTTATAGGACTGGATGACTATCTTCAAAAAATAAAGGACGGATGGACTGATGTGGATGTAATCATCACACAACCTCAGGTAATGGGGAAATTAGGCCCGTTAGGACGAATTTTAGGTCCTCGCGGACTAATGCCAAATCCTAAAACAGGAACGGTAACAATGGAAATCGGAAAAGCAGTGACCGAAGTGAAAGCAGGGAAAATTGACTTTAAAGTAGACAAATACGGAATTGTGCATGCTGCTATCGGAAAAGTATCTTTTGATGCTAAACAGATACAGGAAAATGCACAGGAAATAATTTCTACCTTAATAAAATTAAAACCTCAGGCAGCTAAAGGAGTTTATGTGAAAAGTATTTACCTGTCCTCAACCATGAGTCCGGGTATTGCTATTGATCCCAAAGGTGTTAACTAATTAATTTTACCAAATTATGACAAAACAAGAAAAAACACAGGTAATAGAAGAATTACAAGAAGTACTCAAAGGTACCAATGTATTATATATAGCTGATACTGAAGGATTAAATGCACAACAAACCTCTGATTTAAGAAGAGCTTGCTTTAAAGAAGAAATCTCCATGAAAGTGGTGAAGAACACTTTATTGAGAAAAGCAATGGAGAACCTGGAAGACAAAGACTTTTCCGGACTTTTCGAAAGCCTGAAAGGTAATTCTACCATTTTCATTGCAGAAAAAGGAAATGTTCCTGCAAAACTGATCCAAACATTTAGAAAAAAATCAGACAGACCATTATTGAAAGCTGCTTGGGTTGATTCTGCAGTATTCGTAGGAGATACTCAACTAGAAACCCTTGCAAGCCTTAAATCAAAAGAAGAACTTGTCGGAGAAATTGTCGGATTACTTCAATCTCCAATCAAAAATGTTATTTCTGCACTTAAATCAGGAGGAAATACCATTGCAGGTTTAGTAAAAACTTTATCCGAAAAAACGGAATAATTACGCACTCATAATAAACACAGTTGTTAAACAAAAATTAAAACAAAATTAAAAATGGCAGATTTAAAACAATTAGCTGAAACTTTAGTAAATTTAACAGTAAAAGAAGTTAACGAATTAGCAGAAATATTAAAAGAAGAATACGGAATTGAACCTGCTGCTGCAGCCGTTGCCGTTGCTGCTCCTGCTGCGGGCGGAGATGTAGCTGCTGTAGAAGAAAAAACAGAATTTGACGTAGTTCTTAAAGCCGCAGGTGCTAACAAGTTAGCCGTTGTTAAATTAGTTAAAGACTTAACAGGCAAAGGATTAAAAGAGGCTAAAGACGCAGTCGACAGTGCTCCTACCGCAATCAAGGAAGGAATTGCTAAAGACGAAGCAGAGAGCCTTAAAAAACAGCTCGAAGAAGCTGGTGCTGAAGTTGAATTAAAATAGTTCAACATACCTAAAAATAAAGGTTTAGGCCTCCAATTTTTCTATTGGTAAGGTCTAAGCCTATTTGTGTTTTAAAAAGATTTTAATTTATTATATGAGTAAATCATTGGCATCAAAAACTCAAAACCCTAAGAGATTTAGTTTCTCACATTCTAAGGGACAAATTGAATTTCCTGATTTTCTGGATATCCAGGTAAAATCCTTTCAGGATTTTTTTCAATTGGAAACACGTCCTGACCAAAGAAAAAATGAAGGACTTTTTAAAACGTTTACTGAAAACTTCCCCATATCGGATACAAGAAATCAGTTCGTTTTAGAATTTTTAGATTACTTTGTCGATCCTCCAAAATACTCTATCGAAGAGTGTATCGAAAGAGGATTAACTTATAGCGTGCCACTAAAAGCCCGTTTAAAACTCTATTGTACCGACCCGGAACACGAAGATTTTGAAACCGTAGTTCAGGATGTTTATCTGGGACCTATTCCTTATATGACTCCCAGCGGTTCATTCATCATTAACGGAGCAGAAAGAGTTGTGGTATCCCAATTACATCGTTCACCCGGTGTATTTTTTGGACAATCGTATCATGCCAATGGTGCAAAACTGTATTCCTCCAGAATTATCCCTTTCAAAGGATCATGGATGGAATTTGCAACAGACATCAACGGGGTGATGTATGCCTACATCGACAGAAAGAAAAAGCTCCCGATGACCACCCTGCTACGAGCAATCGGTTATCAGAGCGATAAAGATATTTTGGAAATCTTTGACCTTGCAGAAGAAGTTAAAGTAAACAAATCCAACCTGAAAAAAATGTTGGGAAGAACTTTAGCCGCAAGAGTATTAAACACTTGGTTTGAAGATTTCGTAGACGAAGATACCGGTGAAGTAGTATCCATTGAAAGAAATGAAATTATTCTGGATCGCGAAACAATTCTGGAAAAAGAACACACTGATTTAATTATTGATTCCGGGATAAAAACTATCCTGATACATAAAGAAAACAGCAGCGAGTTTTCCATTATTCACAATACCTTACAAAGAGACTCTACCAATTCGGAAAAAGAAGCAGTAGAATATATCTATCGTCAGTTAAGAAACGCAGAACCGCCTGATGAAGAAACCGCAAGAGGAATCATTGATAAATTATTTTTCTCTGATGCACGTTATTCATTAGGAGAAGTAGGACGTTACAGGATAAACAAAAAACTGGGTATTAACACTCCGAATGATGTTCAGGTTCTTACCAAAGACGACATCATCGCAATTGTAAAATACCTGATAGAATTGATCAATTCCAAAGCGGAGGTTGATGATATTGACCACTTATCCAACCGACGTGTAAAAACAGTAGGCGAACAATTAGCCGGTCAGTTTGGCGTAGGGTTGGCTCGTATGGCACGCACCATCAAAGAAAGAATGAACGTGCGAGATAATGAGGTCTTCACTCCAATAGACCTAATCAATGCTAAAACCCTGACATCCGTTATCAATTCTTTCTTCGGAACCAACCAGTTATCTCAGTTTATGGATCAAACCAATCCACTCTCTGAAGTGACCCACAAAAGACGTATGTCTGCATTAGGTCCCGGTGGTTTATCCAGAGAAAGAGCCGGATTTGAAGTGCGGGACGTTCACTACACCCACTACGGCAGGATCTGTCCGATTGAAACCCCCGAAGGCCCAAATATAGGTTTGATCTCCTCCTTAGGATGCTATGCACGCATCAACGACTTAGGATTCATGGAAACCCCTTACAGGAAAGTAGTAAACGGTCGGGTTGATTTGAACTCCGAACCTAAATACCTGACGGCGGAAGAAGAAGAAGAAAAAATAATTGCTCAGGCAAATATCAATTTAGACAATCAGGGGAAAATCCTTGATGAAAGAATTGTAGCAAGAGAAGAAGCGGATTATCCGGTCGTTGAGCCTGATAAAGTCCACCTTATTGATGTTGCGCCTAACCAAATCACCGGTATCTCAGCCTCATTAATTCCGTTTTTGGAACATGATGATGCCAACCGTGCATTGATGGGTTCCAACATGATGCGTCAGGCTGTACCACTCCTCAAACCACAAGCACCAATTGTAGGTACAGGATTGGAATTTCAGGTTGCCAAAGACTCCCGAATCTTAATCAATGCAGAAGGTGAAGGAGTAGTTGAATACGTAGACGCCGATAAAATTACCATTAAATATGACAGAACCGAAGAAGAAGAACTGGTAAGTTTTGATTCCGCAAGTAAAACATATAAACTAACCAAATTCAGAAAAACCAATCAAAGCACTTCCATTACCCTTAAACCCATAGTTAAAGCCGGTGACAGGGTAACCAAAGGACAAGTACTAACCGAAGGATACGCCACCGAAGATGGAGAATTAGCTCTGGGACGAAACCTGTTGGTTGCATTTATGCCGTGGAAAGGATACAACTTTGAAGATGCTATCGTAATCAATCAAAGAGCTGTTAGCGAAGACTGGTTCACTTCCATTCACGTAGACGAATACTCATTAGAAGTTCGGGATACCAAACTGGGTATGGAAGAACTTACTTCCGATATTCCAAATGTGAGCGAAGAAGCTACTAAAGATTTAGATGAATACGGGATGATTCGAATCGGGGCAGAAGTAAAAGCCGGAGATATTCTGGTAGGTAAAATTACCCCAAAAGGAGAATCCGACCCCACTCCGGAAGAAAAACTACTTCGTGCAATATTTGGTGACAAAGCGGGCGATGTAAAAGACGCTTCACTTAAGGCGGAACCTTCCTTAAAAGGAGTAGTTATCGACAAGAAATTATTTACCCGTAACATTAAAGACAAACGTAAGAGAGGAGACGAAAAATTAAAAATTGAACAATTAGAGGCTGAATTTAAACTTAAATTCAATGACTTAAAAAATCAATTATTAGATAAACTTTACGTACTCTTAAACGGAAAAACCTCACAAGGTATCTATAACGATCTAAACGAAGAAGTAATTCCTAAAGGAGTGAAATTTACCCAGAAATTACTATCAGGTATTGATGATTATTTCAACCTTACCGGAGGAAGCTGGACGATCGATGAGAGCAAAAACAATGCGATCAAAGAATTACTTCACAACTATAAGATCAAACACAACGATCTACTGGGAACCTTAAACCGTGAAAGACATACCATATCCGTAGGAGATGAATTACCTGCAGGAATCGTGAAACTGGCAAAGGTTTACATAGCTAAAAAACGTAAACTGAATGTAGGAGATAAAATGGCAGGACGTCACGGAAATAAAGGTATCGTAGCAAGAATCGTACGGGATGAAGATATGCCTTTCCTTGAAGACGGAACTCCGGTAGACATCGTATTAAATCCGTTAGGAGTACCTTCACGTATGAACATCGGACAGATATACGAAACCATACTTGGATGGTGCGGCAAGAAATTAGGTAAAAAATTTGCCACTCCTATCTTCGACGGAGCAACTTCCGAACAAATTGATGAATTGACCAAAGAAGCAGGAGTTCCTCAATGGGGAACAACTTACCTATACGACGGAGGAACCGGAGAACGCTTCGAACAGAAAGCAACCGTCGGGGTTATATATATGCTGAAACTGGGTCACATGGTAGATGATAAGATGCACGCACGTTCCATCGGACCTTACTCTCTGATTACCCAACAACCACTGGGAGGTAAAGCCCAGTTTGGAGGACAAAGATTCGGGGAAATGGAGGTATGGGCTTTGGAAGCATTCGGAGCATCCAACATCCTCAGAGAGATCATTACCGTTAAATCCGATGATGTAATAGGCAGAGCTAAAACCTATGAATCTATCGTGAAAGGCGAGCCTATGCCTGAGCCGGGTATTCCTGAATCATTCAATGTATTCTTACATGAATTACAAGGCTTAGGATTAGATGTACGATTAGAAGAATAAAATTCTTCTAATCTCTATAAATTGAAAATTTTTTAAATTTAATTGATTACAAACACAATGGCAGTTAAACAAAAGACTAGCAAATTTAGTAAAATTACAATAGGGTTAGCCTCACCGGAAAACATCCTACAACAATCCAGAGGAGAAGTTCTAAAACCCGAAACAATCAATTATCGTACACATAAACCTGAACGAGACGGTTTATTTTGTGAAAGAATATTTGGTCCCATAAAAGATTATGAATGTGCCTGCGGTAAATACAAAAGAATCCGATATAAAGGAATCGTATGCGACAGGTGCGGTGTGGAAGTAACCGAGAAAAAAGTAAGACGCGAAAGGATAGGACATATTAATCTGGTTGTTCCCGTAGCTCATATTTGGTATTTCCGTTCACTTCCGAACAAAATCGGATACTTATTGGGAGTTCCTTCCAAAAAATTAGATATGATTATCTACAACGAACGATTTGTAGTTATTCAGGCAGGAATTGCCAAAAAATTAAGCGGAGACGAATTAGAGCATTTAGAATTCTTAACAGAAGAAGAATACTTGGATATTCTGGAAACTCTTCCCGCAGAAAATCAATATTTGGATGATTCAGACCCCAACAAATTTATTGCCAAAATGGGAGCAGAATGTCTGGAAGAATTACTGAAAAGAATTGACCTGAATGCTTTATCCTATGAACTACGGCACAAAGCAAATACAGAATCATCAAAACAAAGAAGAACCGAAGCATTAAAAAGACTTCAGGTAGTAGAATCTTTCAGAGATGCAAACACCAACGGAAGGATAAATCGTCCCGAATGGATGATTATGAGAGTGATTCCGGTTATCCCTCCCGACTTGCGCCCTTTGGTTCCCTTAGACGGAGGACGTTTTGCGACCTCAGACCTAAATGACCTATACAGACGGGTTATCATCAGAAATAACCGTTTAAAAAGACTTATCGAGATCAAGGCTCCGGAAGTTATCTTACGAAATGAAAAACGTATGCTTCAGGAAGCCGTAGATTCCCTGTTTGACAATACAAGAAAATCATCAGCAGTAAAATCCGAATCCAACAGACCTTTAAAATCTTTATCGGATTCATTAAAAGGAAAACAAGGACGTTTCCGTCAGAACTTATTAGGTAAACGTGTGGATTATTCCGCCCGTTCCGTTATTGTGGTAGGTCCTTCTCTACAACTACATGAATGCGGTTTGCCGAAAGATATGGCAGCCGAACTCTATAAACCGTTTATCATTCGTAAACTCATCGAAAGAGGAATCGTAAAAACCGTGAAATCGGCTAAACGAATTATCGAGAGAAAAGAACCGGTAGTATACGATATTCTGGAAAACGTAATGAAAGGACACCCTGTGTTATTAAACCGTGCTCCTACCCTGCACCGTTTAGGTATTCAGGCATTCCAGCCGAGAATGATAGAGGGAAAAGCTATCCGCCTGCACCCGTTGGTATGTACCGCTTTCAATGCGGATTTCGACGGTGACCAGATGGCTGTCCACCTGCCATTAGGCCCGGAAGCTATACTGGAAGCTCAATTATTAATGTTGGCTTCCCAAAATATCCTAAATCCGGCAAACGGTTCCCCTATTCAGGTTCCTTCTCAGGATATGGTTCTGGGTTTATATTATATGACCAAACCTTTAGTGCCAACTGATGAAATTACCGTGAAAGGACACGGCTCAACTTTCTACTCCGCTGAAGAAGTAGAAATAGCCTACAACGAAAAAGCAGTAGACCTCAATGCTATTATTAACGTAAAAGCAACCGTATTAGAAGAAGAAGAATTAGTCGAAAAAATAATTGAAACTACCGTAGGGCGAGTACTATTTAATAAGATAGTTCCCAAAAAAGTAGGATATATCAACGAAGTATTGACTAAAAAATCTCTAAGAAATATCATCGGTACTATCCTGCAAAGAACCAACTTCCCTACCACAGCCAAATTTCTGGATGACATGAAAAATCTCGGATATGCTACCGCTTTTAAGGGAGGACTTTCTTTTAGCTTGGGAGACATCAAAACTCCGGACGAAAAAAGAACCATGATTCAGGATGCAAATACGCAGGTAGACGGAATACGGGCGAACTATAACATGGGATTGATCACCAACAACGAAAGATATAATCAGGTAATTGACGTATGGACTAATACCAACGCCCGACTAACCGACCTTATCATGCAAAGAATGAAAACCGACAAAGGAGGATTTAATTCTGTTTACATGATGTTGGATTCCGGTGCGCGGGGTTCCAAAGAGCAAATCCGACAGTTAGCCGGAATGCGGGGACTGATGGCAAAACCACAGAAAGCAGGTTCATCGGGAGGAGAGATTATCGAAAACCCGATCATTTCCAACTTCCGTGAGGGACTTTCCATTCTGGAATACTTTATTTCCACACACGGTGCACGTAAAGGTTTGGCAGATACCGCACTAAAAACCGCAGATGCAGGATACCTTACCCGTCGTTTAGTAGACGTGGCACAAGATGTCATTATCAATGAAACAGACTGCGGCACATTACGTGGTATCGAAATCACTCCGTTGAAAAAGAACGATGAAATTGTAGAACCTTTATCTGAAAGAATACTCGGACGTGTATCTCTTCACGATATATATCATCCGGATACTGATGAGATATTGCTGAAAGCAGACCAATTAATTAACTCAGAACTGGCAAAATTAATTGAATCCTCAGGTATTGAGTCCGTAGAAGTACGTTCACCATTAACCTGTGAATCCAAAAAAGGAATCTGTGCCAAATGCTATGGTGTGAATCTGGCTACCAATAAATTGATAAATAAAGGCGAAGCCGTAGGAGTTATCGCCGCCCAATCTATCGGGGAACCGGGAACACAGTTAACCTTAAGAACGTTCCACGTGGGAGGTACTGCCGGAAACATAGCCGAAGTAAACAGTATTGTAGCGAAAAAAGACGGAAAAGTAGAATTTGACGACATCAGAACCGTAGAAAGTGAAGATGAGAACGGAAACAAGATAGTTATCGTCGTTTCCCGGTCTACGGAGTTCAAATTACTAAACTCCGAAGGTATCGTTCAAATGCTTAACAATATCCCTTACGGTTCCACCCTGTTAGTAAAATCAGGACAGGAAGTTCAAAAAGGAGACGTAATCTGTAAATGGGATCCGTATAATGCGATAATCCTTTCAGAAACAGCAGGTAAAATTGAATACGAACAAATAGAGCAAGGTTCTACGTATCAATTAGAAATAGACGAACAAACCGGATTTGAAGAAAAAGTAATCTCCGAATCCAGAAACAAAAGACTGATTCCAACCCTGAAAATTCTGGATACAAAAGGTAACGAATTAAAATCAATAAACCTTCCTGTAGGAGCTCACCTAATCGTAAACGACGGCGAGAAGATAAAAGCCGGAAGGATTTTGGTTAAAATTCCGAGAAGATCAGCAAAAGCCGGAGATATTACCGGAGGTCTTCCGCGTGTAACCGAATTATTTGAAGCAAGGAATCCTTCCAACCCTGCCGTAGTATCCGAAATAGACGGAGTAGTAAGCTACGGTAAGATAAAAAGAGGAAACCGGGAGATTATCATCGAGTCCAAAAGTGGAGAGATAAAACGATACCTTGTTAAACTATCCAACCAGATCTTGGTTCAGGAAAATGACTTTGTACATGCAGGAGATGCCCTGTCAGACGGAGCCATTACTCCGAACGATATACTAAATATCAAAGGCCCTACCGCAGTGCAGGAATATCTGGTAAATGAAATTCAGGAAGTATACCGTCTGCAAGGGGTAAAAATTGATGACAAACATTTTGAAATTATTGTTCGTCAGATGATGACTAAAGTAGAAATTGTAGATGCCGGAGATACCAAGTTCTTAGAAGATAACCTTGAACATAAGATCGACTTTATCGAAGAAAATGATAGAATTTTCGGAATGAAAGTAATTACAGACCCCGGAGACAGTGAAGAACTTAAAGCCGGACAAATCGTATCTGCAAGAGAACTAAGAGATGAAAACTCCAAATTGAAACGTGAAGACAAAAAACTTGTAGAAGCACGAGAAACCTTACCTGCTACCGCCAGTCCGGTGCTACAAGGAATTACACGGGCTTCACTACAAACCAAATCATTTATCTCTGCGGCATCCTTCCAGGAAACCACTAAGGTCTTGAATGAAGCAGCAGTAGCCGGTAAAATTGATTACCTGAACGGATTAAAAGAAAACGTAATCGTTGGACACAGAATCCCGGCAGGTACAGGTTTGGCAGAATATCAAAACGTTGTTGTAGGTTCCAATAAAGAGTTTGAAGAATTATTAACCGAAAAAATGTAATCTTAAAAACATGGGAAATCAAAATCAAAACCCGCAAGATTTAAATATCGAACTCACAGACGACGTTGCCTCAGGAGTTTTCTCAAACCTTGCCTTAATCAATCATTCTCCTACGGAATTTGTAATAGACTTTATACAGATCATGCCCGGAGTGCCTAAAGCTAAAGTTAAGTCAAGGATTATTTTAACCCCTGAACATGCAAAAAGACTATTAACCGCCTTAACCGATAACATTCAAAAATTTGAACAACAATTTGGAGCGGTTAAAGATGATACTTTTCATTTAAATTTCGGTCCTAAAGGACAGGCATAAAGAACCGAAAAAATTAATCAATTAATATAAAAACCGAGAATTAGTCTCGGTTTTTTGTTTTATCTATAATTACTGCCCTGCATATTATATCAATCTTTTTATACTACCATTTATTGAATACACCTGCATTATTCTCAATATATACATTTATTACTAAAAAAAATCAATATTGTTAAAGAATTATTAAAAAATATAATTACATTTGGCTTTTAAGATTACATTAACATCTTTTAAAGAATATTTAACATTATTAAATTATGAGAATAAACAGAACTTTTTTAGTATTTTCGTTTATGTTTCTGGGGTCTTTACTATGTGCCCAGATAAAAACGATCAGTGGGAAAGTCCTTAGTAGTGACGGACAGCCGCAAAGCGATGCCACCGTTACCATACAAGGCTCCACCGAAACCACTTACACGGATGAATCCGGAGGCTTTTCCATTAATGCCGAACCAGGACAGACTATCCAAATCACCTCGTTAGATGATGAGACAGCAAGTTTTACGGTAAACAATCAGGACTTTTATGATGTTACGCTCCAACTTTCTGCTTCTCTTATCGCAGCAAAGGAAACAGAGATTGAAGGAGTAGTAGTGACCGCCTTAGGGATAAAAAGGGAAAAAAGGTCTCTGGGATATTCTTCTCAGCAACTGGATGCCGCCCAAATCAACACTTCTCCCACCGATAACATATTAAACAATTTATCCGGGAAAGTGGCAGGTCTTGATGTAAAAACAAATTCCAATTTCGGAGGTTCCACCAATATTGTGCTTAGAGGAACACGAAGCCTTACAGGGAACAATCAGGCTCTCATAGTCGTGGATGGAGTTCCTGTTAACAATAATAACCTCAACATGGAACAAACCGAGAAAGGAAGAGACGGCTTTGATTTTGGTAATTCTGCATCCGACATTGACCCGAACAACGTTGAATCCATAAACGTACTAAAAGGAGCTGCCGCAACTGCCTTATACGGTAGTGCCGCTGCCAACGGTGCGATTATGATCACCACCAAGAAAGGGAAAAAAGAACAAGGATTGGGAATATCTTTAAGCTCTACGGTATCCATAGGAGAAATTGACAAGGAGACCTTCCCAGACTATCAAAAGCAATATGGAGCCGGATATGCAGGCCCTAACAGCTTCTACTATGAAGACGTAAACGGAGACGGTATTGTTGACATATTAGCCCCTACCGGAGACGATGCCTCCTTTGGAGCCGCCTTTGACCCTAATTTACTCGTATACCAATGGAATGCGTTTGCAGAGGGAAACCCAAATTACGGAAAACCAACCCCGTGGACTGCCGCTAAAAATGATCCGAGCAAATTCTTTCAAAACTCCTATTCTTTCATCAATAGTATAAACCTGAACGGAGGAGACGAAAAAAATACCTATAATTTTACCTACACCAACAACAACGAAACAGGAATAATGCCAAACAGCAAGTTGAATAAAAACATGATAAATGGTAATTTCTCCAGAGATTTTTCAGATAAACTCAAAGCAACGGCTTTCCTGTCTTACACCAATCAAAGTGTTACCGGAAGAAACAGTGTGGGATACGGAGATAACATTTTAACCGGGTTCAGACAATGGTGGCCTTTGAATGTGGACATTCTAGAACTAAAACAAGAATACTTCAGAAACAGGCAAAACGTTACTTGGAATATGAATGACCCGGTCGGAGGAAATTATTCTCCTGCTTACTGGAACAACCCGTACTGGGACAGGTACCAAAACTACACCACCGACAGCCGAAACAGGATATTGGCAGGAACCAGCCTGAGCTATGATATTACCAAAGACCTCAACCTGTTGGGACGTGTAACTGTTGACTACTCCACAGACAGGCAGGAATTACGAAAAGCCGTAGGAAGCCATTCGGAAGAATTCGGTATAAAACAGGGAGATGAAACTTCAGGTTATTGGCTGTTCACTCAGGATCAATTGTCAACAACATATGACCTTATCGCTTCTTATGACCTGAAAATAGCCGAACAAATAGGAGCTAAATTTTTAGGAGGAGGTACTTTTATGAAATCAAAACTTAACGGATTTGAGGGTTCCACCACAGGAGGATTAATAATTCCCAATAAATATACACTATCTAACTCCAATGTGAATGCCGCTCCTAAAGAATCAGAACTCCATTATGAAAAATCAGGGATATATGCACAGGCAAGTTTTGATTACAGCCGATTATGGTTCATAGAAGGATCAATACGTAGAGACATGTCTACGGCACTGTTTCCTAAAAATGGTAATAATGACTATGCATATTTTTCGGCAGGAACGAGCCTTGTTTTTTCCGACCTGATACGGGCAAGTTGGTTAAGTTTCGGTAAGATTCGCGGGAGTTATGCCGAAGTGGGGAACGACCCTGAACCGGGACGGCATGGATATAAACTTTTCGGGCTAGCCTTGGGAGATGATCTTACAGGATATAATGACGATACTTTTGTAGATTTTGAAAACCTGAAACCGGAACGCACCAAAAGTTGGGAAGTAGGATTGGAAGCAATTTTATTGAAAAACAGAATTTCTTTTGATGTTGCTTTATATAAAACCAATACCGTTGACCTGCTCTTCGGGGTACCCGTGTCCACTGCAACAGGATACGATTACGAATTTGCTAATGCAGGAGAAACCGAAAACAAGGGAATTGAGGTACTTTTAAATCTGGTTCCTATAAAGACCGGTAATTTTGAATGGAAGATCACAGCCAACTGGTCTAAAAATAAAAATATGGTGATTGATCTGGGAGGAGGAAGAGATAACTTACAATTAGCTCGTTTCCAGCAAACTTCTTTAAATGCAACTAAAGGACAACCATATGGAACTATACGTGGAACCGATTATACATACGACCATAACGGAAACAAGATAGTAAATGAAAAAACCGGAACCTATTTGATATCACAGGATAAAGTTATCGGGAATATTCAACCTGAATGGACTGGAGGAATTACCAATAAATTCACTTATAAAAATTTCTCACTCGGATTTTTAATCGATATTAAAAAAGGAGGTGATGTTTTCTCCTTAGACCAATCTTACGGTCAGGAAACCGGATTATATAAAAATACGACAGGCTTGAACGACTTGGGCAATCCTGTCCGAAATCCTTTGAGCGAAGGAGGAGGTGTTATTCTTCCGGGAGTAAAGCAAGATTTTAATCCGGATGGTACTCCTAAAATTGACAATGATGGAAACCTTGTTTACGTCACTAATGATGTAAGACTGGATACCTCAGAATTTGGAGGTTTCGGTACAGGAGCCTATCCTCAAAAAGATTTTGTATATGATGCTTCTTATGTGAAACTTCGGGAAGTAAGTATTACTTATTCCTTACCTGCCCAATATCTGAAAGGCACATTTATCAAAGGAGCTTCTTTCAGTGTCATAGGAAACAACCTTTGGATAATCCATAAAAACCTGCCCGATGCCGACCCTGAAGCCGGAATGTCTTCCGGTAATATACAGGGATACCAGTCCGGAGTTATGCCGACTACAAGAATATACTCATTTAATGTAAAATTTAATTTTTAGAAGAAGACCCCATGAAAAAGATATTTTTATCCGTAATATTAGCATCAACCTGGTTAATTACCGGTTGTGTTAATGATTCCGAAGATTTTAACGATGACAGGGACAAACCTTATGAATTGCCTCCTGTGTTGCAAGTAAACCATGCTGAAAAAGAATTGGCTAAACAAATTGCAACTCCGGATGTAAACCTTAACGTATTCAGATATTTCCAACACTATTGGACATCAACAACCTATTATACAGATGCTATATTTGATTTTACCGGCACCCGAAAGGTTCCGGATAACCACTGGAATGTATTATACAGGAATGTTCTGGGAAATTTGGAATCTGCGAAAGGATCGGTTCTTTCAGAAGTTAAACCGGCTACCATTACTCAGGAGAATTGGGATAAGCAACAAAACAATAAGTTAGCTATTATAGATATTCTTCAGGTTTATGTATTCAATATTTTGGTCGATTCTTTTGGAGATGTTCCCTATTCGGAAGCCTTGAACCCTAAATTAGCATTGCCAAAATACGATGATGCAGCTACGATTTATCCAAATCTGTTGCAACGACTTGATGATGATCTGGCAAAATTAGACCCTTCATATGGCTCTTTTGAAGCCGGAGAACATCTGTTAAGAGGAGATACCGGCAAGTGGAAAATCTTTGCCAATTCTTTGAAATTAAAAATAGGAATTAATCTGGCAGACGTAAATCCAAGTTTAGCAAAATCAACAATAGAATCTGCCTATGCAGGAGGGGTAGTTTTAGACAGCTCTCAGGATATTGCATTTGATTTTCCTTCCTCTGCGCCTGATTATAACCCTATCTATGCCAGTGTAATCGCAAGCGGAAGAAATGATTACGTCGCAGAAGAAACCCTTGTTAATGCCATGAATGGACTGAATGACCCAAGAATAGCAGTTTATTATACATTATATACCGAAAAAGACAGCAGTGGAAATATAACATTCAGCGGATATAAAGGAGGAGTTCTGGGTACCGCTAATTCTTATTCCGCCTATTCACACATCGGAACTGCTTTGTTAAATCCGGATTTCCCAGCATACTTATTTGATTCTTCGGAAATTAACTTTTATCTGTCAGAAGCCGCTGCAAGGGGGTATTCTGTAGGAGGTTCCGCAGAATCATATTACGTTAAAGCTATCAAGGAATCTTTCAAACAATGGGGATTGAGCGATGCGGATGCTACCGCTTACATAGCCACCGTTCCTTTTTCTTCGGGTTCATGGAAAGAAAGCATAGGAGAACAGGCATGGATCGCCTTGTTTAACAGAGGATTCGAATCTTGGAACTTCTGGAAAAGACTGGACTATCCTAAGTTAACAGCTCCAAATGCAATATCATGGGCAGAAGGTAAGGTTCCGGTACGGTTGACCTACCCGATTAACGAGCAAACAGTGAATGGAGCCAATTACTCAAAAGCTGCCGGTGCGATAGGTGGTGATTTACTTACAACCAAAATCTTTTGGGATGTAAACTAAACAATAATAACACTTAATTAAACATAAAAAAGAGGCTGTCCAAAAATCAAGACAGTCTCTTTTTTATTCGGATACCTGATGGAATCATGGTGTCGGTTATGCAATTCTCAGAGGGTTTGCTAACCTCCTGACTTTGACTATGCGGCACCCTAAATGATTTTTTGGACAGCCTGAAAGGCTGAATCTTCATAACCGCAGGTCGCCGACCTGCGGAGAGTACCCACCCCACTCTATGCCTGAAAGGCAGGACTAGTCCCGCCTTTCTGGCGGTTTTATTGGTTGTCGTTGCCCGCAGGTCGCCGACCTGCGGTTATAAAAATCTGTCCTTTCAGGACAAGTGACACTAATATAACGTGAGTTCGGGTTAAGCACATTATAATTTTTTGAATTGGAATATGATGAAAGATAATTGAATAATGTTACATTCCTACGGAATGCCGTTATGGGTGGGGTATTGTTCATTCTACCGAGCTAACATCCCGAATGGGATGTACAACCACGAACGAATAAATAAACGTCCTTAATCTACGCCTGCGAATCCCGTGAGGGATTCAAGCT
>JAISSC010000217.1 GCA_031273305.1 Flavobacteriaceae bacterium
AGAGAAAACAATAAAGGTTGGCGCATTGATTATAATTTGACCACCCAACCTCTAAAAAAATATTTACAAAGAGCTTATATTCTTGCTCAGGCTGTTCATTCCGACCACGCTCCTGTGGGCATAGAATTTGATTTAAATTTGACAGAAAACCAAACTAATAACTCGTATTTATCATGAAAAAAACATCCATTTTATTTGCTTTATTCATAATGGTAACCTCTTGTGTTCCGCAATCCAAATATAAAGAACTGGAAAAGAAATATTATGCTGCTCTGCAAGGAGAGAGTAAGAGCATGAAGGACATAGAAGAGAAAGAAGCCGCTTTGAAAGCCCTTGCAGATCAATATTCTACTCTTCAGGAACAACAGGAAGCACTGGCAAGGAAAAAAGCGGAACTGGATGCCGAATATTCCAATCTCCAGATAGAATATGCCGCAAAGATAAAAGACATGGAAGAACTTAAAAATAAGAATGCGCTAATCTCTTCGGAAATTCAATCTACAGAACAGGATAAAAGAAGAATATTAGGAGAACTGGAACAAACTCAGGAGCAATTGCAGGATAAAATACGGAGGATAAATGAACTGGAAGGCTTAATCGCTCAACAAAGAGAAGCTGTTTCCGGTTTAAAGGATAAATTGCAGAATGCGCTAAAAAGTTATGAGGGGAAAGGAATAACAGTGGAGGAAAAGGATGGAAATATTTATGTCTCTATGGACAACAAGTTGCTTTTCCCTTCTGCCAGCTGGACGGTTGAATCGGAGGGATTGAGAGCCTTACAGTATCTATCGTCGGTTTTAGCCTATGATAACGACCTGAATATAATAATTCAGGGACATACCGATTCGGATAAATATGCGGGAAGCGGGAATGTTAAAGATAATTGGGATCTATCTGTTATGAGGGCAACTGCCATCACCAAAATCTTACAATCTGAGGGAGTTTCTCCTACCCAGATGACCGCCTCCGGAAAGAGTGAGTATGATCCTGTCGCCAGTAATTCTACCTTAACAGGAAAAGCAATGAACCGTAGGGTAGATATTATTATTGCTCCTAATCTAAGTGAAATAACCAAACTATTAAATGAATTATAAGCCTTATGAAACGAACCGTATTATACCAAAATCATGTTGACTTAGGTGCTAAGATAGTAGATTTTGCAGGTTTTGAAATGCCGGTACAATATTCCGGAATTAATAATGAACATTTTGCCGTACGGGAAAAGGCGGGGCTTTTTGATGTTTCCCATATGGGAGAATTTTCTGTGAAGGGGGAGAACGCCCTTAAGCTCATTCAAAAGATAACTTCTAATGATGCATCAAAACTTACTGACGGAGGGATTCAGTATTCTACTTTATTAAATGAAAAAGGAGGAATCGTAGATGATCTGTTAGTTTACAGAATTAAGGAAGATGAATATTTTCTGGTAGTCAATGCTTCTAATATAGAAAAGGACTGGAACTGGATTTCTAAGAACAATACGGAAGGTGTTGAAATCCATAATTTGAGTGAGAATCTTGGCTTACTTGCGCTTCAGGGACCTAAGGCTGTGGAAGTGCTGAAAAAGATAACGGATGTAGATTTAGACTCCCTGAAATACTATAATTTCACATTCGGAACGGTTGATGGAATACAAAATGTTCTAATATCCAATACGGGATATACCGGCTCCGGAGGATTTGAATTATATGTTCCCAATCAATACGTCGTACAGCTTTGGACAACTCTGTTATCCCACGGGGAAGATGAGGGGATTTTACCCGCAGGACTGGCAGCACGAGATACGTTGAGGTTGGAAAAGGGATTTTCTCTATACGGAAATGAATTAAACGAGGATACTACTCCTATCGAAGCGGGATTGGGCTGGATAACCAAATTGGATAAAGGTGATTTCTTAGGTAAGGAAATACTGTTAGAGCAAAAGGCTAATGGCGTTACAAAAAAACTGGTTGGCTTTGAACTCATCGACAGAGGTGTCCCTCGTCATGGTTATAAGGTATTTAATGATAATAGGGAAGAAATAGGGGAGGTTACTTCCGGAACCATGTCTCCCATTAAGAAAACAGGAATCGGGATGGCATATGTGAAATCCGAGTATGCTGAAACAGGTACGGAAATTTATATAGATATACGGGATAAAAAATTAAAGTCCAAAGTTGTAAAAATGCCTTTTGTGTAATTTTTCACAATTCTTGTAAACTATACAAAGAACCCCGTTTTTTATGTGAGTTTTTACTTTAAGAAAAATATGAGAGCTATAATACAAAGAGTAACAGAGGCTTGTGTTAGAGTAGAGGGGGAGATCAAAGGGGAAATTTCTCAGGGTTTGCTTATTCTGCTGGGGGTTGAAGATTCAGACAGTCAGGAAGATATAGACTGGTTATCCAATAAAATTATAAACCTCCGTATTTTCAATGATGAGAATGGGATAATGAACAGGTCTTTACAGGCAATCAATGGAGATATTTTAATAATCAGTCAGTTCACCTTATACGCTTCTACAAAGAAAGGAAACAGACCCGGCTATATACGGGCGTCTAAACCGGAGTTTGCCAATAAAATGTATGAACGGTTTAAGGAAAAACTTGTTGCAATTTTAAATAAACCGATTCAATCCGGAGTTTTTGGTGCTGATATGAAAGTTTCCTTAATTAATGATGGTCCTGTAACCATTTGGATAGATTCTAAGGACAAGGAATAAGTCAGACCGAAAGAAGTCGGATTTTTTATGCTAAACTTAGCCCGGTATTGCATTTATCGGATGAATCTATGTTTCTCAAAGATTTCACAAAATTCATCAACAATTAAAAATATTTCCATAGTTTTGTCAGAAATAAGTTATAAAGCGAATTGTAAAATTATAAAGAGTAACGAAAAATGAA
Source organism: Flavobacteriaceae bacterium (assembly GCA_031273305.1). GTDB lineage: Bacteria > Bacteroidota > Bacteroidia > Flavobacteriales > Weeksellaceae > Apibacter. The sequence goes on from JAISSC010000217.1 coordinate 2,883, forward strand.
TATAAAGGATTTTTGGACAATAATTGATCAGGCAAGGGAGGAAAGCGATGGATGGGAAAATATGTATGAACCGTTAGTTGAAAGGTTATCCGCATTGGATGTAAGTGAGATATTATTATGGAAGAATATATTTGACGAATATCAAAATCTTTCGTATAAAAATAAGTTATGGGCAGCGGCATATATAATAAACGGAGGCTGTAGTGATGATGGTTTTGATTATTTCAGGGGGTGGTTGACGGCACAAGGGAAATCGGTGTTTTTAAAAGCCTTGAAAGACCCGGATTCACTGGCAGATGAAGAAACTGTTGAAGAAGATATTGAGTTTGAAGATATGTTAGGAGTAGCTTCTGATGCGTATTTTAATAGATTGGGAATTGAAGAACCTGATTATGATAGATTCTATAATGATCTGGAAAAATACCCATTGCCTGAAGACCTGAAAAAAGAAATGGTATCTGAAATCGAATATCCGGAAGATATTGATATTGAGTGGGATGAGGACGATGGAGAAGAATTGGAAAAATTATTGCCAAAGTTATGTAAGGCATTTGATTGGTGAAAATAATGGAGTGTGGGGTGTTGTATAGTGAGGGGGTATGCTTTTCGGTATACTTTACGCCGCCGCCGCAGGCGGCGGCGTAAAGTCATGTACAGCTAAGTCGTTACGCTTCAATGGTTTGCTGCGGTCAGTCGGGCTTTTCGAATCAAATCCCGACTGACCAAACATCAGTTATATCCGGAACGTCAGGCGCAATTTGTGCTAAGATTTATAGGGTATTATTGAATAAAA
>JAISSC010000220.1 GCA_031273305.1 Flavobacteriaceae bacterium
TAGAATGAACAATCCCCCACCCATAACGGCATTCCGGAGGAATGTAACATTATTCAATTATCTTTCATCATATTCCAATTCAAAAAATTATAATGTGCTTAACCCGAACTCACGTTAAAATAAGAGGCACTTTAGATAGTTAGTAAATGCAACAAAGGTTAAAAATAATAACGTGGAGATGTCCAAATCTAAAAAACAAGTAGATAACTTAGTCAAATGTTGTATTCATTAGTTGAATCTGCGTACAACAGAGAATAAGACAAAAATTTAATTCAATAAACAGAAGAGCAGGAAACAAGATTATTATTAAATTTGCACGATAAAATCGTTAACATGCAACTTTCAGAACAAGAATTGATTCGAAGAGAAAAATTACAAAAACTCAAAGATGCAGGCATTGAATCCTATCCTGCTGCCGAGTATAAAATTACGCATACGACCCAAAAGATAAAAGACAATTTCAAGGAAGGAGAAAAGGTGACAATTGCCGGAAGGCTGATGTCTAACCGTATTCAGGGAAAGGCAGGATTTTCCGAATTACAGGACAGTGCGGGACGGATCCAACTTTATTTCAATCGAGATGTTATTTGTCCGGGAGAAGATAAGTTCAAGTATAACGATTTTTATAAGAAATTACTTGATTTAGGAGATTTCATAGGGGTGGAAGGAGAGTTATTCATCACAAAAATGGGCGAAAAAACAGTTATGGTTACAGATTTTACGCTTTTATCCAAAGTATTGCGCCCGCTTCCCTTTCCCAAAACAGACGAAGACGGAAAGATACATGATGCTTTCAATGACCCGGAACAAAGGTATAGGATGCGGTATGTAGATTTAGTAGTAAATCCTCAGGTAAAAGAAGTTTTTATAAAGAAAACCCGGTTGTTCAACGCCATGCGGACTTTTTTTAATGAAAAAGGTTATTTTGAAGTAGAAACCCCTGTTTTACAGTCTATTCCCGGAGGGGCGGCTGCAAGACCATTCATAACCCATCATAATGCGTTAAATATTCCTTTATATCTGCGTATTGCCAATGAGTTATATTTAAAAAGGCTGATTGTCGGAGGTTTTGATGGAGTGTATGAATTTTCCAGAAATTTCAGGAATGAGGGAATGGATAGAACTCATAACCCTGAATTTACCGTTATGGAGATTTATGTGGCATATAAAGACTATAACTGGATGATGGATTTCACCGAACAATTGCTGGAACACTGCGCCTTTGCCGTGAACGGAACTACTAAAGCCGCTTTTGCGGAACACGAAATAGATTTTAAAGCTCCTTATCCGAGAATTTCCATGACGGATGCCATTAAAAAATATACCGGATACGATATTACCGGGAGATCAGAAGAAGAATTAAGAGAAGCGGCTAAGAGAATGGGAATAGAAGTAGATGAGACTATGGGTAAAGGAAAACTTATAGATGAAATTTTCGGGGAAAAATGTGAAGGGAATTTTATCCAACCTACCTTTATTACGGATTATCCCAAAGAGATGTCCCCTCTGACAAAAAAACACCGGTCTAATCCCGATCTGACCGAACGGTTTGAATTAATGGTTTGCGGAAAAGAACTTGCTAATGCCTATTCGGAATTAAACGACCCCATCGACCAAAGAGAACGTTTTGAAGAACAATTAAAACTTTCCGAAAAAGGAGACGATGAGGCTATGTTTATCGATCAGGATTTCTTACGCGCATTGGAGTTTGGCATGCCTCCCACTTCCGGCTTAGGTATCGGTATGGACAGGTTGGCTATGTTTTTAACCAATAACGTTTCCATTCAGGAAGTATTATTTTTCCCTCAAATGAAACCCGAACAACAATCCGTCGCGATCCAATCTACCGAAGAAGAAAAATTCATCATAGGTGTGTTGCAAAAAAATAATTCCAAAATGAATCTGGAGGAGTTAAAATCTCAGGCAGGATTAAGCGGCAAAAAGTGGGATAAATCCATGAAAGCCCTCTCCAAACAGGGAGTAATTAAGGTAATAATTGATGGAGATGCCAAAACGGTAGAATTACAGGAATAAAGACTGAATTACAAAAAAATATACCATGATAAAATAAAGGGAATCTTCGGATGTCCCTTTTTTCTTTATACACAAAGGAGAGAGGGATTTTATTTTTTACACTATGTCTACCAAATCTATAGGAATTGAATGTTTTTAATATATATTTTATTATCTTTGCTTCATAACCAAAAATACAATTTATGAAAACGGTAGCTAAAGATAAAAGCGAATTATTACTTAAGACCATTAAAGATTTGAAGCTAAAAAAATCCGATTATCAGGATGTTGCCTCAGAATTATTTAAATTTAATTTCGAAGATTACGATGCTGCCTTTGATATTAAAAACATCAGTGTCCCGGATAAAAGTTATGTGAGAGTTCCTATTTATGCAGACAGTTGTTGCGCTATTTTAATGCTTTGGGGAATCAAAAACCAAACAGCCATTCATGACCATCTGAATTACGACGGATTAATTAAAGTCTTAAAAGGAAACCTCACCGAGATAAGTTATGTAGAGGACGGAAACTTTGTTAAACATGAAGGAGAGGGAATTGCTTCCGAAGGAGACATTTTTCCCGAAGATTTAGGAGGAATTCACTCCGTAGTGAATAACTCCCCAAGAATATCGGTTAGCTTACATATATATCATACTCCGCAAACTTCCCTGAAAGGAGTCAGGATTTTTGACATAGAAAATAAAAAAATAGCATGGTTAACCGAAAAAGCTACCTCCTGCTCATGGAACCTCCCCGAAGAAAGTTTTGAGAAGATTATCCAACTTTGATTTAATTAGGGAATATAAATATATAGATAGCCTCCTGAGTTTGACTATGCGACACCCTAAATGATTTTTTGAAAGCCCGGAGGGCGGAATCTTCATAACCGCAGGTCGCTGACCTGCGGAGAGTACCCACCCCCACTCTCTGCCTGAAAGGCAAGACTAGTGAGGTTGTCCAAAAGGTGGTCAGCCTCTATTTTACATCATATTCAATTTTGAAGTTTCCACCATTACCTTAATAAATTAAAACAACACAGTAAAAAGTTTAACGTAGTAGTATAAAAAAAGTATTATCTTTGAAAAGATGAACAATTACTATCCCTTTGGGTTGCAACATGCAGGATATAACACAGCCTATGTACAAGAGGATTATAAATATAAATTTCAAGGACAAGAGAGACAGGATGAGTTTGGACTCAACCGGGACAGCTTTAAATGGAGAAATTACGATTATGCAATAGGACGATTTTTTAATATAGATCCACTGTCTGAAAAATATAGTTATCAGTCACATTATAATTTCTCAGAAAATAGAGTTGTTGACGGTAGAGAACTTGAGGGATTAGAATGGGTAGATACAAAAGGTAATCTAATATATGATCCGAAATTAAATAAAGGACAAGGAGGTTACACGGAGTTTGCTATAAATAATGAAGAAAAATTAGGAAACGCATTAAAAGAATCTGGAACCACAGGAACTCAACAATTTGAGAAATTAGTAAATGCAGATCATCCTATTTCGTTAACAATTGATTTTAATAAATCTCCAGAAGAGAATAGATATAACATAGGAAATACTAAAAATGAATTTAGAGAAGCAGTAGATATTACTTCAGGAGAGACGATATCATTAACTAAAACAAAATCTGATATTACACTTCATGTTAATATTGCAGATAAGTTAATTGAAGGAATCAGATCAGGTAATTTGGATAGTAAGGATAAAGCTACTGATATAATCAAAAACAATAAAGATTTAGAAAGTTATCATTTGATAATATCAGCTTTTGGGCATGAAATAGAACATGCAGTAACAAATAATAGTCATTTAATAGAAGATACTGAGAAAATTCCTACGGAAATAGGCAATGCAATTTTAATGGATATAGTAGAAAGTTTTTGAAAATTAAAAATTATGAAAGTAATTAATCTGATATTATTTTTTATGTTTAATAATATGATTTATTCTCAAATAAGAGACTCTGTGCTTATTTTATCTAATGAAAGAATTACAACAGTTGATTATATAAAAAAGAATATTTTTGATTATGTGAATGAGAAAGAATATTTAAATATAGTTACAGAAGAAAAGGTCATTTATTTTAATAAATTGTTTTATACCAAAGAACTATTAAGCGATAGGATTTTAGAATATTCTGATAATGGAATATTTAAAGTAGGGTGTCATATAAGCCATCATTCTAATTACTTATTAATATTTTCAAAAAGCGGGTATAAAATACTTGATTTTGATAATTTAGTTAATGTGATTTATGAAGTATTATACTATTTAGAAGAGATTAAAAGTCCAGATGATAAAGTAAAAGAATATATAAACAAAATATTATTAATTTATAATGAAAATGAAAGTACAATAATAAGAGTTGTAAAATGAGTTGGATTTGAATATCCATGACTATGGTGCAAGGAATTATGACCCTGCTTTAGGCAGATGGAACGTTACAGACCCGCTGGCGGAGATGTGTTCGGGTTGGTCGCCGTATAATATTGGGAAGTATCGGAAATATCTGGTTAGAGCCTGAAAGGCTTGATTTTCATAACCGTAGGTCGGCGACCTGCGGAAAGAGCAACTTTCCGACTTCATTCTTTCAGAGAGTATTTTTTATCAATATCTCCTGACTTTGACACTTTAAAAAACTTAATTTGCAATACCAAAATGAGTATCACATAGTCAAGTCAGGCGGGTAAAAACAAAAAAAGCTACCTGTAAACAGATAGCTTTCATAGTAACATTTTTTCCTTTATATTCTTATAAATCCGGTAATTTTAACTTCCGGTTCTACAGATTTTACATAGTCTTCTACGGAAATCTTTTCTCCCATGATGTAGTCCTGCTTTACCAAAGTATTATCCTTAAAGAATTTGTTTAATTTCCCTTTGGCTATATTTTCCAGCATTGCTTCCGGTTTCCCTTCTTGTCGTAACTGGTCTTTTGCTATTTCTAATTCTTTCTCAACAACAGAAGCATCTACCTGAGATTCATTCAATGCGATCGGGTTCATCGCAGCCACCTGCATAGAAACGTTTTTTGCAACTTCCGCTGCTTTATCGAACGTTTTTGATATTCCTACTGCTGCGGCTATTTTATTTCCCGCATGGATATAAGAACCTACAAAAGGAGCTTCTAAAGTTTTAAATTCAGAAATTTCAATTTTTTCCCCGATAACTCCGGTTTGTTCAATTAACTTTTCACTTACCGGCAAGCCGTGGAAATCTGCTGACAATAATTCTTCTTTTGTATTGAAGTTCAACGCCAGATTAGCAAATTCTGTGGCTAATTTTACGAAATCTTCATTTTTAGCAACAAAATCCGTTTCGCAATTTAACTTAATGATAGCTGCTTTGGTGTGCGTTTCGTTCACTGCTGCAATTACTGCTCCCTCGTGGCTTTCTCTGTCCGCACGGTTAGCTGCAACTTTTTGTCCCTTTTTTCTTAATAGATCAATTGCTTTATCAAAATCCCCTTCTGCTTCAATTAAGGCTTTTTTTGAGTCCATCATTCCTGCTCCGGTGGCATTTCTTAGTTTTGCTACGTCAGCGGCTTTTGGTGAATATGACATGTTTATTTTTTTATATTATTAAACTATTTTTATTCGTCTTGGTCTTCTACAGAGGATTCTACTTCAATAGCTTCATCTTCTACCAGAATGTCCTCATCTTCATTCGAGTCTTCTCCTTTAACTTTAGATTTCTCTGCTTTTTCTGCCTTTCTTACGCTTAATCCTTCCTTAATAGCGTTGGTTACAGTTTCTAAGATCAGGTCTATGGATTTAGAGGCATCATCATTTCCTGGAATTGGAAAATCTACCAATCGTGGGTCGGAATTGGTGTCTACAATTGCAAAAACAGGTATTCCCAGTTTTTTAGCTTCTGTTACGGCAATATGCTCTCTTAGGATGTCCACTATAAATAAGGCCGAAGGAAGACGGGTCATATCGGCAATAGAACCTAAGTTTTTTTCCAATTTAGCCCTTTGACGATCTACCTGTAATTTTTCCTTTTTGGATAGAGTTTCAAAAGTTCCGTCTTTCTTCATTCTATCAATGGAGTTCATCTTTTTTACGGCCTTTCTGATAGTAACAAAGTTTGTTAACATACCTCCGGGCCATCTTTCTGTGATATACGGCATATTCACGGATTCTGCATGTTTAGCTACAATATCTTTAGCCTGTTTTTTTGTTGCAACAAAAAGAACTTTCCTCCCTGAGGTAGAAATTTTCTCTAATGCATTGGAAGCCTCCTCTAATTTTACGGAGGTTTTGTGTAAGTCTACAATGTGGATTCCGTTCTTCTCCATAAAGATATACGGAGCCATGTGTGGATTCCATTTTCTGGTAAGGTGACCAAAATGCACTCCTGCATTTAAAAGGTCTTTTACATCTACTTTTGCCATGTTTTTTTAGTTTACGTTCCGCAGTTTGTGCAATCAACTTCAAAATATAGCTTTGAGTTTGGATGCTAAACTAAACGGCAAGTTTAAATTTATTAATATTTATTTTTTACTAATATAAAATAACCACTACTTGAAAATAGCGGCTATATTTTTTATCCCGGAGAGATTAACGTTTGGAGAACTGGAATCTCTTACGAGCTTTCTTCTGACCATATTTTTTTCTTTCCACCATTCTCGGATCCCTTGTTAAGAGTCCTTCCGGCTTCAATACCGCTTTGTTTTCCTCATTGATTGAAACCAAAGCTCTGGAAATAGCCAACCTTACCGCTTCTGCTTGTCCGGTTATGCCTCCTCCGTGCACGGATACCTTAATATTGTATTGACCTAACGTCTGAGTTAACAGAAAAGGTTGAGTAATTTTATACTGCAATACTTCTGTAGGGAAATATTCTTTATAATCTCTTCCGTTAATGGTAAATTCTCCTGTACCTTCGGAAAGATATGTTCTTGCTACAGAGGTTTTTCTTCTTCCTATTTTATGTGTAACTGCCATTATAATTTTAAATGAAAGCGTTAATATCTAATTTTTTTGGTTGCTGAGCGGTTTGTTCATGCTCTGTGCCTTCATACAGGTATAAGTTCTTAAACACCTTTCTTCCTAATTTATTTTTCGGAAGCATACCTTTCACCGCATATTCCAATAACCTTTTAGGGTCTTTTGTTCTAACATCGGCAACACTTGCAAATTTCTGTCCTCCGGGGTATCCGGTATGTCTTACATATTCTTTCTGATTGGTCTTATCTCCGGATAAAACTACTTTTCCGGCATTGATAACTACTATATTATCACCACAATCTGCATGGGGTGTAAAATTTGTTTTATGTTTCCCGCGCAAGATCTTAGCTACTTTGGAAGCTAATCGACCCAACTGTTGTCCTTCTGCATCTATAAGCAACCACGCTTTATTTGCAGTCTCTTTGTTCGCTGATATGGTTTTGTAACTTAGTGTATTCACTTTTATTCTTTTACCTTATATTTAAAATAATTGTCCTAAACAAGGTTGCAAATTTATAAAACATTTTTGACTTACCAAATATCTTACCGTTTTTTTATTATTCCGCAGATTCAACCTAATGAAAACAACATTTGGGTAGGGACGTACCAACGTGTGCGTCCTCTATTATTGTGAGGTAAAGACGTCCCAATTTGGGCGTCTCCATCAGGTGAAAAGTATAACATCATAATGTCCGGTGTGCCGTTACCTTGTATTAGGTACGCAACAATAATAAACGCATAGAGACGCCCAAATTGGGACGTCTCTACATCGTCGTGCCTCCTCCAGCAACTAGATGTAATATACTGCATATCAGTTTGTTGTACGCCTAACGGCGTGCTGTTATAGGTGGATGGATTGTTCATTCTACCGAGCTAACATCCCGAATGGGATGCCCTTAATTACGCCTACACAGCCTGTCCTTTTTCATGTAGTTCATATATTCCTTACCTTTGTTTAGAAAAATTCAATAAGATTTAGAATGGGAAAGTTACAAAAAGATTTTTTTGAATATCAGGCAAAGACCACCTTTCATGCCTCAGGTTTTGAAGTCGAGAAAGCTGCAGGAAATTACATTTACGGGAAAGATGGAAAAGCGTATTTGGATTTTGTAGCAGGAGTATCCGCCAATACCTTAGGACATTCACATCCTAAGATAGTGCAGGCGATCAAAGAACAGGTAGAAAAATACCTTCATGTGATGGTGTATGGAGAATACGCAATGGAAAAACCCGTACAGATATGTAAAATGCTGGCGGAAAATGTTCCCGCTCCTTTGCATACCACCTATTTGGTAAATTCAGGAACAGAAGCCATTGAAGCCTCCATGAAACTGGCAAAAAGATATACAGGAAGGCAAGAGATCATTGCTTTCATAGATGCCTATCATGGAAACACACAGGGTTCATTGAGTTTGGCAGGAAGAGAAACCAATAAAAAACCCTTTGAACCTCTATTACCTCAAATCAGGTTTATCGAATTTAATAAAGAAGAAGATTTACCTGAAATAACCGAAAAAACCGCTTGCGTAGTAGTAGAGACCATTCAGGGAGCAGCCGGGTTTATTACGCCCAAAGACGATTACCTGAAAAAATTAAAAAACAGATGTGAAGAAGTAGGGGCGTTGTTAGTATTAGATGAGATACAGCCCGGATTTGGAAGAACCGGGAAATTATTTGCCTTTCAATGGTATGGAGTAGTTCCCGATATATTGGCAATGGGAAAAGGAATGGCAGGAGGAGTTCCTATAGGAGCGTTTATGGCTTCCGCAGAAATGATGGATTCTCTGGCAGAACATCCAAAATTAGGACATGTAACGACCTTCGGAGGAAATCCTGTTCCGGCGGCTGCCGCTTGTGCAGTGATGGAAGAATTGCTGACTACTGACCTGATGGAGCAGGTTCATGAAAAAGAAAGAATATACAGGGAAAAATTAAAGCATCCGGAGGTTATTTCCATCAACGGAAGAGGATTGATGCTGGCGGTTCAGTTGAGGTCTCCGGAATTTAGCTTAAAAGTAGCCGAACGATGCATGAAAAAAGGGTTGATTGTTTTCTGGCAGATGTATAGGAACGAATATCTAAGAATTTCACCGCCCTTGACCATAACGCATGAAGAAATTCGTAAAGGTTGTGATATTATCCTGGAATCCATAGATGAGACAGGTAAAGAGCTATAAAAAACGAAGAATACCCGTAATGAAAAAAGCCTTTTTTATCTTTAAAAAAGGTGATTTAATCTCGTGTTTATGGGGAAATTAAAGAATCAATAATTTATAATAGGATAATCATGCGAAAAAATCATAATTCATATTTAAGATATTAGTTTTATCTTTACTTTCTCTTAATAACAAAAAATTATAAAATATGGCAACCGCACACATTCAAGCAGAATTTGGTGAAATCGCAAAAACAGTATTAATGCCCGGAGACCCGCTTAGAGCAAGGCATTTAGTCGAAAATTATTTAGAAAACCCCGTGCAGTTTAACTCCGTACGAAATATGTTTGGGTACACAGGAACCTATAAAGGAACGAAAATATCCATTATGGGGTCAGGAATGGGAATGCCGAGCATCGGAATTTATTCTTATGAATTATATTCTCAATATGGAGTAGAGAACATTATCCGTATTGGTTCCGCAGGTTCCTATGTAAAAGAAGTAAAAGTATACGATGTAGTATTGGCAGACAGTGCATATAGTCAGTCTTCCTATGCCAGAATACAGTCAGGGTATGATAAAGATAAAACCTATCCGTCCGAAAAGCTGAATGCCGAAATAATTAAAAAAGCACAAGAATTACAACTACCGGTAAATCAGTCCTGTGTGCATTCCAGCGATGTGTTTTATGTGGAGGGAGGAACAGATTATAAACGATTAGCAGAAGAACACGGATGTACTTGCGTAGAAATGGAAAGTTTTGCCCTTTTCCATAATGCAAAAGTATTAGGAAAAAATGCAGCCTGTTTGTTAACCATTTCCGATTCGTTTATTACTAAAGAAGAAATATCTGCGGAAGCACGCCAGACATCTTTTGATAAAATGATGAAATTAGCACTGGAAACAGCCGCCGGGATATAATCATCGGTTTTACAACTCAATAATAAATTTTAGCCAAGTTTCGCATGGCATCCGACTTATATGCAGCGTTTAGTCAGTCGGGATTTGCGGAGCAAATCCCGACTGACTCCCAATGTGCCCGCCTTACGGCGGCGAGGTATAAACAGTCCTGTTATGTTATACGCAGTACATCCGCACACCATTATTTTTTATTCTGCTTCTCTTCTCATAAATACTTCAGGAATTCTTTTAAATCTATATTTTTCATACAATGTATGTGCATCCCTTGTTGCCAATATACCTCTTAGCTCATTTAATTCTTCCATGGTTGTTATTATTTCAATTAATTTTTTCCCCAAACCTTTTTTTTGATGATTCTCGTCAATTATCACATCACACAACCAATACATTGTGGCATTATCTGTTACAATTCTGGAAAACCCCACCATTTGCTCTTTATTATATATACCAATACATATTGAATTTTCAATTGATTTTATTATTTTTTCTTTACTGCGATTATTTGCCCAATAACTTTTACCCAATAATTCACATACTTTATCTATTGAGATTAATTTTTTATCATCACTGAATTTATATTCATTGAAATTTATATCCATTAAAATCCTCCTTATGTTTGATTATTAATATTTTATCAGTAAATTTTAGCCAAATTTTGCCTAACACATTTCGGCTGTAACTGACTGATGTTAGTTTGTAGGGTTTTGCGAAGCAAAAAATGTGCCTACCTTACGGCGGCGAATCGTAAACAGCCCCGTTGGATACCGTTTGCCTACACTCCATTATTTTAATTAATACCCCATTATTAATCTATTTGATTCTACATTTCTATTATTTGGTATTAATAATGATACATCATATTTATTTTTTACATATATTAATTTTTCTTCTGGTAAATATTGTTTTATTCGTTCAATACATTCTTTTTCATTTGTACCTTTCCCAAAATATATTCCTTCAAATTCTATTTTTGTTTCAATTTCTAGTGGTAATCTTCTTGAATATTCTTCATCAAAATTTACATCACATAATGCATTGATATTTATAAACATTTCACCATTTATCTCTTTGAATTTTATTTTACAATTATATATAAATTCATGCTCAAATACATATAAAAGAGCACTTGGAGGAGCAGTTTCATCTTCGGGATAATTTTCCCATTCAATTATTTTATTAGAAATATTATTCCATTTTTTTATTTCATTTACATTTATTTTTAGTAAAACATCTGAATGTACTGTCGGTTCATATTCAAGAAAAACATCTTTTTTTGATTTTCCTGTAATATGTAAACCAAATATCAATTTATTTTCCTGATTGCTGATAAATGCGTCTAAATATGAATGAACGATTTCAAAATTTACGTCTTTTATTTTAAACATTTTATTTTCTCTCCTTTTATGTATTTTATCAAAAAATTTACTTTTTCTTTTTTAATACAGTGTCTTTATATTTCCTCCATTGTGTAAATCCTTTGGTTGGTTTATTTTCAAAATTAATAATTTCACCTTCCGTTGTATCAAATGCTTGTACATTAAATTTTTTACACAACAATTCAATGACTTTTAACGCTTCGTCTCCACCCCTAACGTGTAACATAATATGACTTATTGGATCATCATCATCCCCTGTATTAAATTCAATAGAAAATGTTTCTTCTTTTAATGTTATCCAATTTTTATCAGCATCATTTATTTTGGGAAATAATATTTTTATTTCCGTTGCGAAAAAATTATGGGTAAATAATTCTTCCGGTTCCCATTTATCCGGTAAATCGTTAAAACCTTTAAAATCTTCGGGAAACCTCATTATCAATACATCCCAGCTCATAATCTTCTCCTTATATTTGTTGTTTTTTAATTATATTTAATAATACATTTTTTCTATTCTTATTGTCAGTATTATTTTCAAAAACTTCCAACCAATTTTAGCCAAATTTCACCTAACACATTCCAGTTGTAACTGATGTTAGTCTGTCGGACTTTGCGAAGCAAAAAATGTGCCTACCTTACGGCGGCGAAGCGTAAACAGACCTGTTATGCGCAGTTCGACTTTATCATTATTCATCAATCCATTTTTGAATGATTTTTTTATTTATACCTTTTGTGGCATATGATAACGCAAATTTTCTTACAAATTTTATACCATATCTTTCTTCCATTTCCAAAATAAATTCTTTTAGGTGCTGTAAATCGGTATCAAAAGAATATTCTTTATTGTGGTCAATAAAATATGCGCGATGTAAATCAGTATTGCTCACAATATCCTTATCCCTAAAAATTCCCTTAATCGTTTGTGTGTCATTGGAGAAATGTATGCGGTATGTATCGTTCATGGTAATGGGCGAAAATGCTTCAACATCAATGGAAAATCTTTTTTCTTTTTCTTCCGGTTCAATAACGTGAGCTTTCCCGTTGTCTGTAACTATTTTTCCGATAACGAATGCTTTTCCGTCAGTTGTAATCATAAATCTGATAAACCACTCATATACTTCAGGCAGGGGCAGACCGATGCTTTGCGCCCATACATAGGACGATAAGGATCCTCTTATACTATCATAATATGCGGTTATTTTTTTATGGATACCATGCATCCGCTTGTTAGCAGGGAACAATCCGCAAAGTCTGTATAATTCACTAATACCAATCGGTTTTACATTGATAAAATAATCAGCGGCAGATTCCAAATAATCATAGGCAGCATCATTATTTGAAAGTGCCAGCACAACCCAAAGCCCTCCAATCGGTCGCACTTCGTAGGGCACCGCTATATCATATGACTGTAATCTATTGAGAATATACGAAACTATATGTTCATCAGCGGCGAATTCTTTAAGTTTTTCTATATTTTTTGCCTTAAACGGAGTATAGAGGGAGTCTAATTTCCTGAGGAATTTACCCATCAACTTCTGTGACTCTTTAGGTAATTCGTTAATATCGAAAGTTTTTATTATATCATGCATAATTTATTGTAATACTATTTTAATATATTTATTGCACATAACGTTAAGGCTGTAACTAATGTCTGGTCAGTCGGGCTTTGCGAAGCAAAAAATATGCCCGCCTACGGGGCAGCGAATCGTAAATAGACCTGTTAGGTAAAGTTGCCCCACTGTACCATCATTATCGTTATTATTATTTATCCAATATTGTTTTCACAGCTCATTAATAAATTTAGTCAATAGAGCTACAAGTTTATCAAAAGCATACAAAGACACTTCCGTATCATAAATATCGTGATAGCCGCTTTCACCTCCCAAAGTATAAATATAAAAAGATGGAACACCTTTCTGATAAAAAGGACAATGGTCGCTGTTGCAGGCAGCACCTCTGACTTTGACCTGTTTCAGATAATTATACATATGGCTTATGTTTTCCAGCTTGTTAAACTGTTTAGGAAACTCCCTGCCATTAACTACCTGTATTCCGTCCTCGCCGGTTCCTACCATGTCAAAATTCACCAAGAATTTGATTTTCTTCAGGTCTATCAAGGGGTGGTCTACAAAATATTGAGAACCCTTTAGTCCGGCTTCTTCACCGGCAAAAGCAATGAATACTATATCGAAATTAGGTTTACTTTTAGCATATATTCTGGACATGGATAGCAGAAAAGCTATTCCACTTGCGTTATCATTAGCTCCCGGAAAAATAACATCATTAATTTTACCCAAGTGGTCATAATGAGCCGTTAGAACTATTATGCTGTCCGAGCGTTTTCCCTTTAAATATCCCACCACGTTTTGCGCTTCAAAATCCGCTTCAAAATCCGATTGCAGGTCAATAGTTACAGATTTGATTGCTTCCGGAACTGACCGGCTGCTTATAAATATATCTACGGTTTGAGTTTGTCTGGAACTTAGAGTATGAATAAATTTAGAAGATGTTTGCTCTACGACCAGAGGAATGGAAACATCCAGTCCTCCGCTACTTATGATCTGTGGAATATCGCGGTAGAATTGGTTGGCAGTGCTTTCTCGTATGATCATGTTTTCAGGAAACTGCACATCGGGAAAAACAACCGCATTATTATTAATTCTTTCCAATTCCTTATCAAAGTAAGAACGGTCATCCCATTCAAATAAACTATCAATGACTGAGGGGTTGAAGATAAGAGGTTGGAAAGTTCCCTGTAAAGACGGAGAACCTGCCCCGACTAAATAATCAGAACCTATTTTTAGCTCCTTTCCATTGACCTTTAGCTCACAATTCTTAATAACATGTACAGGATAAGTGAAAGGCTGAAAATAAGAATCGGTAAGTTTTAAAAGCCCCGTTTTTTCAAACTGTTGAGCTATTTCCTCCGAAGCTCTTTTCATTCCGTTATCGACATATCCCCGACCGGAAAATTCCGGAGAAGTTAATTTTTTAATGACTTGTTCCGCATAGGTTTTGGGGCTTTGAGCAAAATAAGACCCAAAACAAAAAATAAATAAAGGTAAAAAACGAATTTTCATTGTAAATTAGAGTATTTAATTAGCTTCTTCTTGAATATAAGGTTGAGAATCATCGGAAGGAATCCTGAAATTCACACTTAAAATATAATATGACCGCACTCGTTTACGGTTGATCTTTGCCGAATTCCACCTCGATTGGGTTTTTTGTAGAACCCGTATAATTTCATCAGCACATCCGGCTCCTATGTCTTTCAAAGTCTCAAAATTACTAATAGTTCCGTTGTCCTCCACAACGAATTTAATAATAACCTTTCCCTGTATATTTTGTTGGACGGCTTCTACAGGATATTCCAGATTGGAAGAAAGAATTTGAAATAATTGTCTTCTTCCTCCCTCAAATTCGGCTTTTGGATCTACCTGATATTGGTCGTATACTTCACCTGTCTGGGGTTGTTTAGCCTCTTGGGCAGAACAAGAAAACAACAGAGGGAAACTAAGTAGTAATGCGGAAAATATAAATAACGATTTTAGCATATTCTTTTCTTCATATTGAATTTTTATTTTTATATCTTTATCTGTGTCATCCTGCAAAGTAGGGAAGAGACGAAAAGTAAATTAAGGGCATTTTACTTAGTAGCCGAATTTCACACATCAAATATAAAAATTTAACCGAATTAAGTTCGAAAATAATTTAAATAAAAATGAATTTCTTACTTTTGGGGAAGATTTATTTTATAGATTGGTTAGTAGTTAAGCAGTACTTATGAAGAAAATAGCATTTATAACCATTATATTTTCCAACCTGTTATACACTCAAGATTATCCGAAAGACTTTATATACCCTTTGCAGATTCCTATTTCCCTTTCTGCTACCTATGCAGAGTTAAGGAAAAATCATTTTCATGCAGGGTTGGATATACGGACTCAGCAGAAAATCGGGTTGAAAGTAGTCGCTCCGCAGGACGGATATGTGTCGCGTATCAATATTTCTGCGTATGGATACGGCAAAGCCATTTATATTGACCATCCTAACGGATATACTACCGTATACGGACATTTAAGCACATTGGCAGGAAATATCGAAGAAAGAGCAAGAAAAGAACAGTATGAAAAACAGGCTTATTCTGTGGATTTTTACTTAAAGCCGGGAGAGCTTCCGGTGAAGCAGGGAGAATTAGTCGCCCTGAGCGGGAATACCGGAGGTTCCGGAGGCCCACATTTACATTTTGAAGTACGGAATACCCGGACGGAAGAAGTGTTAAATCCGTTTTTGTTCGGGTTTGATGTCCCGGATAATATAAAGCCTCAGGTAAACGAAGTATGGATATATCCGGTTAGAGGAACGGCAAATGGCAGTATTGGTAAAATCGCAGTAGCGGAGAACGGCATCTATACAGCCACAGGAGAAATAGGATTTGGAGTAAGAGCCTATGATAAGCAAAATGTCTCAAATAGCCTTAACGGGATTTATTTCATAAAAACCTACGTAAATGGAGAACTAATTTCAACTTTCAAGGCAGATAAACACGCATTTGATGAGACCAGAGCCATCAATGCCTCCGTAGATTATCCCGAACAACTAAGCAAAAACCGTTGGATATACCGCACCTACATAGTACCCGGAAATACCTTGCAAATGTATGAACAGGAAGTAAATAAAGGGATTGTAAGGATAGAACCGGAAGAAACATACCAAGTACGGATCGAAGTAGGAGACTATGCAGGAAATATAACATCCCGGAGTTTTACCGTAAAGGGAGCAGGAGAAGAAACAGACTCCGGATTTAAATATGACGGTAAATACAATGTCGAATACAACAAGTCATATACTTTTTCCAAAGAGGGTATTTCCGTAAAATTTGAAAAAGGCTCTTTCTATGAGAGTTTTAATTTCAGTTATGAAAAATCGGGAAGTAATCAATACCGGATACATGATTCTTCCGTTCCCGTACATAAAAAGTATGAAATAACGATCACCCCCGATTGGACTTATCTGGATAAAGGAAAAGCAGAGAAGTATGTAATAATAAGGCAATCCAATTTTGGGACTTTCAAAAAAGAATATTTAGATACGACCTACAAAAACGGAGTTTATACAGCCAGCCCAAAAGATTTTGGGGTGTTTTCATTAGTTTTGGATGAATCCTTGCCCACTATCTCATGTCCTACATTGGCTAAAACTAAAAAAGTGAACAACCGGTTGAATTTTACCATAAAAGATACCGGTTCCGGAATCAATACCTATGATGTTTTTATAGACGGAAAATGGGTTTTAGCAGAATATGAGTATAAACAGAACAGTTTATTTATACCCGACTTAAAAAGAGAAGGAATAGAACCGGGAATACATCAGGTGGAAGTACGGGTAACAGATAAAGTAAATAATAAACAAACATATACCAACGATTTTGAAAAATTATAAGATTCTGTCAATTATAACTTTCTGGATGGTTCCTTTTATCCTGTGGGGACAAACCATAACCGTTTCGGGGAGAATAGAAGATCAAAAGGGAAATCCTGTGTCGGGAGCGCGTGTTTCCATATCGTCAGCTCAGGCATCCGTTTCGGATATAGAGGGAAATTACTCTCTTGAAATACCTGCATATACGGAAGTCACTTTGTTGGTAATTCATGATGATTTTGCTTTTATATCTAAAGAAATTCCCGCTTCCGGTTCAGATATAGTAGCGGATTTTATCCTTCAGCCTGCCAAAGAAAGGGAAATCCCCGAAGTTGTTTTTAGAGGACCGAGAAGAAAACCTTCAGACCTTACTTCTACTCAGATAGATGTTCAGGATATTGAAAAAATGCCTTCACTTTCAGGAGGAATAGAAGAAATATTAAATACCGCATTTGTAAGCACCGCCAGTGAATTAAGCTCTCTTTACAGGGTAAGAGGAGGAAATTATGACGAAAATTTGATTTACATTAACGGAGTGGAAATATATAAACCGTTAACCGTCAGGAGTGGGCAACAGGAGGGGATGAGCATCATCAACCCTGAAATGGTATCACTTGTCAATTTTTCTGCCGGAGGATTTGAATCGCGGTATGGAGATAAAATGTCCAGCGTATTGGATATTACCTATCGACGTCCCAAAGAGTTTGAAACAACTCTGGAAGCCAGTTTATTAGGAGGAGCACTGACGTTGGGTTATGCTGATAAAAAACAAAAATTTTCCGGAATTGTCGGAGCCAGATACAGAAATACAAACCTGATATTGAACACCTTTGACGGAGATACCGATTTTAATCCGGAATATTTTGACGTACAAACTTTCCTTCAATATGAATTTAATCCCAAGTGGAAACTTTCCTTTTTAGCTAATCATGCTTCTAATAATTACAAAATGGTTCCCAAGACCAGAGAGGTAGAGTTTGGAACCATGTATCAGCCCATAAAATTAAATGTAGCCTATAACGGACAGGAAAAAGATAAATACAAAACAATAAACGGAACCTTGTCTTTACAATTTAAACCCTCCGACAAATTCGCATTTAGCCTGGATGGATATGGATTTCATTCCAAAGAAGAAGAATATTTTGACATAGCTTCCGGCTATATATTACAGGAAGTGGATGCGGAAACAGGGGGTATTACCTCTTCTTTTGGCTCCGGAGGACAGATAGATCACGGAAGGAATAATCTGGATATGTTGGTAATGGGGGCACAGTTCAAAACTAAATACAGTTTAAATGTAAATTCCGCTTTTGAGGCAGGTTTTCAATATCAACATGAAGACATACGAAATATTAAAAATGAATGGCAGTTGATAGACTCATTAGGATATTCCCTGCCTAATTCCGTTCCCAATCCCGGAAACCTGAATGATGCCGATCTAGCCTTAAATTACCACATTGCAGCAAAAAATAACCTTAAATCCGGGCGTATGAACGGATATTTGCAGTATACAACCAAATTTATGTGGAACGCTACACGTGTATTGATAAACGCAGGAGTACGTGCTACCCATTGGGATTTTAACGGAGAAACCGATATTAGCCCTCGTGCTCAGATAGCAGTAAAGCCGGATTGGGAGATGGATATGTTGTTCCGTTTTGCCACAGGTTTTTATTACCAGCCGCCTTTTTATAAAGAAGTCATGTATCTGGACGGAACACTTAATGATAAGATAAAATCACAACGTTCCATACATTTCATTTTAGGGAATGACTTTGAATTTAAGATGTTAAAAGGACGTCCGTTTAAGCTGACTACTGAACTGTATTACAAGAAATTAGATGATCTGATCCCATATTTCATAGATAACGTACGAGTAATTTATACCGGAGAAAATAACTCAAAAGGATATGCCTACGGAGTTGATGTCCGGTTGAACGGAGAATTTGTTCCGGGAGCCGAATCATGGTTATCCGTTTCCTATGGGAGAACCGAAGAAAGTATTGATGGAGGAGGATATATTCCTCGTCCGACCGACCCTAGATTTAAAGTCGGGTTGTTCTTTCAGGATTATATGAAAAATTATCCGAGATTCAAAGCGAGTGTGAACCTTGTCTATGCCGCAGGATTGCCCAACGGAGCACCGTTGTTTACAGATCCATACCAATATCAAAGTACCTTATCCGATTATAAAAGAGCAGACGTAGGACTGACCTATATATTTGTAGACCAGAAAAATAACAAGGCAAGAGGAGGGTCTGCACTGGGGAAATTTAAAGACCTTTCCTTAGGACTGGAAATATTTAACGTCTTTGATGTAAGAAACACGATAAACAACCAGTGGATAAGGGACGTAAATTCATCCAACGCTGTGCATTATGCAGTTCCTAATAAATCGACAGGAAGATTCTTTACCTTAAAATTGAACGCAAAATTTTAATATAATACGATGTTTATCCGGGCTTGTTCCATGAGATTATTTTCGGGTAGAGAAAAATCAGGGGTTTTTACAGGTAAAAATTTATATAAGTTTCCGTATATTTGGCTCCCAATTGAATAAAATGTAATGAACACATAAATATTCTTATGCAGACAGATATAGAAATTGCACGTTCTGTTTCACTGGAGCCGATTTTTAAAATAGCCGAAAAAATAGATATTCCTACGGATGAATTGATTCCTTACGGAAAATATATGGCTAAAGTTCCGTTAGAATTGAAATCAGAAGAAAGAATCAAAAGGTCAAAACTTATTTTAGTAACCTCTATAACACCTACCAAAGCGGGAATAGGAAAAACAACGGTGTCTATAGGATTAAGTTTGGGACTTGCCAAAATAGGGAAAAAAGCTATTGTAGCATTACGTGAACCATCCTTAGGTCCCTGCTTCGGGATGAAAGGAGGAGCAGCCGGAGGAGGATATGCTCAGGTTCTCCCGATGGAAAATATCAATCTTCATTTCACCGGTGATTTTCATGCAGTTACTTCGGCTCACAATATGATTGCCGCCCTACTGGATAACTATAATTATCAAAACAGAGGAACGGATAAAATGCTGAAAGAAGTAGTATGGAAAAGGGTGCTGGATGTAAATGACAGAAATCTCCGCAATGTAGTAACCGGGTTAGGAGGGAACGGTAACGGATTAACCCGTGAATCGGGTTTTGATATAACGCCTGCTTCCGAAATTATGGCTATTCTGTGCCTAACCGAAGATATTCAGGATTTAAAAAGAAGAATAGAGAATATTTTGTTAGGATATAAAGCAGACGGAAGTAGTTTTACGGTAAAAGACTTAGGAGTGGCAGGAGCCATTGCCGTATTGTTGAAAGATGCTATCAATCCTAATTTAGTGCAGACTACGGAAAATACGCCGGCTTTTATTCACGGAGGCCCTTTTGCCAATATTGCACACGGTTGTAATTCGGTAATAGCGACAAAAATGGCTATGAGCTATGGCGATTATGTAGTCACGGAAGCAGGATTTGGAGCCGATTTGGGAGCCGAGAAATTTTTTGATATTAAATGCCGTAAGTCCGGGATTTCTCCCAAATTAACCGTAGTCGTAGCAACGTCTCAAGGATTAAAAATGCATGGAGGTGTTTCGGTTGACCGTATAAAAGAAGAAAATGTGACAGGAGTTATACGAGGACTGGAGAACCTTGAAAAACATATTGAAAATATAAAGTCTTACGGACAGAATGTAGTAGTGGCGTTTAATAAATATAACACGGATACGGAGTCGGAAATAGCAACGGTTAAAGAATTTTGTCAAAGAACAGGAGTGGGATTTGCAATTAATAACGCTTTTACGGAAGGAGGAGAAGGAGCCAAAGAACTGGCAGAATTAGTAGTGAAAACCATTGAGGAAAATCCGTCACGAGAGTTGAAATTAGCATATTCAGACGAGGAGAGTATTCAGGATAAAATAAAAAAAGTAGCTATGGGGATTTACGGAGCCGCTTCGGTGAGTTTTAGTAATGAGGCATTAAAAAAGATAAAAGAGTTGGATAATATCGGGATGAGTTGCTTTCCGGTGTGTATAGCCAAAACCCAATATTCATTTTCATCAGACCCGAAGGCTTTTGGAGTAAGTAAGAATTTTGATTTTAAAATTAATGATATACTGATTAACAGAGGAGCCGAGTTTATAGTAGCCGTTGCAAGTGATAGCATGCGCATGCCCGGACTTCCAAAAATTCCACAAGCAACAAAAATAGACCTTATCAATGGACAAATAGAGGGGTTGAGCTAAATTAGTCCGTAGTTCAACCGATTTACAGACAACTCTATAAATTCCTGATTTTGTTAGACTTATCAGGAGTAAAAAGAGGAGAGATGTTTTTTAGTTTTTCCTGATGTTTTAGCTGATGATATTCAGACTTTAGCTCTTTCAGGCAGTCTATACATAAACAATCCTCATACAGGTTCCGGATATATTCTCTTTCTCCCTGAGTTAAATAAATAGCCGTACATTGGCAAAGTTCCAGAGTTCCTGTTTTGCATTCAAACATCCGACTGCATCGGGGGCAGGCTTTCTTTTCGTGTTCAGGCATAGGATAAATTTTAATCAAAGTTTAAAGGTAATATTATTTTATGAAATATATAAGGATGATATGTGAAATTGTATCCTGACTTTGACACTTTTAAGAGCCTTGTCTTGTAACTACGTAATAATCAATAAGTTGTAGTTTTTATGATACTAAAATGGGTGTCGCAGGCAGAAGCCTGAAAGGCTTGATTTTCATAACCGCAGGTCAGCGACCTGCGGGCAACGACAACCAATGACACCGCCTGAAAGGCGGGACTAGTCTTGCCTTTCAGGCAAAGAGTGGGGTGGGTACTCTCCGCAGGTCGCTGACCTGCGGTTATGAAGATTC
>JAISSC010000098.1 GCA_031273305.1 Flavobacteriaceae bacterium
GCCGGGATTCCTGCCGGAGCCTAATTTCTTTGGAGTAGGACGATATTACGGAACTTCCACCGGACCAACCTTTGGCTTTTTATTCGGTTCACAATTTGACCTAAGGAATAAAGCCGTCACGGAAGGATGGATATCCCTGAATGAATTTATGACCAGTCCATACGTACAAACAAATAATTCCCAGTTAACCGCCAGTTTGCAATTAGAACCTGTGAATCAATTGCAAATCGACT
Organism: Flavobacteriaceae bacterium; assembly: GCA_031273305.1. GTDB lineage: Bacteria > Bacteroidota > Bacteroidia > Flavobacteriales > Weeksellaceae > Apibacter. The sequence continues at coordinate 234 of JAISSC010000098.1, forward strand.
TAAACATCATGAGGAACTACCAAAAAACATTGTCACATTCCGGATTTAATACATTAGACCCGGTCACAGGAGCAAGGTTTAATACATTTGAAAATAAAACCTCCATGTTCAGCTCTACGACAATCTCCATTTCAACGGCATTTAAATCAGGGGATTATGTATACAACAAGATGATTGAAAACTCAAAAATTTTATCCGAAAGAGTAGCATTATCTCAGGGACAGCCTATTGTAAAAGATGCCAACGGCTATGTTGAAGGATACGGATTGACCAATTCGGACGTTTTGCTTCCATCCTTTGTTTCTGCATTTACAGGAAAAAACCCAAGCGGTCAGAAATTAGGGTATAAACGAGGATTCCCGATTCCAAACTGGAAGGTCACCTATGGAGGATTACGAAATATTCCGTTTGTTAATTATTGGTTTAAAGAATTTAGGATAAATCACGGTTATGTTTCCAATTATACCGTGAACGGAGTACAAACTAACCCGGATTACTATCAGTCTATAACAGACAATACAGCTCCGGATAAAGATGTGAACGGTAATAGATACAACTATTATACTTACGGAACCGTAATCATGTCGGAAGGATTTAGTCCGTTGATAGGAGCTGACCTTACCATGAGGAACAATATCCAGATAAGAGTTGCTTACAACAAAGACAGAATATCCTCGCTGGGGTTGACTAATTATACCCTGCAGGAAGATTATGGAAACGAAGTAGTCTTAGGGCTTGGATACATTATCAAAGACGCAAAACTGAAGCTGAGGTATCGGGGAGCAGCCAAAACCATAACCGGAGACTTAAACATAAGAGGAGACCTGTCTATCAGAGATAATAAAACAACCATAAGACGACTGGTAGAAATGGATTCTCAGGTAACCGGCGGACAAGATTTGGTTTCCATCAAGTTTTCCACAGACTATAACTTTAGCAAGAATTTTAATCTGAAATTTTTCTATGAACAAATGATTACCAAATATAAAATATCAACCGCTTATCCATTGTCTACCATACGTGCCGGACTGAGCGCAACATTTACATTCGGAAATTAATTATATAAAAAACAACATAAAATAACAAGAAATATGAACATACCGTCAGAATTACTGTACAGCCCTGAGCACGAATGGGTAAAAATAGAAGACACCATAGCCTACGTAGGGATTACAGACTATGCCCAAAAAGAATTGGGAGACATTGTTTTCCTTGATGTGGAAAGCGTTGGAGACACTCTGAAAACAGGAGAAGTTTTTGGCAGTGTAGAAGCCGTAAAAACAGTTTCAGACCTTTTTATGCCTGTAAGCGGAAAAGTATTGGAATTGAACTCCGAAGTAGAAAATTCTCCGGATTTAGTAAATACCGACCCTTATGGAAAAGGCTGGATAATAAAAGTAGAGTTGACGGATTCTTCTACCATTCATTTATTAAATGCTGAAAAATATAAAGAATTGGTTGGATAACCATCCCCGAATAATAAAAATTGTATTCGGTTTTTACTTTATTATCTTAACCGGGCTTTTACTGAAATCTCCGGAAGATAATCAAAGCCTGAAATTATTAGGGTCTGTATTAGGGTTAGGGACAGGCTTTGGCGATAAAATTGTACATATCATAACGTTTTTAGGATTGTCCCTGTTAGGAAGAACTTCGTTCCCCAAAAGAAATCCGGTTATCTTAATACTTTTGTTCACCCTTTACGGAGTTGCAATAGAATTTTTACAAGAGTATATGAGTACAGGAAGAACATGTGAATTTTTGGATATGTTGGCTGATTTTACAGGCTGCCTGTTAGGAGTGATACTGGCTAAATTACTAATAAAAAAAACAAAGAGTTCAGGATAAGAAATTGTTGCACACCCGGATACCTTCATATAGCCCGACAAAGATCATAACTTTATAAAATACAGGAAGTTATATCGGTGCAGTGACCATTTTCCCATTCCTGCCAAAGAGATAAATATTACCACAAATAAAAACATGACAAAAATCATAAAAAAACATATATTAGGTCTAAATTAGACCTCTATATTTGTGGGATTATTGAAGACAACATATTTTTAACTATGAGAAGAATAAGTTTTATACTATTTTTTTACTGTATAATTGCTATGGTAAAAGGACAAAGCCCGATTGATTCATTGGAAAGGGAGAAGCTCAAAGAAGAGATCAAAGCAGAATTAAGGGCAGAAATTACCTCCGGGAAGGAAATCACGGACGAAAACAAGACCTTTAGTTTAAAGAATTTTACCTTAAGCGGGTATGGTGCTGTGAATTATTATAGCTATAATTTTGATACCGACCGGAGCCTGAAAAATAAAACAGATATAGAAAGACTAAACCTGTATCTGGGATATAAATTCAATGACCGGATAAGTTTGCGGTCAGAAATAGAGTATGAACACGGAGGAACCGGAGCAACATTAGAATATGACGTACAAGAAGAAGGAGGAGAATTTGAACAGGAAATAGAACAGGGAGGAGAAGTAAAGCTCGAACAGCTTTATATTGATTTTGACATCAATACGTGGTTAAAGATTAGGGTCGGTAGAATGAAAGTTCATTTTGGTCTGGCACAAAGTCTGGATCGCCCTACCCAATATTTCACATCATACAAACCCGAAATGGAAAACGAGATACTTCCTTTGGGATGGTATGAGAACGGAATACAATTTTATGGAACCCTGTTCGGAAAATTAAATTATGAATTGTCTTTAGTCAATGGCTTGGATTCATCAGGATTTAGTTCCAGAGGATGGATAAAAGACGGACATCAGGCTAAATTTGAAATGATAAATGCAGAATCTTTTGCCGTAGCCGGAAGGTTGGATTACAAATTCGGAACCCATAGAAATACCTACATAGGAATTTCCGGGTATGTAGGAGATTCAGCCCCCAACAGACCGAAAAAGGACATGAATAAATCCGCCTATGTCACTATCGTTGAGGGACATATATCCTACAATGAAAACTACTTACGTTTCAACACACTGTTTTTATACGGAAATCTGGAAAACTCGGACGTAGTTTCCAAAGCCAATTCCAAACTATCCAAGACATTAGGCGTAAAAAGGAACGGTATCGGGAAAAATGCCTTAGGATTCTCCGCAGAAATAGGATACGATATTTTTCACCTGATTAACAAAAATACCAAACAACTGTTATTCCCTTTTGCCCGATATGATTATTACGACACCATGTATGACGTGGAAGGAAGCGTGGTGAAAAATTCCAAGTGGGAACGCAGCACCATCACCACCGGATTAAATTGGTTTGTACATCCTCAGATCGTATTCAAAGCCCATTATTCCAACCGAAGATTAGGCTCCCAAAATTATGACCCGGTATCTTTTGTATACACCGGTAAAAAACAAAAAGAAAACACCTTTGGATTAGGAATTGGGTTCTCTTTTTAAACGATGAAAATTATACTAAACAAATAATATAAACTGATAATTATACGTAATATGAAAAAAACAGGATTTTATTTAGGATTAGCTTTTCTAAGCCTTACCTTATTTATTAATTGTAGTGACAACGATCCGGACATCGCTACAACAGAAGACAACACTCTATACAAAGAAGTTTTGACTAATGAAGCAGCGGTTATAACTGCTACTTATGTTGATTTGGCAGGAAAAGCTGCCGTTTTAAAAGACGCAATAGATGCCCTCCAGATTGGAAACGATGCCGCATTACAAACTGCCAAAGAAGCATGGAGAGCAGCACGGGAACCCTGGGAACTATCGGAATCATTCTTATTTGGGCCTGTAAAAACTCCTGAAGATATTGATGCAGCCATTGACTCCTGGCCGGTAGACGTATCCGAAATTAATGCAATCTTTAATAGCGGGATTCCGATTACCTTAGATGTAATATCAGCCAATGAAGAAACACGCGGATTCCATACTCTGGAATACTATCTTTGGGGGATAGATGGAAATAAAACCGCTTCTGAACTCACTGCCCGTGAAATTGAATACTTAAAAGTAGTAGCTCTGGATCTAAAAAACAAAACCCAATATCTGGCAAACGAATGGTCTCCTTCCGGAGGAAATTATTCCGGTCAGTTGATTAATGCTAATGTTAATAATCCCTATTATCGATCACAAAAAGATGCCCTGAAAACACTGGTTGCCCAAATGATAGTTATAGCAGACGAAGTAGGAACTAATAAAATTGAAGTTCCTTTAAACGGAAATTTAGGAAGTGCAAAACCGGATGAAGAAGAATCCCGTTTTAGTAAAAATTCCCTGTTAGACTTTGCAGATAACATCAGAAGTATCCAAAACCTTTACTTGGGAAGTTACAAATCGGCAGTATCAGGAAAAGGGATAACTCATGTAATAGCCCCTTTGAATCCGGAATTGGACGACTTGGTAAAAGCTAAAATAATCGCAGCCATAGAAGCCATAGAAGCTATTCCGGTATCTTTCACCGATGCTATTATTAATAACCGTTCCGCAGTAGAAAATGCACAAGAAAAAGTAGGAGAACTTTCTGAAGTATTGGAAAAACAACTTACTACTTATATATCTGACAACCTGTAAAAAGAATATAACCCTTAAAAAACCTTAGATAAAGACCTCTTTATTTAAGGTTTTTTTTTAGCTTTGCTATGAAAATCACAAAGCATGAAACCCTTATATATTTTTCTTCTGTTCCTGTTTATTATATATTCCTGTTCCGATGATGATATTGACACAGGTACCCCGATAGAATACCCCGACATCAGCAACCGCCTTTATGCCGGAGGAGCAACCACCATATTTTTGGTGTCCAGTCAGGCTTATGGCTCCCCCTCTCCCGATCTGTCCGCTTCAGAGAAATATGACCACACGATGGGAAATTTGTTTTTTGAAAGGTCTTTTATAACAGCTCCTGCGCCTTTATATGGAGGATTAGGCCCCATTTACAATAACGTTTCCTGCATAGCCTGCCATCCGAATGACGGAAGATCAAATTTTCCTGCCAATATCAACGCATTGAGCGGATTCTTCTTGCGGATAAGTATTCCCGGAGAAGATGCACACGGAGGACCTAACCCCGTTCCGGGATATGGAGATCAGGCAAAGAATCAGGCGATTTTCGGCTATCAGCCCGAAGCAAAATATCAGGTTACCTACACGGAAATACACGAAGTATTGGCAGACGGAACCGTAGTTACCCTGCAAAAACCACAGTATTCTCTGACCAATACCTACATACCTATTCCTCCCGAAACTATGATCTCTCCCAGAATAGGAATGCCCGTTTTCGGACTGGGATTACTGGAAGCAATACCCGAAGAAAATATTCTGGCAAGGCAGGACATTAATGACGATAACGGAGATGGTATCTCAGGAAAAGCAAATTACGTTTGGGATGAGGTAGATAATATTATAAAATTAGGTCGATTCGGATGGAAAGCCAATGTTCCTACGGTATTAATTCAAACGATAGGAGCCTTTCACGGAGATTTAGGCATTACCAGCCCATATCGCCCAAATGAAAACTCATATGCCGACGACGGTTTGGAAGACGACCCCGAAATAGATGAGAACACAGTGAAATTAGTGGATCTATATTGCCGAACCTTAGGAGTGCCCGCACCGAGAAATATCAACGACCCGATAGTAAGAGAAGGAGCCTCTATATTCGGGAAAATTGGCTGTGTCAAATGTCATACTCCACGACAAGAAACAGGATATAGCCCAATTTCGGTATTATCTTATCAAACCTTTTACCCTTATACGGATATGCTGCTTCACGATATGGGAGATGAGCTGGCAGACGGCAGACCGGATTTCCTTGCCGATGGAAATGAATGGAAAACCCGACCATTATGGGGAATAGGATTGACCCAGATAATCAACGGACATACACGTTTTCTCCACGACGGAAGAGCCAGAAATCTTACAGAAGCTATTTTATGGCACGGAGGAGAATCCGAAGATTCCAAGAATAAATTTAAGGAGTTAAGTCTGGATAAAAGAAATGCATTATTGGCTTTCTTAAATTCTTTATAAGAGGATATAAATATTCTACCTTATATTCTCATATTTCTGACTTTGCAACTATATAACAATCAGTTTGCTGTGTACCTAACGGCACGCCGAACACTATAACCCTATCCTTATTCTACCTTATTCCTCAAATATTTATATGGCAATATTTCCATCGAGAGGGTTATGAAAATCAACAATGTCTCGGAAAAAACAGCCTGAAAAATGCCCATTAGAGCTAAAAATTGATATATTAATCACGAATAAATAATATTGATTTAAGTTCCGAATAAAATTTTGTTCAAAATTTTCTTTTACTGTAAAGGAATTGCAGGCTTTTTCCGTTCATAATAAATAAAAAAAATAAAATTGTGATTTCTACATAAAAATTATGTACATTAGCACATTGAGATTTTACATTATTCTTTCTTACTATTTTTTATTAAATAGATAGTTTTTAGTCTGATTTTTATTCTCAATTAATTTTTATCAATATTTTAAATTTTTTATATGAACATTTTTATTTCAAACCTGAACTACAGGTTAACAAACGAGGATCTACACGACTTATTTTCAGAGTACGGAGAAGTAGAATCAGCTAAAATAATCCAAGATCGGGACACTGGTCGTTCCAGAGGTTTTGGATTTGTTGAAATGGCGGACAGTGAAGCCCGAAAAGCAATTGAAGAATTAAACCAGAAAGAAGTAGACGGAAAAGTAATTAGCGTTTCTCAAGCCAGACCACGCGAAGAGAAACCGAGGAATAACTTTAGAAGAAATTATTGATTACTTTGAGATAGAAAATAAGGTAAAAGGCCGGAAAATGATTTTTCCGGCCTTTTTAATATAAATTATCTATACATAAACTCCGTCACAGTTTCAAATCGAATCCGAGATAAAACATGGCAGGAACAACAGGAGCATACACAATAGAAGTATCCATATAAGACCCGAAAGGATTTTCGGGATCAATAACCGGATTTTTCTGCTTATATCCTCCCAGATTCTCTACTCCGACGTAGGTTCTGAATTTATCGGAAAAATGTCGGGATATTTGTGCATTTAACAGAGCATAATCAGGGGAATATGGCTCTCTTTGAAATTCAACCGGATTTTGAGACGTATCAGGCAACCTTTGTTTTCCTATATATTGTAAGGTAAGATCAAAAGACCATTTACTTTTTTTCTCCGTCTCGTTGGTAGAATAGGAAGCCGAAAACAATCCTCTGTGTTTGGAAGTAAAAGGAACCTGTCTTTTTCCATCCAGATATTCCGTCTTAATATCATACCATTTATACGCAAAATGCAGTTCCAGATTGTAAACAGGAAAAACATCCCAAACCGCCTGAAAGGTATTGGAATATGAGTTTCCATCTAAATTATAAAACCACAATTCCTGCGAAGACCTGTCTAGGTCTACCAAAACCTGTTTTTCAAAATCAGTTCTGTAAAAATCCAGAGTAAAAGTATTCCTGATACTTCCGACTTTAAAATCCTGAATCAGGCTTGCGCCGTAATTCCATGCGATTTCAGGCTCCAGTCCGTATATATTTCCGTTACCGGATTTTTTATATACCTGACGCGAAGAAGCAAAATATTGCATATTTTCAGCAAAAATATTGGCTGTTCTCATTCCCCTTCCCGCAGCCAGCCGCAGTGTGGTTTTAGGCAAGAGTGAATACCTGATATTCAATCGGGGTAAAACCTGAGTTCCCGCCAGATTATGAAAATCGGTTCTTATTCCTGCAACCACCGTCAGGTCTTTAAGAGACGTATTGGTATATTCCGCAAAAATTCCGGGAACATTTTCAGTACGTTTGTAATTTGTACTTTCAAAATCTTCATTGTAAGAATCATGCAAATAACCGGCTCCTACGGTATATTTATTATTGGTATTGCCGAGAATGCTCTCAAATATCAGGTTAGCAAAAACCGAATTTTGATTTCCGTTATACAGCCTCTGTCCGAAATAGCTGTTTAAAGCATGATGGATAAATTTGGTTTGTAGTCCGATGCTCTGGTAAGGCTTATCCAAAAATACATAGCCGGTTTTATTCCATATCTCAAGATGAGAATTTTCTATTCCCAACCCGTAATGATTTTGAGTTAACCTGTCCGTAGATTCATGAAATCCTTTTTCTCCACCGATCTGTTTATCATACAACGCCTGAATGGCAAAAACAGAACCCCAACCGTTTTTTTGAATACCGTCATAACGGAGAATATTCATAACATTTACCTGTCTGGACAAGGGTTCATCCAGAAAACCGTCATCGTTCATATCTTCCTTTGCAAATCTTCCGCTCAAATGAACCAAACCGGTGTTGCTCCAATTGTTTTCCAGTTGTGTGGCATTTACAACATTAAACTCCAGACGGCTGTTTTGATTTCCATAAAAATTAAACGTAGTAAAATTTTTATCTTTATATTTCACCAATTCCGTATTTATCTGTCCGGTAATGGCTTCATATCCATTGTTTACAGTACTCCCACCCTTAGTTAACTGAATGGAATTTATCCATGTTCCGGGTAAAAAATTTATCCCGCTTGCGGAGGTCAACCCTCTCACTTCGGGCATATTTTCAACCGTAATGGATGTATATTTCTGATCCAGTCCCAACATTTTTATCTGTTTAGACCCGGTTACGGCATTGGTTGTAGAGACATCTACCGTCGGATTGGTTTCAAAGCTCTCCGCCAAATTACAACAGGCAGCCTTTAGCAATTCCGTTTTGTTGATGGTATAGGTAAGAGCCACAGCACCGGATTTAACACTTACCGCCTTTGCCCTCTGACGGACGATTATCTCATCCAATTCTTTCTCATTAGAAAGATTTTCCGGCTCCAAATAAACCTCAACAAGCTCATCTAAAGATTCTATTCTAACTTCCTTAGATATAAAACCTTCTTTATTGATTCCTATATTATAAAGTCCTTCATGATACACAAGTTCGAAATTGCCTAAACTGTCCGTAACGGTTTTCATTACCGGATGTTCCTTCCAATATACCTCAGCTCCGTTAATCGGGATAAAATTCCCGCTCTCAACAGAGGCAGACAGGCGTCCTTTTAGTATTTCATGTTGATGTTGGGCAAACACAAACGCCCCTGCACATAACAAAAATACGGCTATATATTTTTTCATTTTATTTAAAATTTAATAATGGATAAAACTTTTAGTTTGACCTTTTGTTACCGAATGCATATCAGCAACAAAGTAGTATTCACGCCTTTTCAGAAATGAATAATTTTAAAGATTAAAGGAAAAAATTAACCGTAGTAGGTATATCGACAGTAGAATTGATATAACTTAGCCCGAAAAGGAGGCGGATTTGAATAAAGTTGAGGTATCTTAGCTTTCTGATTGAATGACAGTGCGGGAAGATTCTCGTTTACACCCGGTAATATCGCCATTGAATTAAACAGAGGTTGTTGAAGAATCCGTTCTAATGAAAAAACAGGATTTTCATTGGATTTTATCAACACATCCTTACAGCACAAGTCTCTATTAAAGGATGGAATTTCATTATCAGCAAGAGGACTATCAAACTTTTTTGAATTAACCGCATAGCCTATACTCTCCCCATGACACCAACTTTGGTATACAAAGAGATTAAGATTTGCAAAAAGAATCAGGCAAATCAAAAATACAGACCGAATTAATTTCATATGGTAAAGGTAATAAAAAAATTTTAAATTATAAAACCTACCCGAATGGGATGTACAACAAAACACACAGAGACGCCCAAATTGGGACGTCTCTACATTATCCTCCTGACTTTGACTATGCGACACCCTAAATGATTTTTTGAAAGCCCGGAGGGCGGAATCTTCATAACCGCAGGTCAGCGACCTGCGGAGAGTACCCACCCCCATTCTTTGCCTGAAAGGCAAGACTAGTCCCGCCTTTCAGGCGGTGTTATTGGTTGTCGTTGTCCGCAGGTCGCCGACCTGCGGTTATGAAAATCAAGCCTTTCAGGCTTCTGCCTGCGACACCCATTTTAGTATCATAAAAATTATAAAATATTGACTATAACATAGTTACAAAACAAGACTCTTGAAAGTGTCAAAGTCAGGAAACCTACCCGAATGGGATGTACAACAATAACACACAGAGACGCCCAAATTGGGACGTCTCTACATTATCCTGTGTTTATCAATAAAAATTAATGTTTAAAATGCCGTACTCCTGTAAAGACCATAGGGATTTTATATTCATTACAGGCTTCAATGCTTTCTTTATCCCGAATGGAGCCTCCGGGTTGGATGATGGCTTTAATTCCGTTTTCGGCAGAAACATCTACTACATCTCTAAAAGGGAAAAACGCATCTGAAGCCAATACCAGACCTTCGGTTTTCTTTTCTCGTGCCCTCTCAATTGCCTGCCGTGCTGCCCAAATTCGGTTGGTTTGCCCCGCCCCTATTCCTATGGCTTGTTTTCCGGATGCAACTACGATAGCATTGGATTTTGCATGTTTTACAATTTTCTGGGCAAATATCAAATCTTCCAGTTGTTCTTTAGTGGGGGCTAACAGGGTTACCTGCTCAAATTCACTCGCATTGACTTTATCCGTATCCTGTACTAATAATCCTCCATCCACTTTTATAAATTCTACGGTATCAACCAAAGATTTTTTTACTTTAATAACCCGTAAATTCTTTTTGGTGGAGAATACTCTTAAAGCCTCATCGGTAAAAGACGGCGCAATCACGATCTCCAGAAAAACAGGAGCCAGTAGTTCGGCAGTTTTTACATCTACTTCTTTATTAAAAGCTACGATTCCTCCAAAAATAGAAACCGGGTCACATTCAAAGGTTTTTTGATAGGCTTCGGCAACAGAACTACCTAAGGCTACACCACAGGGAGTAGAGTGTTTTACTGCACAACAGGCAATTTCGGAAAATTCACTTACTACTTTGTAAGCCATATCCATATCGCGAAAGTTATTGAATGAAAGCCCTTTTCCCTGCAATTGTTCAAAGTCTTTCATGGTTCCGTCTTTGGTTTTATCTATATAGAAAGCCGCTTTTTGATGAGGATTTTCACCATATCTCAAATTCTCTACCTTTTCATAGGAGATATTCAGGTAGCGGGGATAATCGTCCTGTAAAATATAGGTGGAAATAGCCGCATCATAGGCAGAGGTTAGGTTAAAAACCTTTCCGGCTAATAATTTGCGGGTGGCAAGGGTGGTATCTCCGTTTTCAGTGATCTCTTTAGTTACCTGCTCATAGTCTTCAACTTGGGAAATAACAGTCACCGATTTAAAATTTTTAGCCGCAGAACGCAACATTGATGGTCCTCCTATATCTATAAACTCTATCATCTCAGGTTCGGACAATCCTGTATTCATTTTTTCAAAGAACGGATACAGGTTTACAACGACCATATCAATGGGTTGAATCTGATGTTCTGCAATGGTTCTCAGGTGGTTTTCATTATCCCGCAGGGCTAAAATCCCGCCATGAATATTGGGATGTAAAGTTTTTACTCTTCCATCCAGCATTTCGGGAAAATGAGTTATTTCATCAATTTCAATAACATTAACTCCACCCGCCCGAAGATGTTTATATGTTCCTCCGGTAGAAATAATTTCGTATCCTCTGGAGATTAAAAACAAGGAGAAGTCAATCAAATTAGTTTTGTCTGACACGCTTAACAAAGCTCTTTTCATGGATATTTTTAGTTTATGATTTGGTTTAAAAATTATTCGATAATAAGGTAATAGGCTCTTCCTTTGATTTCATCATCGAAAGATAAAGGATAATCCTGATATTCTTCCCAATATTGTTGTTTTAGCTTAACTCCGTTCTCTTTTGAATATCTGTCGAGTGCAAACCTTGAATCAAACAAATCTTCCGTTTTTCCGTTTATCGGGGTGAAGATGGCTTTACCCTGAGGAATGGAAATCAGCTTTATATCCGTATTGGATGGCAGAACATCCAGTTTTACCGGATACCCGGAATAAAATACAACTGTCTTATTTATGGTATCGAAAGTAGTGTAATATGCAACCGGATTTTTTATATCCGTCGGAATGTAACGCAGGCTGTCGGTTAGATATTTCGTTATATCATGCAGTGATCTATACATGGACTTATAAATTTCTGCCGTGTTCATAGAGGTTTCGTTTTTTATAGCGAGCAGTTGAACTCCCTGAAAGTCTGTGTATTCAATATCTCCGACCGCTAATTCTTTGTTGGAATTGTCTTTGCTGAGTATATCGGTCAGTTTTTGCAAACTGTTCTCCAGGTTCTCTTCCAGCTTACGGGCATATAAATAGGCAAAAATCCGGTTGAAATAAGAAAAATCTTCTGTTTTTAACCTGATTGAAACTCGTGTACCTCCTCCTTCCGACTTAAAATAAATATCTTCCATACAGACAATACGAGCCTCAACAAAAATTATCTGGGACTGAATATATTGGTTTATCTTACTTTTTAAAATCTTATATTCTCCTTCTCCGATATTGTCATCTTTTTTATTCTTCCAAGTGAGGCTACTTCCTTCTCCTTTATATGGTGAAAAATAATTGATTCGTGTATTGATGGAATCTTCCCCGATTAAAATCCCCCAAGTTCCATAATTTTCCATATCATTAAATTCCAGAAAAACCTCGCTTATCGGGTTATCAAAATCTCTGGAAATATGAATTTCTATATTTTTAGGAAGGAATATTAATATAACACATCCGGAAATGATCAGTAAGAAAATGAGAATTAAAAAAATGTTAACAATCTTCTTCATGCAAAATAGTACAAATAGTTTATCTGGATGATGGAGGGGGATTTTATCTCCATAATTTACCATTGTTACAAAACTACAAAAAACATGGTTATAAATAACAAAAAATATTTTGTGTTTAGTCCTCCGCAGATTTAACTAATGAATGCAAGAAAAGTTAACTCTAATAACGTGGAAACGCCCAAATTGGGACGTCCCTACGTTGATTGGGATATAGGAGCATCTTTGACAATGGAAGTGACCTTGCGTGAGGGATAGTAGTGGAAAGCCCACATAGACGCCCACGCAGGGACGTCCCTACGAGACCCTATATTCAAAAGAATAAACAATCGGAAATGACGATAACCCCACTAACCTGCTGCATTCAGGATGTTATACTGATTCCGTTATTAGTAATTTCTATATTCCAAATAATAA
>JAISSC010000121.1 GCA_031273305.1 Flavobacteriaceae bacterium
TTACAAACGTATTTTTTCTTTTCTCGAAAAAAGAATTTTAATGTTGATTAATTGACTAGAATCCATAGTATACTGTTTATTACGATCCAAAAAGTGGTAACACTTGAGTAGCTGAGCTAATCATAAATAAGTCATAAATGGTTCATTTAATACTCAACAGTATATACTCATAAAAATGAATGCTTTACAAGAGGTTCTTTAATTTTCCTAGATTTTATCAACATTCTTGGCAGAGAGTAAGGACTGATTGATATCCTCGTAATTAAGTGTAAATAAGGGGGTAGTTCTTATGTTTAGTTTATTGGTAACAGTTGGATAACCATCTGGTATACCCTAAAAAACGAAAAACTCCAGTAATCATTGATTATTACTGAAGTTTCCACAATTTTTCTTAGATTTTTTTAGGTTTCAGTGGAGCTGGAGGGAGTCGAACCCTCGTCCAAACAAGCAATACATATGCTTTCTACACGCTTAGTAAGTCTTTATTTTTCGACAATAAACCGAGAACTTACACTCTATTTATTGCTTATCATCTTAGTTTCATTTTAATGCCAATGCTTCATTAAAACTATCTCCGTATTCCCATGCCTCTATATCAAACGCCACAGAGCAAAGCCTTTGAGAGACATCTTGCTTTTCTACCTTGTAGAAAAAATGCCTGAACCTACTATAATTCGGTTAATTAAGCAGCAAGAGCGTAGTTATTTTCGCCAGTTATAAGTTTACAACACAAGTTTTACGAGATTATATTGCGTGGCTCGGCGTGCTTACCTATCCATTGGTCTTGCTGTCAAAACCGGTCAGCCCCATTAGATAAAATAATATTTATTGTAACTTTATGAGTACAAATATACATCAAATTCCGGAAAAAACAGGATTCAATATCCATGCGGGATAAAGAGGACTTTTCCCGGTTCTATACATTGAAACGGAAATGCATAATATCTCCGTCTTTTACGATATATTCCTTTCCCTCCACCGATAATTTCCCGGCTTCCTTTACTTTTGCTTCCGAACCGTATTTTATAAAATCTTCGTAGGCAATAACCTCTGCCCGTATAAATCCTTTTTCAAAGTCGGTATGAATTACTCCCGCAGCCTGAGGGGCTGTCCAGCCTTTTTGTATTGTCCATGCTCTTACTTCTTTCACTCCTGCCGTGAAATAGGTTTGCAAGTCCAGTAGTTTATACGCCTGACGAATCAAGCGGTTTACTCCCGGTTCTTCCAATCCTAATTCTTCTAAAAACACCTGCCTTTCTTCGTAGGTTTCCAATTCGGTAATATCTGCTTCAATCTGGGCTGCTAAAACCAATACTTCCGCTTTTTCGTTCTTTACCTTTTCCTTCACCTGCTCCACGAATTCATTCCCATTTTTAGCCGATGTTTCGTCTACATTGCAAACATAAAGAATCGGCTTGAAGGTAAGAAGCTGAAGTTCTGCTACTATGGGCTGGGTACTGTCATCTGTTTCAAATTCGCGTGCGTTTTTACCCTCTTCGATAAAAGCCTGTAATTTTTCCAGAACGGAAACTACTGCCTGCTCTTCTTTATTCCCTGCCTTAGCCGCCCTCTTTGCTCTGTCCAGCCTTTTCTCCAGAGTTTCCAAATCTTTTAACTGTAACTCTATATCAATGATTTCTTTATCTCTTACAGGGTCTATGGTTCCTTCTACGTGAGTGATATTTTCATTTTGAAAGCAACGCAGAACATGGATAATTGCATTGGTTTCCCTGATATTAGCCAGAAACTGATTTCCCAGTCCTTCTCCTTTGCTTGCACCTTTTACCAATCCGGCAATATCTACGATTTCAACTACTGCGGGAACTATTCTTTCGGGAACTACTAATTCTTCGAGTTTATTTAATCTTGGGTCGGGAACAGAAACCGTTCCCACATTAGGTTCTATGGTACAAAACGGATAGTTAGCCGATTGTGCTTTTGCATTAGACAGGCAATTAAATAAGGTAGATTTTCCTACATTGGGCAACCCAACAATTCCGCATTTCATAGTTAAAAAATTTGGAGCAAATATATAAAATTAAATTTAAGCGTTATTCGCAGATTCAACTAATATGAAAGCAACATTTGGGTAGGGACGTTCCTGTGTGAGTGTCTCTGTGGGCTTTCCACTACTATCCCTCACGCGACATTCACTTCCCTTGTCAGATATAACCCTTTGCATCAGGCGTAGAGACGTCCCAATTTGGGCGTCCTCACGTTATCAGAGTTAACTTTTGTTGCATTTACTAATTGAACCTATACAGAATAAAGAAAAAAATCCTACCTTTATATTCGATTTTAAATTTACGTTAAGCCATCTATGTATTTAAAGAAAAATCTATATATATACATACTTGTATCATTCTTTTTACATGCGATCCTGTATGCGCAGGAGAGAGATGATTGTAAAAATAAAAGCGATGAGTTTATGTTCGTCTTTTCCAATCCGAACTCATTAAAAGATAACGGAAGAACGGAAGAGGTAGATATGACCTGTCGGTTATACATAGAGGGAATTCCTTCTACTTCCATACGGATAGATACTCAAAAATACACGATTCCACCGGATGGATACCTGATAATTGAGGATTCATTTCCTCCGGTTCCTTATGAATATTCCGACAAGAATGTTATAAAAATAAAGGCTGATTCACCAATATCTGTCTATGCCGAGAGGGTTTCAAAATTCAGTGCTCATAGTTTACCTTTGATTCCTGTTTCCCAATGGGGTAAAGAATATACGATTCCCGGATATAAGGATCAATCCTATACGTATAAGGTGAATAATTTTATAGACATTATAGCCCTAAATAAAAAAACTCAGGTCTCAATAACAGATGCTAAGGGAAACAGTATAAAAAAACTCACTCTTAAAGCCGGACAAAATTACGAATATAACAGTACGGACGATTTGACGGGTTATTCCGTAACTGCGGATAAGAATATAGGCGTAATCAGTGGGAACCATTGTTTACGAATTTCTGCTGCCTGCGACCATACGGCTTTGATGCTAAAAGATAATTCCAAATTAGGGTCTTATTATTACAATCCGGGAACTTCTTTTTTTGCGAATAAGACGATTCACCGACTGGTAGCCACGCGGAATAATACACGAGTTAAAATTGACGGAAAACTAATACCCGCATTGAAAAAAGGTGAGTTTTATGAGTACAGGTCGGAAAACCCTCATGTGATTGAATCTTCTGCTCCAATTTTAGTTTATTTGCTTTTTGATGCAAGGTCTATTTCCAGTCCTGAGGATTCTGTTGACCCGTCTTCTATCCTTATTCCTCCTATTGGTAATTCGGTAACATCAACAAGGTTTGCTTTTCCTGATAATATGATATATTCTAAGGATATACAGGTTATAATGAAAACGGATAAAACCCATACCTTACGACTGGACGATTCAATCCTTGATGCGGAATGGAAAACTTTTCCTTATGATTCGTCGGTTTCTTATGCAACGTTGAGTTTTTCCGATAGTGATATACATCGTCTTTCCACGACAGAACCTGATGCTGCATTTATACCCTTATTGATGGCGCGCGGATTGGATATAAGTTTGGGAACTGCCTTAAAAACAGGATTTCATGACCTTTTCACAGGGAAAAGTTCTGATTGTTATGAGAAACAATCTTTAAGTCGGGGAAGAGTGTCTTTTCCGCAGGATAAGATCAAGGAAGTTTTTTTGACTGATAGTTCAAAGCCTATCTTGGTAGAAAAGGAGGTTATAGATATTTTTGTTTTTGATAATGCTGAGGAGGATGGTGACAGGGTTTCCATCTACCTGAACGAACAATTGATATATCCTGACGTACGGGTGTTGAAAGAGGGAATAAATTTAGAAGTTACTTTGGAAAAAGGAGTGAACATACTCACCATAAAGGCGGAAAATGAGGGAAGTATTTATCCCAATACCGCCGGATTTACCTTTGATGACGGAAGAACTTTACAGACTATTATCCTTCATAATAAAAAGGGACAAAGCGTAAGTTTAAAGATAATTTCCCGATAGGCTCAAAAAGATAAATTCTTCCAGTCTTTTGAACCCTCTATTTGCTCTTTTATGTTCCCTTTTTCATCAATCAGGAATGTAGTAGGAAATGTTTTGGGTAATAAAGCGGCATCAATAGGGCTTGTTGCTTCATATACCGGAAAAGTATACCGGTTTGCTTTCAGGTATTCCAATACTTTAGCCCGTTCATCTTTTATATATATCAACACAAACTGAAGATTATTACCTTTTTTATCGTATAATTTCTGAATATCAGGCATTTCTTCCATACATATCTGACACCATGTTCCCCAGAAGTTCAAAAATATCTTTTTACCTTTGAAATTCCTGAAATTAGTATCGGCTGTGTTAACTCCTTTCAACTCTATATCATATTGTTCCGGTGTTAATGTCTTGATAGTGGAAAACTCGCTTTGTGCATCGGTAGACTGAACTTTTTCCAATATACTCCGTAAGGGGGTAAACAGAACGGCTATAATGACACCGATAAAGATAAAGTTTACAATATAAACAGGTTTAATCTTCATAAGCGATCAATGTTTTGAAATTATATTTACTAATTCTTCTGCCACTGCATGTCCTTTATCTAAATTATAAAAATTTTGTAAGTCGACCACAAAATTATCGTGGGTATAGGTTTCGGGGTTCTCCTTATATTTTTGTATGAGAGGAAGCAAAGGCTTAGGTCGGGGTCCCCAGTGGGCAATTTCCGAAAAGTTTTCTGCATCCAGAAGGATTATTATGGGTATTGCTTTTCCTCCGTTAGTCAAATAATGATTGATTAAATTTTCGTTCTCGTCCCTAAAAATAATTTTCATCTCGAGCTTATCAGAATTTTCCGCCAGTTTATTCACAACCGGAACACTCTGGGCTGCATCTCCACACCAACCTTCGGATATTATCAGCAGGTTTATCTTTCGTTTGAGCTTCTTCAATTCGGAAAGTATGAGATCTTCTAAAACCAGCGTTTTATCATTTCGGGACATTCTGCTGATATTCAAATGTATATGTCCGGAGGTCTCCTGCACTGCTTCATCGGGAGAATCTTTTCCATCTTTAGCCTGTCGGCGGATGACTTCCTTATATTCTACATAGGGGATTCCCTTATTCCAATAATAGTGTAGATTGGGTTGGGTGTTTTCCATTTTATATTCTCCTAACTTTGTTAAACAGCCAAAAATCAGCTAAAACCAGTGCAGCCAATGCTTCCACAATAGGCACGGCTCTTGGCACGACACAGGGGTCATGTCTTCCTTTTCCCTGAATTATTGCCGCATCTCCATTCTCATCAATGGTAGTTTGTTCTTTCATAATGGTGGCTACCGGCTTGAAAGCTATTTTGAATATAATATCCATACCGTTGGATATTCCTCCCTGAATCCCTCCTGAATTATTAGTCAGCGTTTTTCCTCCTTTGATGAAAATATCATTATGTTCGGAGCCTTTAAGCCGGGTTCCTTCAAAACCGCTGCCAATTTCAAAGCCTTTGGCTGCATTGATACTCATCATTGCCTGTGCGAGACGGGCGGACAATTTATCAAAAACAGGCTCGCCCAAACCAACAGGAACATTTTTAATAATGCAGGTAATAGTGCCGCCTATGGTGTCTCCGTCCTTTTTAATCTCGGCAATCTTTTCAATCATTTTTTCCGCTGTGCTTTTTTCGGGGCATCTGACTATTGTGCTGTCCGTAAGGGTTAGGTCTAGATCGTATAAACTTTTTTCGACCTGAATGTCTCCTACGGAAGAAACAAATGCATTAATGGAAACTAAAGGTAATAATTGTTTCGATAAGGCTCCTGCTACTACCCAGTTAGCGGTTTCTCTTGCAGAAGTTCTTCCTCCTCCTCTGTGGTCGCGGATTCCGTATTTATGGAAATAGGTGAAATCTGCATGGGATGGTCTGAAAACCCGAGTATTATGCTCGTAATCTGTTGATTTTTGATTGGTATTCCTGATAATGAATCCAATAGACTGTCCTGTAGTTTTTCCCTCAAAAATCCCGGATAGAAATTCTACTTTATCGTCTTCTTTCCTCTGGGTTACAATTTTGGATTGCCCCGGTTTTCTGCGGTCAAGTTCTCTTTGAACGGCATCAAAATCAACGGGCATACCCGCCGGGAAACCATCAATAATCCCACCTAAGGCAACTCCGTGACTTTCTCCGTAAGTGGTAAGTTTTATAATTTTTCCAAATTCATTAAACATATTCACAAATGTAGGGAAATATAGTGTAAATGCAAATGGGAACTTCTATATCTAAAATTCATTACTGAATTGTTGTAATATTCGTATATCATTTTCGGTAAACATCCGAATATCTCCTATTTGATACATCAGCATTACAATTCTTTCTATTCCCATCCCAAAGGCAAATCCGCTATATTTGTCGGGGTCAATGTTAACATTTTTGAGTACGTTCGGGTCTACCATACCGCAGCCTAAGATTTCCAACCATCCTGTTCCTTTGGTGATACGATAATCGGTTTCCGTCTCCAATCCCCAATATACATCTACTTCCGCACTTGGTTCTGTGAACGGAAAATAGGAAGGTCTCATACGAATCTCGGATTTTCCGAATAATTCCGAAGTAAAATATTGTAATGTCTGCTTCAAATCGGCAAAAGAAACATCGGTGTCTACATATAATCCCTCTATCTGATGGAACATGCAGTGAGAACGTGAAGAAATATCTTCATTCCTGTATACTCTTCCCGGAGATAAAATACGTATGGGAGGAGTATTTTGCTCCAAATATCGTATCTGTACGGAAGAGGTATGGGTTCTCAAAACCATATCGGGGTCTTTTTCTATAAAAAAAGTATCCTGCATATCTCTTGCCGGATGATATTCGGGCATGTTCAATGCGGTAAAATTATGCCAGTCATCTTCAATTTCGGGACCATCAGCGACGGAAAACCCTATTTTCTTGAATATATTGATAATTTTGTTTTTTACAACATTAACCGGATGACGACTTCCTAAGCCTAAAGGAATTCCCGGACGGGTAAAATCCAATTTTGCCTCGATTTTATCCTGACTGTTCAGCGCATTCTGCAACGTATCTATTTTTTGGAGAACCTGTTGTTTTAAGTTATTAATTTGTTGCCCAAATTCTCTCTTTTCTTCATTGGGAACGTCCTTAAATTTTAAAAATAAATCGTTTATAATTCCCTTTTTTCCCAAGTATTTAACCCTAAATTGCTCAACTTCCTCAGTTTTTTGTGAAGTAAATCTTTTCAACTCTTCTAAATAATTCTTGATATTCTCAACCATCGGTAATCTTATTATATAAAGAAATTTGTCCTTGTTTTAATTTCATACAAAAATAAGAAAAGAAAAATATTTAGGGTTACTATCTTTATATAAAAATCTTATTTCATATTTTTGCGTAACTAAAACACCATATTCATATGAAAAAAACCTTACTGAGTTTCTCGCTGGCTTGCTTTGTAATAGCGGGATTCAATGCGCAAATTCTTAATAAGATTAAGAACGCTAAAGTCGATAAAGACAAGGTAGATGCCGCAGCGGGAGTAGTGAAATCATTTACTGTTACAGATGCTGAAGTAGCAGATGCCGCAGCCAGATCCGTAAAATGGATGGATGAAAACAATCCGGTTTGTACGACTGACGATAAGGATAAGCAGAAAAAAGCGTATGCAGACCGTCTGGAAAAGATATTTGGCCCGTATAAAAATTATGACGGGTTGAACTTAAACTATAAGGTTTATTATGTAACGGATGTAAATGCTTTTGCCTGCCCGGATGGAAGTATTCGTGTGTTTTCTTCACTTATGGACCTTATGACCGATGATGAAATATTAGGAGTTATTGGTCATGAGATAGGACATGTAAAGTTAGAGCATTCCAAGAAAGCATATAAACAGGCACTTTTAGCAGAAGGAGCTTCAAAATTTGCAGGTTCCACCGGAACGGTTGCCGAGTTGCTCGATTCCGATATAGGAGGTCTGGCTGTAGAATTAACAGGAGCCCAGTTTTCTCAAGCACAGGAATCTGCTGCCGATGATTATTCTTATGAATTTTTTGTAGCTAACGGAAAAGACCCTCAGGCTCTGGCTGATGCCTTTAAAAAATTAGCGGGAGATTCGGGAGGTAATGAAAGTTTTATGTCTAAAATGTTGTCCAGTCATCCTGATAGTGCAAAAAGAGCTAAAAAGATTGAAGAGAGAATTAAAAAAGACGCCAAGAAGAAATAATTAATAACAAGATAAAAGAAGCTGTCCGAGAGGGGCAGCTTTTTTTGTTGAAGCTATGTACAACAAAATAAACTTCAATTTGTTCTAAATGTACAACGGGTTATCCTTATTATTGTGTACT
>JAISSC010000183.1 GCA_031273305.1 Flavobacteriaceae bacterium
CCATTACGGATATGCAACTTTCCAAAGCCGATGGAGTAAACCAAAGGTTTTACAGTATGTCGGCACAGATCAGGAAGGAGAAAAAATCCTATTACAATATATTAGAGCAAACTCAAAAAGGCGATTTAGATATAACCGAATGGATAGTTTGGTTCCTAAAATCTCTAAAAAAAGCCATTGTTTCTTCTAACACCATTATAGATAAAGTTATACGTAAACATCAGTTTTGGGCAAGAAACGCAGGTTTGATAAGCAATGAACGCCAGCAAAAAATGCTCGATAAATTAATGGATAACTTTACAGGCAACCTGACGACAAGCAAATGGGCAAAAATGACCAAAACATCACAGGATACTGCTTTGAGAGATATAACCGATTTAGTGAACAAAGGAATTTTAGTGAAAGCAGAATCAGGTGGAAGAAGCACACATTACAAATTGAAATTCGTATAAAAATAAAAAACGCAATCATTTAAATTATAATTGATTGCGTTTTTATTAAGGTGGTACCTCTTGGAATCGAACCAAGGACACAAGGATTTTCAGTCCTTTGCTCTACCAACTGAGCTAAGGTACCTCAGATTTGGTTTGCAAATATAGGATATAATTTTAAAGTACAAAATTTTTTCTGAAGAAAATAGACCGCAGATTTAGCTAATGAATGCAACACTTGGCTAAGTTATCATAAAAATTCAGTGCTTTTCTGATCGTGCTAAGATGCATTATGGCTTTGTATCATATCAACCAGCTGCAGAAAATATTCCGTACTCCAAATATCCATTTCCGCAGGATTTTTAATAAATGGTCGGACATCGTTTTTTACCATTTTTATATCGGTTTGGGATATGCGTTCTTTGAGCAAAGCCTTGAAATTTGTCGGTGTAAAATCTTCTGCTTTTATAGAATTAAGTTGTTCTGCACGTTGTTGTAAATGATTAAAATTCAGTGCAATATTATTCCGAACATACCACTCAAAATCGTACCAATCGCGACCTTTTACCCTGCTTTTCCAATTGCGAAACAACATTGCGTACATTTTCCCCGCATACAAATCTGACAGTGCGTAGCATCGTACCATAAACGAAAACGGCAAAAGCAACAACTTATTTTCGGTCGAGAATCCAAGTGGTGGTTGCGTATCGACTTCAATCTTGATTTTCATGTGCTTTTCGGTCGAGAAAGCCAGATTATAAATTTCGGTATTGTCTTTCAGAAACGCCGATTCAACATTGGTTTGCGTTTTCTTTTCTTTATGTGTTATGACAACATCACGTCCAAGTGACTTAAATTCAGTGATTATTGCATCGAAATAGTTTTCCAAACGGAAATCCTCATCTGCCTGCAAAAGCGAAAAGTCCATATCTTCCGAAAAGCGTTGTAAGCCGTGAAAAATCCGCAGGCAAGTGCCGCCGTAGAAAGCAGCCTTTTCAAAGAAACCGGCTTTATAAAGTCCTGCCAATGCGATTTGTTGCGTCACTTCGTGGGTTGCATTGTCTTTCTCCTCTTTTGTTGTTAGCGAATATTGCGACAACATATTTTCAAAAATTGAGTTGGGCATATATTTGATTAATTTTTAATATGTTAATTTATTTAAAATTTTAATTCTGACAAAAATTTCAGCAAAAACCCCAACTCCCCTTTCTTCTTTCCCACCTCAACACATTGCCTGAGTATACCTAAATTAAAATTCCGAACAACAGAAAAATCAATCCGCAAATCTTCTTCCAAATATTCTTGCATTGCCTTAACGGATTGAATCCGCAGGTTGGGCGTAGTGAGAATCTTGTCGCACAATGCCTTTTCGGGCGAGGCAATAAGAAAGGCGTAGGAATTGTCGATAATCTCCTGACTGACACCAATCGGGTAATAATTTTCAGGTACTTTGATATATTCAAAATGTCCAAGCGGCGTATCGTACTGCTTGTGCAACTTCGTACAAACCGAACGCATCATATATACTCGTTCGGGAATCAAGCCGTAATACGCAAGTGCAGATTCGAGCGAAACGTATGACGGTCCATATAAATGATTTGCTACAAGTTCGCGCGAAATTTCCTGATTGTGAACCTTTGGTGCAACGATATACAGATTTCGCTTGACCCTGATTACAAGCCCCTTGCGCACTAACTCGGATATTTTGTCTTTGGGTTGTTTCAAATCGTCGTATAACGAGTATAAAACATCTTTATTCACGGGAATAACTCCCAAATTCTTTAATCGTTCCATTTTATACAAGTTAAAATCGACTACAAAGATAGTGGAATTTTGACATATAATCTAGAAAAAGTAGAATATATATCGAAATTCTGCTATTTTTTGCATTGATGTGTTAAAACCTTTTTTTAATTTCATATCCCGAACTCAGGTTTCTTTATTATATTTGTGGTTATCTAAAAAAGCAGTGAAATTATCAGCATGGATCTTTCCTTACCAAATAAGATTTTGCATTCATACTGGGGATACGAAGATTTCCGTGATCCCCAAAAGGAAATAATTCTCAGTATCCTTGAAGGAACCGATACGATTGCCCTCTTGCCTACAGGAGCAGGTAAATCTATTTGCTATCAAGTACCGGCTTTGATGAAACAGGGAACCTGTATTGTAATATCTCCTTTGCTCGCTCTTATAAAAGACCAGGCTTTCCAGTTAAAAAGAAGATTGATTCCGGCAGAATACATTTCTTCCGAACAAACTCCGGATCAGCAAATAGGTATTTTCAACAAGCTAAAGAACAATGAATTAAAATTATTATATGTTTCTCCCGAAAGACTGCTAAGCAAGGCTTTTTTAAAAATAATCAAAGACATAGAAATTTCTTTTTTGGCGGTAGATGAAGCTCACTGTATCTCTGAATGGGGTAACGATTTCCGACCTTCTTACCAGCAAATTAAAGATTTTAGAGAATATATCGGGATGGAAATTCCTTGTATGGCACTAACAGCCACTGCTACGGAAAAGGTTCTTTCTGAGATCATTAAAAAACTGGAGCTTAAAAGGGTTCAGGTTTTTAAAAAATCCTATGAGAGGGAGAATCTTTCTTTACACATACTAAAGTCGGATGATAAGCTGGGACAAATTGAAAGGATACTTACCCGATATAAAGGCTCCGGAATTATTTATTGTCGTACGCGTAGTGAGACTAAAAACTTATCTCAAATCTTAAAAAATAAAGGATTGGATGTCGATTTTTTCCATGCGGGACTTTCCACTCAGGAAAAAGTACGAAAGCAAAATGAATGGACTCTTAGTGATACCAAAGTTCTAATTTCCACAAATGCTTTCGGAATGGGAATAGATAAGGAAAATGTACGGTTGATAATTCATCTTTCTCCTCCTTATTCTTTAGAAAATTACTATCAGGAAGTTGGGCGTGCAGGGCGTGACGGGCATTTATCTCATGCTTTTTTATTTTGGAATGAAAGTGAGTTTTCAGATATTTCTTCTTCTCTTACTCAAAGCATATCTTCAAGAGCGGAGTATGAGAAAATTATCCGGTATTTGTATTCTGTCTATGGGATTGCACCTAATGAATCTCCGGAAAATATTTTTGATTTTGATCTACATTCTTTCCAACAAAAAACAAAGATAAACCTAAATAAGATAATCACGGTATTAGAATATTTAAATAATTGTTCTATTATACAATGGAAATATGAACCATCGGATAGTTTAATACAAATGAATTTCCCTATTGAACGTCTGGATACAAATTTCTTCGGAAAGGATTCTGAAATTATTGAAAAAATAGCCCGTAAAATAACCGGTGTATTCTCATATCAGGTAAAATTTAATGAAAAGAAACTAGCCGAATCCTTATTGATTCCTCATTCCTACCTGCATAAAATTTTAGTAAAATATCATCAATCGGGGGATATTACCTATATAGACGGAAATAAACAAAAAATGCAGTTCCTCGTACCGAGAAATGATAAGGCTGTTTTGGGCGAGTACTGGAATAAGTTTAGCCAAATTCAGGAAAATAAATTACTGAAGTATAAAGAATTGGAGTTTTTCATTCAGAATAAAAAATATTGTCGAATGAGGCTGATTCTGGGATATTTTGGGGAGAAATCTCATCATAATTGCGAGAAGTGCGACATCTGTCTGGGTAAGATAAAGAAAGCGTCTCCTTTGGGTGAACTCCAACTCTTTATCCGGAAAAAACCCAGAAGTCGGGAGGAAATTTATGCTGAATTTCATACCTTTTCTTTTGAGGAAATTCATGAATATTTACAGGAATTAATTTCGGAAGAGAAGATTAAACTTTTGAATTTTAATACGTACTCAGGTTAATTTTTTTGAATTTAATGTATAAATGTTCTCAGTTATCCAACAATTTTTTATCTTTACCTTGTTATGAATATAGAAATAGAATCTTCATGGAAAAAAGTTTTACAATCGGAATTTGAAAAACCTTATTTTTCGTCATTGATTAATTTTGTGAAACAGGAGTATAAGAGTTATACTTGTTATCCGAAGGGAAAAAATATTTTTAAGGCTTTTGAATTAACTCCTTTTGACAGGATAAAAGTGGTTTTGTTGGGTCAGGATCCTTATCATGGAGTAGGGCAGGCGATGGGGTTATGTTTTTCCGTCCCGGAGGGAATCATATATCCTCCGTCTTTAAAAAACATCATTACCGAGTTGAAAGATGATGTAGGAATAGATTTAAGGTCAGGTGATCTGTCCAATTGGGCTAATCAGGGGGTATTTTTACTCAACGCCACCCTTACGGTTCGTGCCCATCAGGCAGGGTCTCATCAAAATCGCGGATGGGAAACTTTTACAGATTCTGTAATTCAAAAAATATCAAGTGAAAAAGAGGATATTGTTTTTATCTTATGGGGAAGCTATGCGCAACAAAAAATCAGTCTTATTGATACTCGAAAACATTTTATCATAAAGTCTGTGCATCCTTCTCCTTTGTCTGCATACAGAGGGTTTTTCGGGTCAAAACCTTTCAGTCAAACTAATTCTTTTTTAACCTCTAAAAACATTGATCCTGTTCAATGGTAATTGAACAGGATCACTTAAATTAATTTCCACCCGTGGATTAATTTATCTTAAATATTATTCTTCTTCTTTGTTTTTATTAGCTTCTTTTTCCAGTTCCTTTTCCAGTTCAAGTTCCAATTGTTTTAATAATTTCTTCTCATTCTTTTTATATAACTTCTTCTCCTTTCTGCTCATGTCTTCATAGTTTTTTTCGAATAGATTGGAAACATCTTCCTCACTTGGCACTTCTGTCACTTCTATGTCTTCTATTTTTGGAACATCTTTTACTTCGGTCACTTCTTCAATCACTTCTGTTTTTTCTATATCCTGTACCGGAGGTTCTGTTGTGGAAACTTCGGTCACTACTTCTTCAATTACGTCTACCTTTTCTATATTCTGTACCGGAGGTTCTGTTACTTCAGGTGCGGGTGTTTCTTCTATTACAACTGCTTTTTTATCTGATGTTACCTGTGTCTCTACGTTTTTCAACGGTTTTTCTGTAATTAGTTCTTCAACAATCACTTTTTTGGCAGCAGGTTCTTCTACTACCGGTTCGGTAATAACTTTCTCTTCCGTAACAATTACTTCGGTGGCAGCAGGTTCTTCTACTATCGGTTCGGCAATAACTTTTTCTTCTTCAACAATTGCTTCGATGACAGCGGGTTCTTCTACTACCGGTTCTTCGACAATAGCTTCGATGACAGCAGGTTCTTCTACTACCGGTTCTTCAACAATAGCTTCGGTGACAGCAGGTTTTTCTACTATCGGTTCTTCAACAATTGTTCTGGTGGCAGCAGGTCTTTCAACAATAACCTTCTCTTCTTTAACAGTTGTTTTGGTAGCGGTGGGTCTTTCTACTGCTTTTTTAGGAGTTGAAGCGGTTGCTCCTGTTGATCCTTCTGCCCACTCAATTTTAACAATGGTTCCGTCTATAATTCTCCAATATTTGTTCCCTGCAGCATCTTGAGTAATGATAACTTCATTAGGAGACGAAAAAGCCGTCACCGGAGGGCGAGTTCCTCTCGCTCCTGTTGCTACTACTTCTAAGGTTTCTTTTTCTTTGCCCGGTCTAAAAGCATACACTCCATCACCACTATTACCTGCCGGTGGATTGCCTTCCCACACCTGAATTTTTTCTCCTACTTGTTTGAAATAAACTCCTTTTTTAGAGGCTTCTTTTACCTTTCCCGTCTGAGCGATGACAGAAAACGATAGCAATAAAAGAAAAACCGTATAATTTTTTTTCATGATAAGCGTATTATAATTACAATTATTTCAAGTTACTAATGTACTGCTTTATTTATAATATTTGGTTATTTTAATTCTGTTTTTTTTAATTTATATTTCAGCTTTTCTCTAATCCTCTCTATTTTAGCTATTTTTAAAGGTCAAAGGTATAAAAAATTTATATATTTTCCAATAGGAACCTGTTCTCCGGCAACAATTGATGAGTTGTATCAGCATCTGCCGTTTCCAGAAAGATTATGAAGGTAGTCGATACTAATAAAATAAAAAGAGAAGTATGTTATTCCTTCGTTATTCCCTGATATATAGGAACTTACTTTTGATTTAACGGGGAAGAGAATGCTCATTGTCAGCCATTAGGTTCTTGTATGTTCCTACTTTTTTATACTATCATTATACGGAAGTATCCCCGTATTGTTCTTTAGTTTAAAATTCTTGAAATCCTCCGTAGCTTCTATTCCACGTACGGAAATATTAGTGGTAACCCCGTCGGCTCTATAAATTTTTACCGTATCATCGGAAAAAATCTTCCTCTCATTTTTGTTCCAGAAAATATGATTGGTCTTTAATGTGTCTTTATCTGAATTTATAATAACTACATTTTTTCTTGCTTCATACCATCCGGTCGTCTCTATTACTTTGGCGTAATCTGCTTTTAAATGTCCGGGAACCGTTTTTCCTTTTTCATAAAAATCCATGTCTACGCCTTTAGGAAAAACCATATAGGGCGTTTTGACATATTGGTATTCTTCGATCAAAGGTGCTCTAAGTTTGATGATCGTATAGACAGAATCTGCCATAACCATCTGGGCATTAAATATTTTCCTCGATACGAAATCGGTGTTCTTAGTTCCCATATTTTCAGTAGAATCATCGGAGCAGGATAACATGCTTAAGATAAAAAAGTAAAATACTACTCTTTTTATTTGTATTGAAAACTTTTTTATTCTCATGCCGATACGGATAAAGGAATCAATTATTTGGGGAATACCGATTTTTTCTAGTCATATTGTCTTTTCCTAAACCAGAGGTCGTCGAAGTTAAATCCGATCTTGAAATTCACAAAATTTTCTTCAATCAATCCGTTCGACAGGGTTCCTCTTCGTCCCAGCTCAACACCCAGATTCAATAAAGAAGGGTCCTGACGCCCTGCTTTTCCTAAAGGTAACCCCACTCCTGCGGTAATCCCGAATTGATTAATGTTGGTATTATTCAGTTCTATTCCGGTATTTTCATAATAGAAACCACAGCGATAAATAATCCTTTCATAATAAGACCTGAATCCGTTTATGTTTGGCAGAAACCAGCCTCCAAGAGCAACCCTGTATCTGTTTTTATAGTTAAAATCATCTTCAGGTATCTCTAATTTGGATTGGTTCATAAACCTGAAATCTACCCCCAGAGACCATTTATATTCTTCTCCATAGGCTGCCCCGAATGAAAACGAAGACGGAAACTTGGTGTTGCGATTTCCGTTGACATAATTCAATGTATCTACGGATTGTTTTTCTCCATAGTTGTTATAATAATAGGTTGAGTAAAGGTAATCAATATCCGTATCTACCGTATGTCCTATGTTATAGGTAATCCCGGCCTTTAATAAATGATTATTTTCAATTCTTTTTTGATAAGCTATACCCAAAGTATAATCAAAAAAACCGTATGTTTTTTTATTAAAAACTCCGGACATCAATGCGGCGTTTTCAACAGAGCTTTCCTGTTCTTTTTTGAGTTCTCCCCATATATATCCTACTTTTGCTCCTAAAGAAATCTCAGGGGTTATATCGTATGAGTAAAAACCGCTAAAAGTGTTCAATCCTCCTCGTCCTTTTAGAACCGATTTTTGATTTACTACACCGGATGTGGCTAAATTCATATCGTATCCCATGCTGGTATATGGTTGCAAATTTAACCCCAATCTGGATTTTTTGTTTACGGGAAAAGCTATTGACAAATTCGACAAATAAGTGGTTGACCTGCTGCTGCTCTCGGTTGATGTTTTTGCATCAATATAATCCATGTTTACTCCGATATTAAAACTGGTAAAACGTAAATTCCTGTTGGCAGCGGGGTTTATAAAATTTATCTCGTTGGTGAAATCAGAAATGTAAGAAGTGCCTACTCCTCCCATAGAGGAAGTAACAATATCCGTATGGGTCTTACTTTCCCCCAAGCCTACAGAAGAATAAGGGGAAGTTGAAGTTTGCTGTGCGTTTCCCAGATTGATAAAAACAACAAGTGAAATTAATGAGAAAAGTTTAATTTTCATCTAACGTAATTTTATTGCAAAATGCAAAGATGTTAATAATGTACCGATTATAAAAATAATTATCCTTAAAAATTCTGTTAAAACAAGAACTGTCGGAAAAAACGTCTCAAAACCCTCGATTATTTGTCCTGATTATAAACCGGATACAAATTTCCGACTTATGTCCAGTGTTTTTTCTACTTCGTCTTTTTTTATACAGTCGGAAATAAACCATGTTTCATACCCGGAGGGAGGTAAATAAATCCCATTTTCCAACAAAAAATGAAAATATTTGTTGAACAAGTCATGGTCTGCATTGGCGGCATCATCAAAGTTTGAGACTTCGTCCGTACCGAAAAAGACAGTCATCATGGAGGAACAATGGTTAATGCAAACCTGTATTCCCGCTTTTTCAAAAATAGCTTTCAGTTCTTTCGTTAATATTTGGGTGGTTTGTGTAATTCTGTCAAAAATTCCCGAATCTTCTTTTAATAAGGAAAGTGTTGTGAATCCGGCTCTCATGGCTATCGGATTTCCTGAGAGTGTTCCTGCCTGATATACCGTTCCCTCCGGAGAAAGATGATCCATAACCTCAGCTCGTCCTGAAAAAGCTCCTACCGGCATTCCTCCTCCGATCACTTTTCCGTAGGTAATAATATCCGCCTTTATATTAAAAAATTCCTGCGCTCCTCCCATCTTTGCACGGAATCCGGTCATTACTTCATCAAATATCAACAGGGTACGGTTTTTATCGCATAATAGTCTCAATTCTTCCAGAAAATCCTTTTTAGGAGGAACACATCCCATATTCCCGGCAATCGGTTCCAAAATAACTGCTGCAATTTCTCCCGGATTATTTTCAAATATCAACCTCACGGATTCCAAGTCGTTATATTTAGCCAATAAGGTATCCTGAGCGGTTCCCTGAGTTACTCCCGGACTGTTAGGATTTCCGAAAGTTGCCGCTCCGCTTCCTGCTTTTATAAGAAAAGAATCGGAATGTCCGTGATAACAGCCCTCGAATTTGATGATTTTATTTCGGGCGGTATATCCTCTGGCAAGCCGTATGGCAGACATGCAGGCTTCTGTTCCTGAGTTTACCATCCTTACTTTATCTATGTTGGGAACGGAGCCTACAATTAATTTTGCTATTTCTGTCTCCAGTTCGGTCGGGGTTCCAAAAGAAAATCCGCCTTTCAATTGCTCCGTAACCGCTTCCAATACTTTGGGATGGTTATGCCCTAAGATCATGGGACCCCATGAATTGATGTAGTCAATATACGTTTGTCCGTCTGCGTCTGTTAAATAAGCTCCTCTTGCCGATTTCATAAAAACAGGCGTTCCTCCTACTGATCTAAAAGCACGAACGGGAGAATTTACTCCTCCCGGTATGTATTTTTGTGCTTCTTTAAATAAGTCGCTACTTCTTTGATATAACATTTTAGTGTTCTATTTTTTATCTCTTGTTCCCTTTTAATAAAATTTTATCTCCTTTCTTCGGTTCCTGTCCGGGCAGCATTAAATTCCTCTTATATAGCTGAATTAATGATATTCCGTTGTTTTGCGCTATGTCATACATCTTATCTCCCTCTTTGGCTGTGTATTCTTTTTTTATCCCTGCTTTCCTTTTAGCTTCCAGAAATATTTTTTGATTGACCTCTAATTCTTCCCTAAAAGTCAGATCATTGTACGCTTTTAGCTTTTCAACAGGTATATCATATGCTTTTGAAATGTCTTCTAATGTGTCTCCGTCCTTAAAAACTATGTATTTTAAATTCCTGTTAGGGTGAAATTTTATCCTACGCTGTGGAAATTCAAAATTGTTGGTTTTGGTATTAGTCTTGGTTTGTGCCGTTTTGGTTTGTGTAGTTTTTTGGGCGGATTTATCTTCTTTTTTCTGGTACACTGCAAAGGCAACTGCTTCCTTATCTTCTTTTTCGTTGGAGCTTGCCAAAGTAACCTGAGGAGTAGTCTCTTTATATGAATTAGGATATAGTTCAGCCAGTTTCACATCTGTCTGGTCAGAAGAAATATGGTCAAATTGGTTAAGGCTGTATTTTTCTATCAGATTTATCAGAGTATAAGCATATTTGGGATTGGTTGCATATCCTGCTTTCTTTAGTCCGTGTGCCCAAGCTTTATAATCTTTAGGGTCTAATAAGAACAGGTTTTTATAATAAGGGCGTTCCGCCAGAAAAAGGGAATGGTCTCGATAAGAATCCTTAACGGAAGGATATTTCCTGAAACATTCTCCGTTTTTATCATCATCGTGATACATTCTGTCTCCTGTCCATTCATTTTTACACTTAATTCCAAAGTGATTGTTCCCATACTTAGCAAGGTCACTTTGTCCGTTTCCGGTCTCTAATATGCCTTGTGCCAGAGTGATACTCGCCGGAATTTTATATAATTCCATCTCCTCTATGGCAATTCTAGCATAGGATTGAATATATTGCTCGTCTTTTTTTATTTGTTCCTGTGCTGTGATAAAATTAACTGAAACTACTAATACCAGAAATAATGCAACTTTTTTCATGTAATAATAATTTGTTTATTTTGTTGTTTTAATCGTTTATTCATTTCCCTTATTCCCTGCAATCCTCCTGTGTGAATTGCCAAGATTCTTTTATCTGAACTTATCTCTCCTTTCCTAATCATTTCCCGTAATCCGAATATCATTTTTCCTGTATAAACGGGATCCAACGGAATATTATTGAGGAGGTAAAAATCATTGATAAAGTCGATAAGTTCCGATGTCACTTTAGCATACCCTCCGAAATAATTATCCAAATTTACGGTAAAATTTTCTTTATCAGTAAGTTTTAATATTTCTTTAACTAAAAATTGAGCATTTTTTAAGGCAGGAAATCCGATAATATGTTGATGAGGCTTGGCTCCCACAGACAATCCGGATAAGGTTCCGCCGGTTCCCATAGCGGTGGTAATAATATCAAAATCAGAGGTATCTTCGTTTAAAATCTCTGCTGCTCCCTTGACTGCCAGCTCATTGGTTCCTCCCTCCGGCACCAGATAATAGTCGGAAATGAGACTTAAAAAAGATCGTATATATTCAGACTTTTCTTTTAAACGATATTCACCTCGCTGAACAAAATAAAACTCCATTCCCGATTTCGAGGCTTCTTTCAGGGATAAGTTATCCTGCCATTTATCCGCAATTTCTTCTCCTCTGATAATCCCGATGGTTTTAAAACCATTCTCTTTACCTGCTGCTGCCGTAGCAACAATATGATTGGACATGGCTCCCCCGAATGTTATCAGGGTATTTTTTCCAAGTTCTTTAGCCCTCTGTAAGTTATATTTAAGTTTCCAAAACTTGTTCCCTGAGATAACGGGATGTATCAGGTCTTCCCTTTTTATAAAAAGAGGTTGTGCTGTTTTTAAACCCGGAAACTGAAAAGGCTGAATGGGAATATTGGACATGAAATTGTAAATTTAAGGTTGATAATCCACAACGCACCTGATTAAGTATTCATTAGGGTTCAATAAACATTTTATCTTATTCCATGCATCATTCTTACCAGTACTTTATTTAATGTTATCATGGATGCTCCGCAAAAGATAACAAACAGGGATATGTATAAAAATATTTTTCCGGCTCCCAGAGTTTCTACTGTTGAAGCTAAGAAACCTCCTACTATATTCGCTATAAACGAAGAAAGTAACCACACTCCCATAAGTAATGAAGCCAATTTAGGCGGAGCCAGTTTTGTGACTACCGACAAACCTACCGGAGATAGGCATAATTCTCCTATGGTGTGTACTAAATAGGTCAGTACTAACCACCAAATGCTTGCTTTTATCGCTATATCTTCAATATCCCCTCCTCGTTGTTGAACAGCTCCCAGCATAAAGAAAAATCCTATTCCTAAAATAATCATTCCCAGTCCCATTTTCAAAGGAGTTGTTAATTTTTGACCTGTTTTACTGTTCCAAAACATGGCAAAAATAGGAGCCAGAACTACTATGAAGAAAGGATTAACCGATTGAAACCATTCTGTTGGTATGGTATAATCTCCTATGAATGGTAGAGTTACGTTCCTGTCTATGAATTTATCTGTGTAGAGAGATAAGGATGACCCTGCCTGTTCAAATCCTGCGAAGAAGAAAATGGCAAAGAAGAAATAGATAAAGATCACCGTTACTCTTTGTTTTTCATTATCGGTTAATGGGGCATTTGCATGTGTTATTATGTCTTCTTCATTTTTACTGACCTTTCCCTGAGGTCTCAGCCCTAAATCTCCCAAATATTTTTTTGCCAGTGAATTATAAGTGATCTGCCCTAAAAACATTCCTATTGCAGCTGCCAAAAATCCGTATTTATATCCAAAGGTTAAGATATTCCCCGTAGCATCTTTGACAGAAAAAATATCTTTAGTAAGAACTCCTATTATTAAGGGGGCTAAAAACGCTCCTAAGTTAATCCCCATATAAAAGATTGAAAAGGCGGAATCTCTTCTAGGGTCTCCTTCTTTGTATAAATTTCCCACTAGGGTAGAAATATTGGGTTTAAAGAAGCCATTCCCTATAATCAGTAAAAACAATCCTAAGTAAAGCCCAAAATGTGTGTTTATGGCAAACAGAGTCAATTGTCCTAACATCATAATAAAGGCTCCTATGGTAATGGAATGCCGTTGTCCCAAATATCTATCTGCCAGCCATCCGCCGATAAGCGGAGTAAAGTATACAAATCCGGTAAAAAATCCATATATTAAACTTGCTGTTTGTTCGTTTATACTTAATCCTCCTTCTATATAAGATTTTGTTAAATATAAAATTAGTATCCCCCTCATTCCATAATAGGAAAAACGCTCCCACATTTCCGTAAAGAAAAGTAGGTATAATCCTTTAGGATGCCCTGTTTTTACTCGAATTTCTGTCATAATTATATACTTGGTATTACTTTTATTATTTGTCGTATTTAAATATTTATCAAACAAAGATATAAAATTTAATTATTGTAAGGCGAAGTCATAAGTCTGTCTTTGCTCCGTTTCGAGAGGAGCGTGGCAATGAAGTGATTAAGTGTAGTTCCTAAATATAACGTGAGTTCGGGATAAGCATATTGTAATTTTTTGAAAGTGTCAAAGTCGGGATATTGCTTCGCTATGTTCGCAAGTAAGATGAGATTGCCACACCTGCGGCTCGCAATTAAGGGCTACAATTTACTGTATATCAATACGTTGCACGCCTAACGGCGTGCTGTTATGGGTGGTTCCCCCAATCGCTTCGCTTCATTGGGGGTAAATGCGGTAACTATCCTCTCAACCCCTCACCTTATAATTTTTATCCTCAATATGCCGGAGAAAAAACAAGGATGCGGCTATAATAACCAAGAAAATAATAAACTCTATATAATCTTCATTCTTTTTTTCATTACGGATTTTGTTTTGTATAAACTGGTGTTGTGGTATGGTTAGTTCTTGTTGGTGGTTTGTTAGGATTATCAAATGGTGGCAAAGAATTTGGTGCATTTTGAGGAGATGTTGCTCCTAATATGTTATCTAAATACTCTCCCACTTGATCCGCAAGGTTTAACTTACTACCAAAGGGGTCAAAGTACTCCGCTCCAAAACGAGCCCCCTCCCTATCAGTTGGCAAATCTTCATAACTAAACGCTGAATGTGTAGCAAATCCTATAGCGTCGAGCCTTTCTTGGTGATAACCATCTTGGATTGCCTCAGCAACAGGGTCCATTGTAGCTTGTCTTGTTATTATTGCTCGGCCTGGTCCTTGTACCAACATAAACCACGGACTACTCATTATCTTTTGCGCTTCCTCTTTTTGTAGCTTATAATTGTAAGCCCTTCCTGCATAAAACATAAAATGAGACATATCCATCCAACCTCCTTTGTCGGTATAAATATATCTTCCCTTTTTAGTGTTAAAAAATCCCGTCTCTGATGGTACTATTTTCCCTTTTTCAAATTTAGTATTACCTAAATTTCTCATATAATTACTCGCTTGTGCTCCTGTATAATTTCCAACTTTTCGAGAACTAATATTTATTAGTAAATTCCTAAAATCTGACGATGTTCCTGCAAAAGATTGTACTGGCTCACGTCCATCCGGGTCTATTAGGTTGATAGGATTATTCAGCGTGTAAATGTATGGGCTAACGCTTGGATACTTCTCCGCCAGCGGATCAACGGAATACCACTGAGAAATTTTAGAATCATAATACCTCGCTCCAAAATACCCCAACCCTGTTTCCTCGTCAAATTCTTTAGCATTAAACTTATACGGACTATTCCACTTATCATTTTTCTCTTCAAGAAAAACCTCTCCAAACGGAATATACTCAACATGCTGCGAAACTTTCCCCAAACGAGTTGTAACATAGGATGTTGAGCCCAAATGATCAGGATGATAAAAATACAAATCTGTTTCCTCAATTACTCCTGTTCCCTCGTATCCCCAGCCTGCTTCTACATTATCATTGGTTACAGGATCGCCCCATTTTATAGGTGGCCCGGGTACATCTCCCGGCTGATTAAATACAGGAACTTTAGGCCAGCCTAACGGAGGTTCATTATTTTCATTCAGCGGACTTCCAAAATCAGGATAAGGTTGTCCTGTATACTCCGGACTACCATAAATACCTTTTTTATCCGGAGGACCCGGAGGAATTCCTAAACTTGCAATATATTCTTCCACTTTCTTATCGTACCAACTTTGCTGCTTAGCAAAATTAATGCTTCCGGCAGTAATGCCGTTGCCGTCCAGACCTGAATTATTATCAAAACGTCCGTTGCCTATCTTGCTTACTATACGTTGCGCTCCTATATAATAATGCTTTGTAAAACTTCCTTCCTTAAACACAAAATAAGGATTTAAATAAGCCGTATAATTCTTTTCATGCCCAAAACTGCCTATATTCGCTCCATTCACAAACATACTTTCAGTTCCGCCACTACTTTTTATTACTCGCTCGTCGCTATCATCATAGGTGTACATACTTATATATCCCCCATCATTTACAGCCTGCAAACGATTTTCTTCATCCCAGAGCATATCCCGATATTGATCTCCCCAAGTATAGCCTGCCATATTACCGTTCTTATCATAAGAATACTGATAATCCCGATATTCATTCATTTTAGTCGTTACCGTCTGATTAATATTTGCCAGTGCATGAGGCTTATCTGTTCGGTATTTATAATTAAGTATATAGTTGCTTTCATTTGGAAATTCTCCAAACACCTGATGCCCAAGTACTTTCTTGGTTATATTATGCAAGGGGTCATATTC
>JAISSC010000189.1 GCA_031273305.1 Flavobacteriaceae bacterium
AGGCTGTCCAAAAAGTCAAAGCAGTCTCTTTCTTATTCGGATACCTGATGGAATCATGGTGTCGATTATGCGATTCTCAGAGGGTTCGCCGACCTTTTTGGACAGCCTCCAATTCAGGAAGGAATGTGGCAATCTCAACAATGATAACGCACAGAAACGCCCAAATTGGGACGTCTCTACAATGCCTGTTATGGTTTAGCCTGATGCACAGGGGTATCTCTGACAAAGGAAGTGACCCTGCGTGAGGGATTGAAGTGGAAATCCTTTTTGTGAGGAACGAGCAAAAAGATTGGAACGGAAAGCCCGACCCGATAGGGACACGCCCAAATTAAAAAAACACCCGTCCAAAGGCAGGTGTTTTTATTTGATAACGAAGATGATATTATCTTATTTTTTAACAGTATCAACCACAGCCTTAAAAGCCTCCGGATGATTCATAGCTAAGTCTGCTAATACTTTCCTGTTTAATTCAATGTTTTTTTCTTTCAACAACCCTATAAATCGGGAGTAAGAAAGACCGTATTGTCTGGTACCTGCATTGATCCTCTGAATCCACAATGCTCTGAAATTTCTTTTCTTTTGCTTTCTACCTACATAGGCATACTGCAACGCTTTTTCAACAGCATTCTTTGCAACAGTCCAAACATTTTTTCTTCGTCCGTAATAGCCTTTAGCTAATTTTAGGATTCTTTTTCTTCGCGCTCTCGACGCTACTGCGTTAACTGATCTTGGCATAATTTTTTTGTTTTTTTGAACCGGGCGGAAGTTTTACCTTCTCTTAGGTGCACCAATTCAGGGTTAAACTTAAGTTAAATTTTTAAACCGGAATATTCTTATAAAATATTCTTATTTAAGTAATAATTGTCTTTTTACGCTTACTTCATCTACTCTGTCAACCAAAGTTGAATACGTTAGATTACGTTTACGTTTTGTGCTTTTTTTAGTCAAAATATGACTTTTGAATGCGTGTTTTCTTTTTATCTTACCTGACCCGGTAATTGAAAAACGTTTTTTAGCACCTGATTTTGTCTTTAATTTCGGCATTTTTTCTCTCTTTTTTATCTCGTTATCAAATTTATTTTTAACTAATATTATAATTTTATACTTAATTTATTTTTTAGGAGCCATCATCATAATCATTCTCTTTCCTTCCAATTTCGGCATCTGCTCCACCTTTCCCCATTCTTCCAATTCCTGAGCTAATTTTAACAATAAGATCTGTCCCTGATCTTTAAAAACAATGGAACGTCCTTTAAAGAAAACATACGCCTTTAGTTTAGAACCTTCTTCCAGAAATTTTTGAGCATGCTTCTTTTTAAACTCAAAATCGTGCTCATCCGTTTGTGGACCGAAGCGAATCTCTTTTACAACTACCTTAGTTTGTTTAGACTTAAGCTCTTTTTGCTTCTTTTTCTGCTCATATAAGAACTTTTTATAGTCTACTATCCTACACACCGGAGGAGTTGCATTTTCGGTTATCATTACCAGATCCAACTCTAATTCGTTTGCTAATTTAAGAGCCTCAGAAGTAGAATATACTCCCTGCGTTGTATTTTCTCCTACGAGCCTTATTTCGGGAACACGAATGTTTTCATTTATCTTGTGTTCGTCTTCCTGCTTTCTGGGGATGTACCTCCCTCTTGAAAAATTTCTGTTAAGTGCTATGGTTCTAAAATTTTATGGTTTATCCGTTACTTTTTTCATCATTGATATTGCTTCTTCCAGAGTAAAAGTACCCAAATCTCCTTCTCCTCTTCGACGAATTGAAACAGTGCCGGATGCCTCCTCTTTTTCTCCTACTACAAACATATAGGGGATTTTCTTTATCTCTGCATCCCTTATTTTTTTACCCGTCTTTTCGTTACGCTCATCAATCAAACCGCAAATATCCGAATTTTCCATTAAATGCAAAACTTTTTTTGCATAATCCGTATATTTTTCGCTTATAGGCAACACCACAAACGGTTCAGGGCTTAACCACAAAGGCAAATCCCCTGCAGTGTGTTCCAATAATATCGCTACAAAACGTTCCAAAGAACCAAAAGGCGCACGATGTATCATCACCGGACGGTGCTTCTCGTTATCTGAACCTACGTAATGCAAATCAAATCGTTCCGGGAGGTTATAATCTACCTGAATGGTTCCCAATTGCCAACTTCTTCCTAAAGCATCTTTTACCATAAAATCCAGCTTAGGCCCATAAAAAGCAGCTTCTCCATATTCTATGACAGTAGGTAATCCTTTCTCTTTGACGGCTGTTTTAATCGCATTCTCCGCTTTCTCCCAATTCTCGTCGGTTCCTATGTATTTTTCATGATTTTCTTTATCTCGTAAGGAAACCTGAGCAGTATAGTCATTAAAGCCTAAAGAGGTAAAAGTATATAGCACCAGATCGATCACTTTTTCAAATTCACTGATTAGCTGGTCGGGAGTGCAGAAGATATGGGCATCATCTTGAGTAAATCCGCGCACACGGGTCAATCCGTGCAGTTCTCCGCTTTGTTCGTATCTGTACACGGTTCCAAATTCGGCAAACCGTTTGGGTAAGTCTTTATATGACCACGGCGAAGAACGATAAATCTCGCAGTGATGGGGACAGTTCATGGGCTTTAACAAAAATTCTTCTCCTTCATTCGGAGTTTTTATCGGCTGGAAGCTATCGGCTCCGTATTTTTCGTAATGTCCGCTGGTTATATACAGGTCTTTGTGTCCTACATGGGGAGTGGCTACCAATTCATATCCTGCTTTTCGTTGAGCCTCACTAAGAAACTCAATCAATTTTTGTCTCAATTTTGCTCCTTTGGGTAACCATAAAGGCAACCCGGCTCCTACTTTTTCTGAAAAGGTGAATAAGCCTAATTCTTTTCCTAACTTCCTGTGATCTCGCTTTTTAGCTTCCTCTAACCTCTCTAAATATTCTGTGAGGTCTTTTTGTTTCGGAAAAGTAATTCCATAGACCCTGACTAATTGTTTATTTTTTTCACTACCTCTCCAATAGGCTCCGGCCGCATTCAAAACTTTGGTTGCTTTTACGATTCCCGTGGATGGAATATGCCCTCCCCGACAAAGGTCTGTAAAGTTGTCATGAGTTACGAAAGTAATCGTGCCATCTTCTAAATTTTCTATTAATTCCGTCTTATATTCGTTGTCTTTATATATCTCCAGAGCTTCTTTCTTGGAAACGGGATATTTCTTGAATTGAACATCTTTTTTGGCATTTTCCAGCATTTTCTGTTCAATCTTCTCGAAATCTTTCTCGGAAAAAATATCAGTCCCGAAGTCTACATCATAGTAAAAACCGTTTTCTATCGGAGGTCCGATGGTCAACTTTGCTCCCGGATAATATTCCATGATAGCCTGAGCCAACAAATGGGCAGAAGAATGCCAAAATGCCTTTTTCCCTAAGTCGTCATTCCAGGTTAGTAATTGTACCGTAGCATCTGCCGTTATAGGTGTGGTAACTTCTTCCTGTTTTCCATCTATTAATGCAGAGATCGTGTTTCGTGCCAAACCTTCTGAAATACTTCTGGCAACGTCCATCGGTGTTACGGAACTTTCAAATCCTTTCACACTTCCATCGGGAAGGGTAATTTTTATCATTCTTCTAATTTTTTTAAGGCTACAAATT
Source organism: Flavobacteriaceae bacterium (assembly GCA_031273305.1). GTDB lineage: Bacteria > Bacteroidota > Bacteroidia > Flavobacteriales > Weeksellaceae > Apibacter. The sequence goes on from JAISSC010000189.1 coordinate 3,629, forward strand.
TACGAAAGTTTTGTAAATCCTTTTTTATTTTATTTATAATTTATGCTGACGCAAACTCTCCCTCCCTAACGTTCAAATTTCAATCGTTCTCCTCTTACTTCGTTTATGATACCTCTATCAAAAGCGAGCTTACCGTTAAGGAAAGTTTTCTCAATGGTAGTAGAAAACGTTTTGTTCTCCAGAGGAGACCACTTGCATTTATACAATATATTATCCTGTGTGACAGTATAGGGTTTATCCGGATTTACCAACACCAAATCGGCAAAATATCCTTTCCGTATATATCCTCGTTTATGTATCTGAAACAAATCAGCAGGGGCATGGCACATTTTGGTCACGACCTGTTCTTTGGTTATCTTCCCCTGTCGGGATAACTCCAGCATCATTTGCAACGAATGTTGTATCAATGGCCCTCCTGAGGCTGCCTGTAAACATCCTCCTTCTTTTTCATTCAAAAGATGCGGAGCATGATCGGTAGCGATTACATCTAACTTGTTATCTACTAATGCTTTCAACAGAGCATCTCTATCTTGTTTGGTCTTTACCGCCGGGTTCCACTTAATTCGGGAGCCACATTTTTCATAATCTTCATCGGAGAACCAAAGGTGATGAACACAGGCTTCTCCGGTAATTTTTTTATCGGAAATAGGTCTGGCATCAAAGAGGCTTAATTCTCTTTCGGTAGACAGGTGCAAAATATGAAGCCGGGTCCCATATTTGTGTGCCAATTCCACTGCTTCGGACGAAGATCGGTAACACGCTTCCGCACTGCGTATCAACGGATGATAGGGTATGGGGATATAATCGCCGAATTCTGCTTTGTATTTTTCTATATTGGCTTTTATAATTTCTTCTTTTTCACAATGGGTAGCGATTAGCATGTCAACTTCTGCAAAAATCGTTTCCAATGTCTTTTTATTGTCTACCAGCATATTTCCGGTTGAGGAACCCATAAATATTTTTATCCCGCACACTTCTTTGGAATTTACTTTTTTTAATTCTGCCCTATTATCGTTGGTAGCCCCCATATAAAAGGAATAATTGGCATAAGATCTTTGTGCTCCCATCTCAAACTTATGTTCCAAAGCCTCCAGAGTAGTTGTCTGTGGGTTGGTATTGGGCATCTCCATGAAAGAGGTTACTCCTCCGGCAATTGCGGCACGACTTTCGCTTGCAATGTCTCCCTTGTGTGTCAATCCGGGTTCCCGAAAATGTACCTGATCATCTATCAGACCGGGAAGAAGCCATAATCCGGATGCTTCTACAATTTCTGCTCTCCGAAGGATTTCATCAGGAACTTTTTCTGTGGTATATATTTCTGAAATGAGACCGTTCTCTATCAGGACGGAACCGGTAAACGAAATGCCTTCATTGATCAGGGTAGCATTATGAATTATTATCATATGTAATATCTTTTTTTAGGGTAGTTCTTGTCTTTCATAATAATCGGGTATGGATTTTCCAGTTCTAAATATACTAAAAATAGGGGAAATACAAATGTATTTCTCAAATTAATGCCCTGCGGTTTTGGAAAAGAGGTTAATAATCAAAACTCCGATTATTATAAGGATAATTCCGATAATGGCGGGAATGTCCAGCTTTTGTTTATACAAAAAATATCCGGAAAGACTGACTAATATAATCCCAACGCCCGACCATATTGCATAAGCGATACCGATAGGAATAGTCCGTATTGCCTTTGTCAGGCAAAAAAGAGAGGAAAACAGCAGGAATAAAAACAACACAGTCGGTTTCCATCGGGTAAATTCTCTGGTCACAGGAAGCATGGAGGTGCCTGTTACTTCAAAGCAGATAGCCAGAATTAAGAATAAGTAGGACTTCATAATTAAAATAATTCTGATTGATTCTTCCCTAAGGTTTTACTTTTTCCTAAATGTTTATATGATTTTTCCGTAGCTTCTCT
>JAISSC010000158.1 GCA_031273305.1 Flavobacteriaceae bacterium
CCCATTTCTAAAGAAAATGTAAGAACAGGTGATGTTGTTTTTTCTAAAGAAGGGGGCCGTCTTTATACAGTTATTGAAAATAAAAAAGGACTGTTGGGTGGAAGAATGCTACTTGAAAGTCCTAGGGGTGGCCAGATAGAAATAAAGGAAAGCGACTATGACAAATTCACATTTCATAGAAAGAACGATATATAAATTTTCCTTTATCCTTCTTTCTTTTGTTTTGTTTTCCTGTGAAAATAGTAACCGTATAATTATGATGTTGGATACTGGTGGGTTAGGCGACAATATTACCATGGAATTGTGCAAAAACGGCACGGTATTATTCCCATCATTTGAATACAGTAATGTTACGGTTTCTACTAGTACTGGTAATTTAAATTTTCGAATAAAAATGTATAATAATGAAAAAATTAAGGGGATAGTTAATTGGAATACCGGAATAATATTATTACCGGATGTTGAAAGAGAATATATGATTTTAGATTATAAAAAAGACAAAATTGTTCTGGAAGATATGGATGGGGAGGAGTTGATCTTTTACAGACCTATTGGACGCGTATTATCAGATGATTCGTATTAAGCAAATCTCGTCAATGTTTTCCTCCATAGTTTCATTTTTCCATGGAAGTTTACCCACGAAGAGGCTCAACTTACAATTTACCCTTTAATTGACGGATACGTTTACCCGCTGTTTCTAAGAGGTAATGCAAGGGTGTCTGACATCCTTGCATTACCTCAAAAATCTTCCTCCCCTATTACGCTTTCTTTGGTTTCCGAATAAGTTGACATTACGGAGATTTTGTCTGTATTTTCCATAGTCTATTTATCTTTTCTATCATCAATGGATCACCTGACTTTTGTGCTGCAATCAGTGACGCTTCATCAAGTTCTGTATAATTTAATAATAAATCGACTTGGGCTTCCCAGACAATTCCCTTCTTAATAGCTTCGTTTATTGGTCGTGTGCCAACTACAAAATATTCAGCGGCTTGATCATCAGTTATGTGTGCTGCTATGGCTTCATTGCTAAAGGGGTAGGGATGCCCAAGCATGTCCGGATCAGCCCCAGCTTCAAGAAAAGCGCCAATCAATCTATTAACATCAGCAATATATATTTCGATATCTTCCTTGTATTTTGGATTTGTATCCAAATCACCAGCATAATCGTTCAACTCCTTGATTTTTTTTATGCTATCATTATCATTTGCATCAATTTTAGCCCAAACATAAGGCCGTGCATTTATGTCAGCTCCGGCATTTAATAAAGCGTACAATATTTGGACGTCAGGAAATGAATCTTGTTCTTCATTTTCTCGCCATAAAGATAAATATGTAGGGATCACGAATAATGGATTGTTATCAATCCATCCAAATTCTCCTGTACAATAATTTGGATCTGCGCCCTGTATAAGAATTTTACTCACCTCATGTACCTGTAATCCCTTAATTTGAGAGTACAAACGTCTTGACAAATCTATCTTTTCATTATCAAAACTAAAGCACCCCAACGCAAACATAACAAAAAGTGAAAAAAATGCTTTTCTCATATATTATTCAATCCCCCAAGTAACTGTTACTTCCCTGCCGTTCTGAGACACGCTAATTTTTTCACCAGCATTCCAGTAATAATGTTCAGCCATACCTGTCTCTTTGCCAGAAAGTATCGATCGGCGTATATTATTAGCGAATTTTTCAGCTCTGTCATCATCTGAAAAAGTAAATTCACTTATCATATACATGGAATTTGGGTGGGCTGAAGTTGTAACATTAAATGCTGTAACCCATCCGCTTAATTCAGAATATTCAGCAATTAGTAAATTATTCCCTTTTAGATAAACCTGCATAGAAGAATTTTCCAAACCTATTAATTTGGACAATTCTGCACCTTTTATTATCATATTGTTATAATCATAAAATCCAATTTCGCCACCAGCACCACCAAATCCATGGGCGACCACATTATTATAATCGCCCTTCCACAATCTAAGATAACCACTCCCAAAATCAAGTTTAGTACCATTTATAATAAATCCCAGACCCAATGACATTGCATCCCATATATCCCAGTATGGTATTTGAGCCTGTGGTGCATCCTCTGAAAAGCCAGGATAACGCCCACCATGTATAGCTTCTCTCCCATCCGGATCCGTGTATTTCACCGGGTTATTCCCCGCATAGTGATACACATGCAGGTTCACCACATTGAACACGCCCCCCATTCCCGCAAGGCTCTGGTTGTACTTCTTAGCGTCATCATTAATCGGCGCTTGGGGTACATATTCCCCCATAGCCGGGTCCGTTGACAGCCACAAACCCGTCTGCGGGTTGAGGTAACGTGCGCCGTTTTCCGGCGTAAAAAAAGCCTCAGAAACACACTGGGTAGTAGTTTGAACGGTAAGGGAAGATGTTTTAAGAGAGTGCATAAAGACCGGTTTCAGGGCAACCATAACCTTATTTTACCATGATTTTGACACCCTGGCAAGCAAACACAGGTAGGGGGCGCGCCCCCCGCTGT
>JAISSC010000160.1 GCA_031273305.1 Flavobacteriaceae bacterium
CCTGCTACTATTGAGTGGGAGTAATCCGGGTTTTTAGCCGGAGGGAGGGCTGTTTTTCCTTATTTTACACCACCAACTATTTTGATACTTTACCCTGTTAGATTAGATAAATGCCCAACATACAAATAAAGACGCCAAGCTGCTAAGTCTGGCTGTTTTGATTGTTCAAAAGTTTTATACTCCGGGAACAAAAGCAAAGAAAATTTTATCCGGGTCTTTCCCCTTATAATTCTCAATGTATTCTTTTGCTTTCTCAATGCTTCTTATAATAAAATCGGTCTTAGGCTCTCCTTGCATCTGTTCACAATACCAATTATCATAATTGTACTGAATAACACCGTTTATCAATTCACACACATCACCACCCAAAACAGGAACTTGCAACTCTGTAAACTTGATTAATGCGTTTAAAGCCTCGCTTTTTTCCAAAGCCCAATTGTTTACTCCTATTCCGCTAAGTGAATGACCGGAGTTTAAAATATCATCTATTTTACTTGACCAAACTGTTTTCATATTCTTCACATATTTATCTTATACCGTTTTAATTTATCATATGATTTTTTAAACAAATAAAGTTTACCAAAGGTTATTCGTTATTTAAAATTATATCTTTTTAATATTAAATCACAAATACTTGACTTTGGGGGTATACGTATTGTATATTTGCAAACTTAAAAGAAAATTCACAATGAAAACCTCAGATTTTGATTTTAAACTACCTCCTGAATTATTGGCAGAAAGACCCTCTGAAAACAGAGATGAAGCAAGATTAATGGTTGTCCATAAGAAAACGGGAGAAATTGAGCACAGATTGTTTAAAGATGTCATTGACTATTTTGATGAAGGAGATGTCTTTATCCTCAATAACACCAAAGTCTTTCCTGCACGTTTATATGGAAATAAAGAAAAAACAGGCGCACAGATTGAAGTTTTTTTATTGAGGGAGTTGGATGCCGAATCAAGAATATGGGATGTACTTGTAGACCCGGCAAGGAAAATACGGATTGGCAATAAATTATTTTTTACGGATGATGATAGTTTAGTCGCTGAGGTAGTGGATAATACCACTTCCAGAGGAAGAACCTTACGATTTCTGTTTGACGGTTCTTATGAAGAATTTAGAAGAAAGTTGAAAGAATTGGGGGAAACTCCTCTTCCCAAATACATTAAGAGGAAACCGGATGCAGAAGATGCAGAACGGTATCAGACGATATATGCCAAAGAAGAAGGGGCAGTCGCTGCTCCAACCGCAGGATTGCACTTTTCTAAACATTTAATGAAAAGACTGGAAATTAAAGGAATTGAATTTGCAGAAATCACCCTTCATGTGGGATTGGGGACTTTTTCTCCGGTAGAGGTAGAAGACCTTTCCAAACATAAGATGGAGAGCGAGCAGATCATCATTAATGAGGAAACCTGTAAAATAATAAATCACGCTATTGAAACCAAACACAGGGTTTGTGCAGTTGGAACCACATCCATGAGAGCCGTTGAGACGTCGGTTTCTGCCAATAAAAAATTAAATCCTTATGAGGGTTGGACAAATAAATTTATTTTCCCCATTTATGATTTTGGTATTGCCGATGCTATGATAACTAACTTTCATACTCCTAAATCAACCCTAATGATGATGATTGCTGCTTTTGCAGGATATGATTTGATTATGAAAGCCTATAAAGAAGCGATAAAAGAAGGATACAAATTCTATTCTTATGGAGATGCAATGTTGATTATCTGATATAGATAATTTTATATCATTTTGAACGAAGATAAAAAAGATATCAGAGCCTTAAGTTTGAATGAACTTGAGGCTTATTTTTCCTCTATCGGAGAGAAGCCTTTCCGGGCAAAGCAGGTATATGAATGGCTTTGGAATAAAAACGCTCATTCTCTTTCGGAGATGACCAGTCTTTCAAAATCTCTTCGGGAAAAATTGGAAGAAGATTTCGCTATTAATCCGTCCGAGATTCATATCATACAGAAGTCTAAAGACGGAACAATAAAAAATGCCGTAAAGTTGTATGATGGAAATGTAGTGGAATCCGTTATGATCCCTACTTCTAAAAGAACTACTGCCTGTGTTTCCTCTCAGGTGGGTTGTAGTCTGGATTGCACCTTTTGTGCCACTGCACGACTTGTACGGATAAGGAACCTTACCGTTGCCGAAATTGTAGACCAGATAGTTCTAATGGATAAACAAAGCAGGGAATATCATCAAAAACCTCTCTCTAATATAGTTTTTATGGGTATGGGTGAACCCCTTCTCAACTATCCGGCAGTGACGGAGGCTGTTCGTAAGATCACGGAGGATAAAGGATTGGGCATTTCTCCAAGACGGATTACCGTGTCCACCTCAGGAATCCCCAAGATGATTACAAAACTGGCTGATGAAGATTTAAGAGTAAAACTGGCTTTATCTTTACATTCGGCTATTGAAGAAAAACGAAATCTGCTGATGCCCTTTAGTCGGAAATTTCCCCTAACCGAAATTTTAAAAGCCTTACAATATTGGTATTCTAAAACTAAAAGCAGAATTACTTTTGAGTATATCGTCTGGAATGGGATAAATGACAAAAAAGAAGACATAGATGCATTAGTAAAATTCTGTAAAAAAGTTCCTTCCAAAGTTAATTTAATTCAATATAATTCCATAGACAAAGGAGATTACCTTCAGGCGAGTGCTGATATTATGAATGAATATGTATCTTTTCTGGAAAAAAACGGTATTGTGGTCAAAATCAGGAAAAGTCGCGGGCAAGACATTGATGCCGCTTGCGGACAACTGGCTAATAAAAGCTAACACCCATCGGATGTCTATACCGGAACCGCCGACTGATACATAATTTGAATCTTTTGCCTGTTACGTAAAATAACGTGAGTTCGGGTTAAGCACATTATAATTTTTTGAATTGGAATATGATGAAAGATAATTGAATAATGTTACATTCCTCCGGAATGCCGTTATGTGTGGGGGATTGTTCATTCTACCGAGCTAACATCCCGATGGGATGTACAACCACGAACGAATAATTATGCTTGCCAAATTTTATCCCATTAGGGATTCAAGCTCGGTAGAATAAGGATAA
>JAISSC010000070.1 GCA_031273305.1 Flavobacteriaceae bacterium
TAACAAATTTGGAAAATAAAAACTTAATATCCAAATATCTGTGAAAAAATACAGCCTAAAAAATGTCCATTAGAGTACAACGTCTAAAAAATAGCCTAATTTTTGTCCATTAGACCTAAAATATTGATTGTTATATAGTTGCGGAATAAGTCCTGCCTTTCAGGCAGCCTCTTGTTTGGGAGGTCGCTCTTTCCGCAGGTCGCTGACCTACGGTTATGGAAATGTCAAAGTCGGGAAATTTACTTTTTGATTGCTACCCATCCTGTAAGAGTAAGTAGATTATTTAGTTTTATGACATACCAATATGCCCCCTGAGGGAGGATTCTCTTGTTATATGTTCCATCCCACTGAAATGGTTCTCCGTTGGGTTTTTCATCAACGACTAACTTTCCAGATTGGTTAAAAACTTTAACGGTTGCTTCCGGATAAACATCAAATCCTGAAATATTCCAATAATCATTGCTGCCATCATCGTTAGGAGAAAAGAAATTCGGGATAAAGAAAATAACGGCTTGTTTGGCCTTTCCCAAGCACTTTGAATCGGCATTTCTGATGTAAATGGTATAGGTTCCGGAGGGTAATTGGGCAAAAACAGGAGATTTTTGCCAGTGAATCTCGTCCAGAGAAAATTCGGCGTTTCCTTTGCCATCTGTTTGGGCTTCTAAAGTGGAACCGTCTACCAATATCTCAGTAATTATCGGTACTAAGGAATTTTTCACAAAAAAGGTCTGGGTAAAGCTACATCCGTCGGGGGTGGAAATCTGTACGGAATAGGTTCCTGTTTCTGTAATGGAAATGTACTCTTCGGTGCTTCCGGTGCTCCATAGATAAGAGGAGAATCCCGCAAGGGCAGTAAGGATAAGAGGCTTTTCTACGGAAATGCTGTCCGGGCAAACGGTAATTTCCTCCTCAATGTTGGGACTTGCATAAGGAAGAACTACCAACGTTACTTCTATTATTCCACATACGTTTGAACCGTAGAGGATGCCATATATAGTTGTATTGGCTGTGACAAAATAAGGAGGTATGGGGTCTTCTCCCAGTTCCAGCTTCGACAGAGAGGGAAAAAATTTTACGTTAGGAAAATTTGCTTCCAAATTGAAAGCGGCGGTTCCGTTCTTTTCTTTATCGCATTCGCTTAGTGAAGCAACTTCGGAGATAGAGGCGGGATTTGCCGTAAGGTGAACCTCTGCAACGGCATGGCAACCATATTGGTTTGTTAGCTTGGCAAAAACGGATTCAGGGTTAGCGGAATTTTGGTAATCGGATAAATTGGTGATTACGGTAGCAGTAGGGTCAGTATCCGGGTTTTTATTGTAGAAGATAAAATCATAATTTTCAGGGTTAGGGATAATTCCGGATTTTGCAAGGTTTAAGTCGAAAAAAACCTTTCCGTCGTTGTCGTAATCACATTTTTCCATAGAAACTTCGGAGATATTCGGAAAAGATGAATACTCAACCTGTATCTCTCCTGTGGAGATGCAGGAATTGCCGAATAAAACTACTTCTACGGAGTATGTTCCTGAACCTGATTCGGGAGTGATAGTAAAGGTAGACGAGGTCTCTCCCGTAATGGGATTTCCGTCTTTAAACCATTGGAAAGATGAAGCATTAGTCTGATTGGCGTTTAAGGTTAGTTTTTCCTGTTCACACAGGGGATTGCCATATTCTAAGAGCCTGTCTTCTCCTAATTCTATTTCTGCCCTGAAACTTCCTCCTTTCAGGAAAATAGCAGAGTCATATAAAGAATTTCCCTGATCTGCTATCACCAGCTTAATATGATAAGTAACTCCGGGAGTTACTTTTGCCTGTGCGGTCAGGACGGATGTTTGCCCGTTATAGGAAACGGCACTGTCGTCGTAATTATAGTAACCGAAATACTGTTGATTTATGGGAGGACACTTCCCTCCGGCTCCTGTTACCGTATTAGAATGTATGGGAGTATCTGTTCCCGGCAATACGGCAAGGTTTTCATAAGGCGAGGATGAGTTTTTTTCTTTCAGGAGGAATGCAAATCCGTCCGTATAGGCACAACTCCCGGAATCCTGATTTCTAAGAAATTGTTCGGAAGCAAAAATATAGTCAAAACTTATTCTGTTGGCGAGAGGAGTAAAGTCAAATTCAATAATGGTGGCATTGAATGAGTTGGATACTCCTAATGCGACTTCTAAGTCATCATCTCCTTGCCATGAGGAATTTCCCTCACTTGTGGGAGGAGGAGAATTATTGGGGCCGGGGGCAGATTTTGCTCTTCCCGTAGTTAAGATAATACCATCCTGAAAGGGAAAATCACTGCTTCCTTTGGAAAAGTATCCGTAACTTTGGCTTCCGTCAGCAAAATCGGCACCGGTCACTGTTATGTTAGATACTGAGGCGCAAGGAGTGTTTACCAAAATATTTTCGATTAAATGTTGTGCAGAGTGATTATCGTCTACCTGAATGTATTGGCAAAAGAGTACATTGAAAAAAAGTAGGAATAAGATGGAGTGTATGTATTTCATTTTTTTCATTTATAATATAGATGATACAAATTACGTTATGTAAAATTAATATAGAAAAAACAGAAATCGCACGTTTTGGCTGAAAAATTTTAAATATAACAAATTGAAAAATGAAGAAAATAGTAATTCCCTTTATTGAAATATCCGTATTTTATGTTCTGGTAGGCTTAGTTTTAAGAATTGTGTTACTTTTTTTACCCATAACACGGAGTTCTTTTTTGTTGGATGATTATTTGAAATTTTTTTTGATTGGAGCTGCAAATGACCTTTGCACGTCTGTGTTGATATTTATTTTTTTCTGGTTATATCTGATATTCCTTTCGGATTCCAAGTATAAATCTCCTTTCGGATACATAATCTTAGGAGTTTTTGTAGGGCTTTTGTGTTACCTGTTCTTCTTCAAAACGATATTTGACGATTATGGCAGTGTAGTTCCTCTCATTGTTAAAAGTATTGTAGGAATAAAGGCTTTTACCTTTGCTTTGTTGCTTTTTATCCCGAAGATAAGGCAGGCATGGAGATATTTTATGTACAGTTTTACTTTTTTCCTTTACGTGTTCCTGATAGTTTATAATGCCGTAAGCGAATTTCTGTTTTGGAACGAATTTGGAGTACGGTATAATTTTATCGCAGTTGATTATCTGATATATACTAACGAAGTTATAGGAAATATTATGGAATCATATCCTGTTATTCCTATGCTTTCCGTTTTACTTTTAATATCCGTATTGGTTACGATATTTTTTGTGAAAAGGTCAAAAAAGAATTTTATTGAATATCCGAGCTTTAAGATAAAATTGGCAGGCAGCATTGTTTATGGCGGGTTGATAGCGGGAGCTTTGTTTTTAATAAAATTTAATGAAAAGTATGAAAATTCAGATAATGGATTTGTCAATGAATTACAGGCAAACGGATTAGTTCGTTTTTATAAGGCTTATAATGACAGTTCCCTGAGTTATGATAAATTTTATGTAAAAATGCCCATAGGAGATGCATTTTCAATAGTGAATAAAGAGTATAACAATAAGTTAGGTCAGGGTCATAATCCGAAAGTAATACGGGATTCCTTACCGGAACTTCGTAAAAATGTGGTTCTGGTTACCATAGAAAGTATGAGTAGTAGTTTTTTAAGCCATTTCGGGAACAGCCAGAACCTTACTCCTAATTTGGATAAACTGGCGGATGAAGGAATATTTTTTACTAATTTTTATGCCACCGGGAATAGAACCGTGAGGGGATTGGAAGCAGTTACTCTTTGTATACCGCCTTCTCCCGGAGAAAGCCTGATAAAAAGGAAGAATAATGATAATTTGTTCTCGACAGGATATTTGTTTAAAAAACGAGGATACACCGTTCAGTTCTTCTACGGAGGATATGGACATTTTGATAATATGGAGCCTTTTTTCAAGGGAAATGGCTATCAGGTGATTGATAGAAGTTCTTTTAAATCTGATGAAATTACTTTTGCCAATATCTGGGGTGTTTGTGATGAGGATATGTTCAATAAGGCATTAAAGATCTTTGATGCTAATGAAAAGACGGGTAAGCCTTTTTTCGGACATATTATGACAGTCAGCAATCATCGTCCGTTTACTTATCCGGAGGGTAAAATTGATACATCTAGTAATAGTAGATCCAGAGAAAGAGGGGTAAAGTATACCGATTATGCAATAGGTGAATTTATTCGGGAAGCTAAAAAACATTCATGGTTTTCCCAGACCGTTTTTGTTCTTGTTGCAGATCATTGCGCCTCAAGTGCCGGGAAAGAAAATATTCCTTTAGACGGATACCATATTCCTGCGATTATCTATGCTCCCGGATTTATCCAACCCGAAAAAGTCTCTAAAAGGGTCTCCCAGATTGATATAATGCCGACTTTGCTGGGTAAATTACATTTTTCATATACCTCATATTTTTATGGTCAGGACGTATTTAACCCGGATTATAAACCCAGAGCTTTTAGTGCTACCTATCAGAATCTGGGGTACATAAAAGATGACGTACTTATGGTTCTGTCTCCCAATCAAAAGATAGAACAATATAATATTAAGGCTGATAATCAGTTGATTAAGGCAAGAGAAGCGGATAAAACTCTTGCAGATGAAACGATTGCAAACTACCAAACCACTTCGTATCTGATTGATAATGGCAAACTTAAAGTGAAAGAATAAAAAACCGTGTTTTATCTCGTATTATTCTCTTTCTAAGGGAGTTTCATATCTCATCTTACGAAAAATATTGATAAGAGTGATTACATCTCTTTCACAATAAACCCGTATTTTCTCGATATTTTTTTCCCGGTAATATACTTTGGAGACCTCGCTGCCGTCCATATCACTCTTGGGAGAAGGCAGACCGAAAACATGAGCCAGAAGGTCTAAGGAAGTAAAATGTTTATAATCTCCGAACTTCCATAAGTCCATAGTATCCAGATGGGGAATTTCCCAGGGTTTTTTTCCATGCATTTGCAATATTCTTGGCAGTTCTACCTGATGTATCATCATTCTTCTCGCTAAGTAAGGAAAATCAAATTCTTTTCCGTTATGAGCGCATAATAATAAGTTGGATTTAAAATACCCGGATTTTAGCAGATCGTTAAAACCCTGTAATAGCAGTAGTTCATTATCGCCATAAAAACTTTTGATACGGATTTTTTTATCTTCAATGACCAATCCGCAGGTTAAGCAAATAATTTTTCCAAATTCCGAAAGGATTCCTGCCCTTTCATAATAATATTCTTCCGGAGAGATTTCTTCCTTTCGTTGAAATTGGGTTTTCTTTTCCCAAAGAACCTTAGTCCGTTCAGAAAGTTCATCCCAGTTTCCATATTGCGGAACAGTCTCTAAATCAAGAAATAAGATTTGTTTTAGCGGAATAGATGATAGCATGATACTACTATTAATATTCAAATATACCAAATTCTTATAATTCAGAGAACATTAGTGTTTTTAGATTGTGCTATTTTTTGGAGCCTACAATCACTTCCATATATAAGCTCTCACTCTATTATCATTTAATGGATGATAAACACCTGCTTCTTCTACTAAAACAAATAAAGGTTCTAAGCTACCTCCTTCAATATTTAAAACAGTAGCCTTTACAAAAAAATCATCACTATCTCTAAATTTATTCAATCTTTTCATAGCGTTCATTTTTCCTAATAACTGATATTCTAATAGACCTAGTCGATATTGATAAAATAAAGAATCATTCCATTCTTTAGGCTGGTTCAATAAATAGGTATATTCCTTTCTCATACTATCTTTATATTTAACAGAATCTATACAGGCATAGTAAGTAAATTTCTTAAAACTTAAATCTAACCTTTCCGAGTGATTCACCGAATCCAATTTTGCTAAATCAGATATTACTTCAATACATCTACTATAGTCTTGCTTTAAATCAAAAATGTACAGTCTTGTTGTTAGTATTTTTTTACTTTTTGCACATTCATTAAAAGATAAATTATTATAAGATAAAGCAGCGTCTATATATTTATTATCAAAACTCATAGTATATTCTCCTAAGCTAAGTTTTGCCTTAGAGTTATTGATAAAACATTCATTGTTGTTTCTTACATTCTGCTTATTAAAACAATTTGCGAATAAAAAACACATACCTAAAAATACTAGTATATTTCTTATCTTTGTTAACATTAGTAGAATTATCAATAATATTCTCATCCAATCTTTCATACTCCTGTTTTTTCGGTCATGGTTTTTATGCCTGTTAGCAATTTAGAAGCAATTTACGAAATAATTCTTAGAGAATTACGTATAACAACAGAATGTGAAAAATTTATCAGTACAAATATATTTTTTTAACATTTATTGCGTTTACTAATTAAAAGTAAAAAATCGGTAATTTAGCACTCTATGATATTAGTTACAGGAGGTACGGGTTTAGTAGGCAGTTATGTATTATTACAGCTTGCGAGGAATAAAAAGCAGGTCAGGGCTTTGATAAGAAATAATGCATCTAAGGAAGAAGTATATAATCTGTTCAGGCTATATGAACCCAAACAATATCAGGAACTATATGATTCCTTACAATGGATGGTAGGCGATATTTTAAACGTTCTTTCCTTAGAAGAATCTTTTGTTGGTATCTCGCAGGTTTATCATGTAGCCGGAAAAGTTTCCTTTGAAGAGAGGGACTCCAAACAGTTATATAAGATTAACATAGAAGGAACAAAAAATCTGGTTAATCTATCCATTGAAAAAAAGATAAATAAATTTTGTTTTATTAGTTCCATAGCTGTTTTAGACCAACAATTTGATCAGCCCGAAATAACCGAAGAAGCACAATGGAATTTTAAAGCACCCCATTCCTCCTATGCCTGTTCCAAGTATGGAGCCGAACTGGAAGTATGGAGAGGAGCAGAAGAAGGACTGCCCGTAATTGTAGTTCTTCCCGGAATTGTTTTAGGTTCAGGTAATTGGGAGAGAAGTAGCGGGCTATTGTATGATATGGCTCTAAGAGATAAAGCATTCTATCCCTCCGGAGTCACAGGCTATGTAGATGCGGAAGATGTTGCAGAAATTTGTGTCCGGCTTATGGATAGTTCCATTAATAATGAAAGATATATTCTGGTAAGTGAAAATGTCTCCTATGAAAGCGTTTTTCAGTTTTTAAGGAACTATTTCGATAGAGAACCCGCCAAAGAAATATCAAATTTCCGGTTAGGAAAACTTGCCTTTCTGTCGAGGATTTTACCCGTAAAAAGGAAAATAAGTAAAGCGGTTTTTTATGCTTTGACCGGAAAACCTCAATATTCCAATAAAAAAATACGGGAGACGCTGTCGTTTATCTTTATCCCGTGTGAAGAATCATTAAAATTTCATGCAGGGAATTACTTACAATATAAACAGATAAAAGATAATGACTGAGAGAGAATTTATTTCGAACCATTCTTATGTCGATATAGAAAGAGGGGAAGTAAAAGCAAAGTGTAGTTCCAATATAGCATTGGTTAAATATTGGGGAAAATATACTCCGCAACTTCCGGCTAATCCTTCCATTAGTTATACCTTAACAAATAGCCTTACACATACCGTTCTGGAGTTTAAGAAATCAGATAAATTATCGGTAGACGTATACTTAGGAGACAGTAAACAAGATAAATTTTCTCAAAGGATTGAAAAATATTTTCTTTCAATAAAACCCTATGTACCCTTTATAGACCGGTATCATTATACCATTCATACACAAAATTCTTTTCCACACAGCAGCGGTATCGCTTCTTCCGCTTCAGGGTTTGGGGCTGTCGCCTTATGCCTGTTGGAGATGAGCGAATTATTCGGAGAGAAACTAACCAATGAGCAAAGACGCATCAAAGCCTCCTTTTTAGCAAGGTTAGGCTCCGGAAGTGCCTGCCGTTCCCTTTATAAAGGTTTGGTAGTTTGGGGAGAACATTCGGAAATTCCTCAAAGTTCGGATTTGTATGCTATACCTTTCCCTTTTGAAGTATCTACTGTTTTTAAAGAAATGCAAGACACGGTATTATTAATAGATGAGGGGCGGAAAGAAGTAAGCAGTACTGTCGGGCATAGATTAATGGAGGGTCATTTTTATGCCGAAGCACGGTTTGCGGAGGCGAGAAAAAACCTGTCCGTTCTTTCAAAAATCTTACAAACCGGAGATTTGGAGTCTTTTGGGCGTATAGTTGAGCATGAAGCATTAGCTCTTCACGCAATGATGATGACTTCAACACCTGCTTTTATCTTAATGAAGCCGACTACCTTAGCCGTGATAGATAAATTGTGGAAATTTAGAGAAGAGACTCATGCACATTTATACTTTACTTTGGATGCAGGAGCCAACATACATTTGTTATATCCTGAAAGAGAGAAAGATACGGCTTTTAATTTTATAAAAGATGAGTTGTTGAAATACACAAAAAACGGCAATTTTATCTTGGATAAGGCATTATTTTAAAGAAGAAAAGTAAAAGATCAAAGGGAATTAATGACGGAAAAAATAAAAAAATCTTTATCAGAGCGAAAAAAAGAACGAAATTGCTTGCATATACAAAACAAAATGTTACCTTTGTCATATTAAGATAAATAACCTTATTAAAATAAATCGTCATGAACAAATCAGAATTAATTGATGCAATTGCAGCCGATGCTGATATTACTAAAGTAGCAGCAAAAAAAGCGTTAGATTCTTTTCTAACAAACGTTACCAAATCATTGAAAAAAGGTAATAAAGTTACGTTAGTAGGCTTTGGTACTTTTTCAGTATCCAAAAGGAATGCTAGAGAAGGTATCAACCCTCAGACTAAGGCAAAAATCAAAATCCCTGCAAAAAAAGTTGCAAAATTTAAAGCAGGTGCAGAATTATCTTCTGCAGTAAGTGGAAAATAAACTTGTAAAAGTTTAAAAGTAAGAAAGACTATCATCACGATAGCCTTTCTTATTTTTTTGTAGCTCTTGTATTTATTTTCACGTATTAGGATGGCACTTGGTTCTACCCTTTATTAGCTATTCTGACTATTGTATCTTTTGCTTTGCTGATAGCCAGAGGAATCAGGTAAGAGGAAACCGCCAATGCTATTTTTCCGCACATACTTTTTTTCTTTATAAACCGGGAAATAAATTTTTCTGCACCCCAACCTATTAATAAGTTCAATGTGACCGGGTCTTGAATAAGTTCTGCAGCCTTATTTTTCAGGTTTTTGCCCACCTTTCCGAAAACTTTAGGCAGGTTCTCAATACTCAGGGTCTCTTCCATTTCCTTTATCTCCTGCTTCAATATGCGTTTCCTCAGCAACAAGTCCTCATATGTTTTTATGTTATTAGTCCTCGACATGGTCGTTCTCGTCTTTTTCATTCAATTGGAACTCAATAATTTTTCGCATAATATAGCTCCTGATCTTCTTCTGGTTTAAAAGTAAAACAATAAAAGCAATCAGGTATAGCAAGGAAAATATAAGAATGCCTGCGCCGTAATTATTCATAAGTGCCCCGATAACCATACCTAAGGCAAAACTGAATAAGAACAGGAATATCATAGCTATAGTAAGAATGATAAAAATAAATATTAAAATGCTTACTAAACCCGAAATAGTCTCCGTCAGTTCAAGTTTTAGCAGTTCAATTCTTTTATTAATATACTTTTTAAAAATACCTACCATAACTTATCTCTATTTTTTCAGTAATCACTGATGGATAAGAGGCTATTTTTCAGGCAGCTCATCATGTTCACTGCTAAAAGTGTCTATTATTTCCTCCTTTTTCTTCTGGAGTTCCTTTTTGCATTTGTCATATCCCTCTTTCAATTCCTCTTTATACCTTTGATAAGAATCTTTTAGGCTGTCGCTTAAATCACCCGCTTTGTTTTTAATTTTCTTACGAGTATTTTTTCCTTTATCCGGAGCAAATAAAACTCCTGCCAGTAAACCCGCTGCCGCACCCAATATAATGCCGGCTAAAACGTTTTGTGTATTTTTATTTCCCATGATATTAAAATATTAAATGATTATTATAAACTTATTTTTTGTTACTAACAAATTTACTCAATAAATTTGTCAATTCCAAAATAACAGAAAAAAATTATGCCGAAATTTTCTTCAAGGGGGATAAAAATGCCGGAATCTCCTATACGTAAGCTGGCTCCGTATGCAAAAAAGGCCAAAGAACGAGGTTTAAAAGTGTATCATTTAAACATCGGGCAACCTGATATAAAATCCCCGCAGGCTTCCGTACGAGCACTAAAAAATATAGACCTTGATATTTTTGAGTATGCTCCGTCGGAAGGAAGTCTTGATTACAGACAGACACTGGCGAAGTATTATAATACCTTAGGCTTTACAGATATAACGGTAGATAATTTTATTATCACCAACGGAGGCTCAGAAGCACTTTCTTTCACCTTGAGTTGTTTATGTGACGATGGGGACGAGATCATAGTGCCGGAGCCGTTCTATGCTAATTATTATGGTTTTGCGGAGGCTTTAGGAGTTAAGATAGTTCCGGTAGTTTCCACTATTGATACAGGATTTGCCCTGCCGGATATTGAAAAATTCAAGGATTTGATAACTCCCAGAACCAAAGCTATATTGGTAACTAATCCGAGTAACCCTACGGGCTATCTTTATTCTCGTGAAGAATTAAAAAAATTGGCGGATATTACGGTAGAAAATGATATTTTTTTGATTTCCGATGAGGTATATAGAGAGTACGTATACGATGGACAAACTCATTATTCCGTATTGGAATTTCCTGAACTTAAGGAAAATGCAATAGTAGTGGATTCTGAGTCTAAAAGATATAGCCTTTGTGGGATACGTTGCGGTTTTCTGGTTACCCGAAATAAAAAATTTATAGAAACTGCTTTGAAATTTGCCCAAGCCCGACTTAGCCCTGTCCTGCTGGGGCAGATATTGGCAAATGCAGCTCATTATGAGCCTGATTCTTATATTGACGAGGTGAGAAAAAAATATACAGAAAGGCGGGATTTGTTAGTGAAACTTCTCAATGAGATTCCGGGAGTTATTTGTCCCGTGCCCAAAGGAGCTTTTTATTGCACGGTGGAATTGCCGGTAGATAACGCCGAAGACTTCTGCCTTTGGTTGTTAAAAGAGTTTGAATATGAAAACGGAACCGTAATGCTTGCTCCGGCACAGGGTTTTTATTCAAACCATGAATTAGGAAAAAGACAGGTACGGATTGCTTATGTTATAAATAAAGAAGATATAGCCAAATCAATACAGATCATCAAAAAAGGGTTGGAAGTGTATAATTCAATTGCATGATAAACATTCAGGAAAATATAGATATTAAGGAACTCACGACCTTTAAAGTTCCGGCATTATGTCATTATTTTACAGAAGTTTATACTCCGGAGGAATTAAATGAAGCAATAAGTTTTGCTAAAAATAAAAAACTTCAACTCTTGTTTCTGGGAGGAGGAAGTAATATCTTATTCACCGATGCTTTTCGGGGATTAATAATAAAACTGAATTTAAAAGGGATAAAAGAGTCGGTAGAAGATGAAGAGCATGTAATCGTATCGGCGCAAGCCGGAGAAGAATGGAACTCATTCGTACAATATTGTATTGTAAGAGGATACGGAGGATTGGAAAATCTCTCCTTAATTCCCGGTAATGTAGGAACTTCACCCATGCAAAATATAGGAGCCTACGGCGTGGAAATGAAAGATACTTTTTATTCTTTACAGGCTCTTAATATAAAAACTCAGGAAATAGAAACCTTTACTCCTGCTTTATGTAAGTTTGGATATAGAGAATCATTTTTTAAGAACGAGGGAAAAGATCAATACGTTATCTTGGAGGTAAAATTCAAACTTACCCGAAAGAATCATAAACTTACCGCTTCTTATGGGGCGATACAGGAGAAACTCAATGAAAAGAATATTATCCGCCCGACGCTTAAAGACATCAGTGACGCAGTAGTTCAAATCCGAAAAAGTAAGTTGCCCGACCCTGAAATTTTAGGTAATGCCGGAAGTTTCTTTAAAAACCCAATACTTCCTTTAGATAAATTCCAACAACTTCAAAAAATATTTCCGACAATTCCGCATTACCGTTTGCCCGACAGGCAGATTAAGATTCCTGCAGGATGGTTAATAGAACATGCAGGATGGAAAGGTAAAAAAACAGGTGATGCCGGTGTGCACGAAAAACAGGCTTTGGTTCTGGTAAATTACGGAAAAGCTACCGGAAAAGAAATCTTTCAGCTATCGGAAATTATTATACAGGATGTTGATAAAATTTTCAATATTCAGTTGCAAAGAGAGGTAAATATCATCATATAATTTTTAATTTTGTCACGGACATGAAGATACTACTTTACCCTTTTGCCGTATTATATGGGTTGGTTACATACATAAGAAATAAATTTTTTGATTGGAGGATATTTAGGTCAAAAAGTTATAAAAAACCTGTCATAGCAGTAGGTAATTTGAGTGTTGGCGGCACGGGAAAATCACCCTTTGTTATTTACCTGATAGGATTATTAAAAGACACTAAACTGATAGGAGTGATGAGTCGGGGATATGGAAGAAAAACCACAGGGTATCATTTTGCCAATTACGAAACCGGTTTTGAGGATATAGGAGACGAGCCTATGCAGTTTTTTGAACGGTTTAGGAATAGAATTATAGTAGGAGTAGATGAAAAAAGAACTCACGGAATAGATAATCTGATCAAAGACTTTAACCCCGATATTTTCATATTGGACGATGCATACCAGCACCGGTATTTGAGAGCGGGGTTGTATATACTACTTACAGATTATCATTATCCATATTACGAAGATTATCTTTTACCTTTGGGTCGTTTGAGAGAAGGGCGATATGGAGCTAAAAGAGCACGGATAGTAGTAGTAACGAAATGCCCGGAAACTCTTACGGAAGAAGATAAAAAAATGATAGAAAGAAGACTGAAATTACGACCTTATCAGGCGTTATTTTTCTCCAGCATTATCTATGAAAAACGAGTGGTTTCCTATAATTCCAGCTTTGCAATAGAGGAAATCTCACAGTATAATATACTTTTGATCACCGGAATAGCTAAATTTTACGATATTTTGGATTTTGCAGAAGAAAAATTTGCCTCAGTAGTGCATCTTAAATTCAAAGACCATCATAACTTTTCGGAGTCGGATATAAAAAATATAGAAAAGGCGTACCAAAACATAAAAGGAGACAGCATTATTCTCACCACAGAAAAAGATTACATGCGTTTGAAACATTTCCAACAATTGAGAAATAGCCTGTTTTATTTGCCCATAAATATCGAGTTGGACAAGCCGGAGGAGTTTAAAAGCCTGATTTATAATTATGTAAGATGATAAATAAAAATGAGCCTGTCATTTGATTTTTTTTCATGTCGGGTGATTTGTTTAACTTTAACCCCAAATTACTACTTATGAGTAAAAAAATATTATTTTGGATTTTCTTAATTACCGGAATAGTTTGGATTGTGGGAGCAAGTTGCTGGTATATATGGATGGAAAGTCCGGATTTGGGAAGCATAAAGTGGGAAGAAAATTTTAACAGTAAAGACCCAAATACTCAGGTATTTTTTAAGGCGGTTTTGGTGGTCATTATTCCCTTGTTGGTAACGGCGTTGTTGTTCTATTTCATAGGATTGCTTTTTGGCAAGAAAACAGAGAATGCCTTATATGAGGTAGAGAAGGAAAATGAGAATTTAAAGAATGAGCTGGTGCAGCAGGTAGATAAGATAGAGACCATGAAGGTGCTTTATACAGGAGGGAAGATACAAAAAAGAAAGCGGAATCCGGTAGTAACAGGAAAAGAAGAGAGAGAGGAAGAGGTGAAGAAAGAGGAAATTGCACATTCGGACATAAAGCGGGACGATTTAAAAGTAATAGAGGGAATAGGAGAAAGGATAGAATTTTTTTTGAATGAAAATGGAATTTATACTTGGGAACAACTTTCTCAAGAGACAAAAGAAAAGTTAAAGAATATTTTGGAAATATATGGAGGAGCCTCTTATAAGATTCACAATCCTGCCACCTGGCCGGAGCAGGCGGCTCTGGCAAATAAAGGCGAATGGGAGGAACTTAATGCCTTGAAAGAAAAAGTCAGAAAAAGCCAGATAGTAAGCTGAAATCGTGTAAAATTAGTATAAAAAGCTGAATTTTCATCAGATGATAGTTGATTCCATTGTGAAAGAGGGTCGGAAATTTAGTACCTTTGCAAAGTTTTGAAAACAAATCATATCGTTACTTCGATTTTTCCACACCTGAAAAAAACCGTTTTAGGTGAGGAAGTTCATAGATACCTGTCGGAAAGATCACCCGTAAAACTAGCCGTAAAAGGAGCCGCAGGTTCTTATATCAGCCTGTTCAGCAGTTTTTTATACCATGAGTTTAAAAAAACGGTCTTTCTCTTTTTTGCAGATAAAGAAGAAGCCGCTTGTGTTTTAAACGAGACGGAAGATATTTTCGGAAAAGAAAACGTACTATTTTATCCGAGTTCTCATCTTTTTCCTTATCAAATTGAGGAAGTTCAAAATGCAAATATTGTATTACGAACGGAAGTAATCAGCAACCTTTCCAAAACATCAGACCCTAAATTTATCATCTCCTATGCAGACGCCCTTTCGGAAAAAGTGATAGCTAAATCCGATTTGAAGGACATCAGCGTAAAAATAAAGACCAGAGATAAATTGGATTCGGGTTTTCTAAATGAAATCCTGTTCAGTTTTGAATTTCACCGGACTGATTTTGTTACCCAACCGGGTGAGTTTTCCCTTCGGGGAGGAATACTGGATGTCTTCTCTTATTCGGACGAACAGCCTTATCGTATCGGCTTTTTCGGAGATGAAGTAGAAACAATACGTAAATTTAATATTGAAACCCAACTTTCCGAAGAAAAAATAAATGAATTTTCGATTGTTCCCAACATTGATAACCCTCAGCAGACAACCGGAAAAGTCAATTTTCCGGATTATCTTCCTAAAGATACCATATTTATCGCCAAAGACCTCTCCCTGTCTTTATCTAATATTGATGGGAAGTTCAAGAAAGCGGAAGAGACCTATTCTTCTTTAACTCAGAATATAAAAAGAGGAGAGCCTCAACAATTGTATGTTCAGTCGGGAGAACTAACAGAGAAAATACGCTCATTCTCTTTCATAGAATTTTCTTCTGCACCCTATTTTCCAGAGTACAAAACACTAAGATTGAATCAGACGGAACAACCGAGTTTTCACAAACAATTTGATCTTCTCGGTCAGGACTTACTGGAAAAAGAAGATAAGGGGTTCACAAATTATGTTTCTTTTCAGTCTGAAAAGCAGGAACATAGATTGCTGGACATCTTTTCGGAAACAAAAAAGGAAATTCCCTTTGCAGGTATCCATGCCAATACCGGTAAAGGCTTTGTGGACTATGATTCAAAGTTCCTGATATATACAGATCATCAGATTTTTGAACGGTACTATCGGTATAATCTCCGAAATTCTTTTTCCAAGTCGGAATCTCTCACTCTGAAAGAACTTACCGACTTGAAAGTAGGGGATTTTGTTACTCACACCGATCACGGAATCGGAAAATTCATGGGATTGGTAAAGATAAAGAACGATGATAAAATACAGGAAACCATAAAGCTGGTTTACAGAAATAATGATATTCTCTATGTAAATATTCATTCCCTACATAAAATAGCAAAATTTTCCGGCAAGGAAGGAGCAGAAATTACCTTAAACCAATTAGGCTCTCCCGTCTGGAGAAATCTGAAGAACAAAGCTAAAAAGAAAGTAAAGGAAGTAGCTTTTGACCTGATAAAATTATATGCGGAGAGGAGAACCAAACAGGGATTTGCTTTCTCTCCCGATGGTTACCTGCAAAACGAACTGGAGGCTTCTTTTATGTATGAAGATACTCCCGATCAGGAGAGGGCTGCACAGGAAGTAAAAAACGATATGGAAAAACCTGTTGCTATGGACAGGCTGGTTTGTGGCGATGTGGGGTTCGGGAAAACAGAGGTGGCTATCCGTGCTGCTTTTAAAGCGGCCGTAGATGGAAAACAAACCGCTATCATGGTTCCTACCACCATTCTCGCCCTGCAACATTACAAAACTTTCTCTCAAAGGTTAAAGGATTTTCCCGTTCGGGTAGAATATTTAAACCGATTCAAATCCCAGAAACAGAAAAAGGAAATTATACAGGGACTGGCAGGAGGAGAAATTGATATTGTTATCGGAACCCAGCAATTAATAGGAAAAGATGTCTTGTTTAAGGATTTAGGATTATTAATTGTTGATGAGGAACACAAATTCGGCGTTTCCGTAAAAGATAAGCTAAAAATCTTGAAAACAACGGTTGATACTCTTACCTTAACCGCTACCCCCATTCCTAGAACCTTACAGTTTTCCTTAATGGCTGCTCGGGATTTATCCGTAATCAAAACTCCTCCTCCCAATCGGCAGCCGGTGCATACCCAACTCATCGGATTCAATGAAGAACAAATCAGAGATGCCATTCAATATGAGCTAAACCGGGAAGGGCAGGTTTTTTTTATTAATAATCGGATTGAATATCTCAATGTTATTGCAGGAATGATAAAACGCCTTGTTCCTCAGGCGAGGATTGCAGTAGGATACGGACAAATGGACGGAAAAAAATTGGAACAGATCATGGTTGATTTTATGGAGGGAGAGTATGACGTTTTGGTCTCCACAACGATTATAGAATCAGGGTTGGACGTTCCGAATGCCAATACTATTTTTATCAACGATGCACAAAAATTCGGATTGGCAGACTTACATCAGATGAGAGGAAGGGTCGGACGCTCCAACCGGAAAGCCTTTTGTTATCTGATTACTCCCCCTCTGGATGTAATTACTTCAGAAGCGAGAAAGCGGTTACAGGCGGTGGAACAGTTTTCAGATTTAGGTTCCGGATTTAACATTGCGATGAAAGATTTGGAAATTCGGGGAGCCGGAGACCTCTTAGGAGCAGAACAAAGCGGATTTTTTGCAGAGATTGGATTTGAGGCATATCAGGAAATATTAAATGAGGCTATTGAAGAACTGAAAGAAAATGAATTTTCAGATTTATTTGAGGAAGAGAACGAAAAAAAGGATTTTGTTTCAGAGGTGCAAATTGATACCGATTTTGAGTTATTGCTTCCCGATGAATATGTAAACAAAGTAGAAGAACGTTTCTCTCTGTATCAAAAATTGTCGGATATCACGGATGAAAAAGGACTTACCTTGTTCAAAGATGAATTGCTCGATCGATTCGGAGTTTTACCCGAAGAAACTCTGGAGCTGCTGGGAAGCGTTCAGCTAAAATGGATTGCAAAGCATTTGGGATTTGAAAAACTGGTGATAAAAAACAGGGTTCTATTGGCTTATTTTCCGGCTAATGCACAGTCAAAATATTATCAATCTGATACTTTTAAAAAGATATTGGATTATTTACAGCAATATCCCGAAGAAGCCTTTCTAAAACAAAAAAACATAAACGAAGGGTTGTTGCTCTATTTAAGAAAGGATCATATCAGTACCGTTCAGACTGTACTGGATTTTTTCGGGAAGATTACAAATTATATACAAGGCTTTATCTGATTAAAAAAATGTACCTTTGTGCCTTTAACAGGTAATTGAGTTATCATTCTTTATGAAAAATATTTTTACGGATAAGACGGTATTATAGCAAACAGACCTTTAAAATTTGACTAAAATATAATGAATAAGTATCTTATCGTCGGGTTAGGAAATATAGGAACAGAATATGTGAACACACGTCACAACGTAGGTTTTTTGATAGCCGAAAAACTGGGTGAAGAACTCGGAGGTACTTTTAAATCAGCCAATTTCGGACAGCTTTGTGAGACTTCATACAAAGGAAGAAAAACATTTATCCTCAAACCGGATACTTATATGAACCTGAGTGGAAATGCGGTTAAATTTTGGGTTAATAAGGAGAATATAAAACCGGAAAATATTTTGATACTTTGCGATGATTTAAGTCTACCCTTTGGAACCATACGGATTAAACCCAAAGGAAGCAATGCCGGTCATAATGGATTGAAAAGTATAGAAAATCTTTTACAGACACAGCAATATCCACGTTTACGATTCGGAATCGGAGGTGAATTTTCCAAAGGGCAACAAGTTGATTATGTGTTGGGGGAATGGAGTGAGGAGGAAAAAAAATCTCTATCCGAAAGAATTAATCTCAGTTCCGAAGCCGTAAGGTCTTTTATCTTTTCCGGCATTGGCAACACAATGAATGAATTTAACGGAAAGTAAATAGATATTCTCGCCCCTGTTTTATCTTATATTATGGGAATTTAGGAAATTGTTTAAAATCAGGTTTTCTTTTTTCCAGAAATGCTTTTTTACCTTCCTGAGCCTCATCCATTAAATAATACATAAGAGTAGCATCTCCGGCTAGTTGCATTAATCCGTGTTGCCCGTCCAGTTCGGCATTTAGACAACGTTTAATCA
>JAISSC010000013.1 GCA_031273305.1 Flavobacteriaceae bacterium
ACAGAACAGAGGAATAAGGGGCAGAAGTGTCTGCGGTTGTTATTCTTTTTATGGGTGCATCCAGATAATCAAACGCCTTTTGTTGTACCATATAGGCAATTTCACTTGCTACGGATGCAAAAGGCCATTCTTCTATAAGTATTACCAAGCGGTTGGTTTTTTTCACCGACCTGATGATTGCATCATAATCCAGAGGACGGACAGTCCTTAGGTCAATAACTTCTGCATTTATACCTTCTTTATCTAATTCTAAAGCTGCCTGTAAGGCTACTTTTACTATCTTTCCGAAGGAAACAATCGTTACATCCGAACCTTCTTTTTTGACATCGGCAACTCCTATGGGAATCAAATATTCGCCTTCGGGAATTTCCATCTTATCGCCATACATCTGCTCGGATTCCATAAAGATTACAGGATCATTGTCCCTGATGGCAGATTTTAACAAGCCTTTGGCGTCATAAGGATTGGAGGGAACGATTACTTTTAATCCGGGACAATTTGCAAACCAGCTTTCAAAAGCCTGTGAATGGGTAGCTCCTAATTGTCCGGCGGAACCTGTAGGTCCTCTGAACACGATGGGAATGTTCCATTGCCCACCGGTCATTTGGTAAATTTTAGCTGCGTTATTTATGATCTGGTCAATGGCAACTAAGGAAAAATTAAAGGTCATAAATTCTACGATAGGTCGGCATCCGTTCATTGCAGCACCTACACTGATACCGGTAAATCCGCTTTCGGAAATAGGGGAATCTATCACCCTCTTGGCTCCAAATTCATCTAACATTCCTTTGGAAGTTTTATAGGCTCCATTGTAATCGGCAACTTCTTCGCCAATCAGGAAAACGGAAGAATCCCTTCTCATTTCCTCGCTCATGGCTTCACAAATTGCTTGTCTAAACTTGACTTCCTTCATCGTATTAAAAATATTTCCCGACAAAGGTACGACTTTTTTATGAATTAAATATAAAACATGGAAATAATTGTATAAGGGATGGGAGCTGTGGTGTCCTCCGGGCTTCTGCTTGCGACGCCCAAATTGGGACGTCTCTACCTGTGGATAAATAAAAAACGGCAAATTGTGAAATCACAATTTACCGTCTCTCTTATCCCTATATAAATTAATTAAATTAATTTCTCTTTTTAAAAAGGATATTCAAATAACTCACTTTCATGGTAGTAAGGGTTACCTTTAGCTTCAAGGTTAAGTTTACTGATGGAATACATAACAGTAAATATGAATAATCCTAATATGAATATAAATGCTCCGATCTCCAATAGTCCGATTCCCCAGAAAGCTCCTACTGTTCCCGGCATAATAATATTAAAGAAATCTATGTAGTGTCCCAATATCACAACGCAAGCCATAATCGGAACAATTGCATAACTTCTCTTTACTTTACTGCTTACTAAAATTAGGAACGGTAACACCAAGTTAGGAATCAACATGGTGAAATAGGTTTCACTGTATAATTTATATCTGCCAAAGAAGTAAACTGTTTCTTCAGGCACATTTGCATACCAGTATAGCATGAATTGGGCAAACCATAGATAAGACCATAATAAGCTAAACCCAAATAGGAATTTGGCTAAGTCATGCATATGGTTATCATTGAAAGCAGGTAAATTGCCTTTTTTCTTTAGGTATATGGATATGATAAGCATTACTCCTACGGAGGATACTAAGCAACTAATCATAGTATACCACATATACAGAGTTGAATACCAGTGAGGGTCGATGGACATTAACCAGTCCCAAGCCCAGCAGGCGGAAGCCAAAGCAAAAAATACTATGAATCCTACGCTCCAATTATACAGTTTTTTATGATCGGATATAGCTTTGGTTGTATCCAGCTTTCTGGTAAGAGATTTTATCCTCCATAAGAAAAACAGGCATCCTGCTATATATATGAGTGTTCTTATCACGAAGAAAGGTCGGTTTAAAAACGGTTCTTTTGATTTTAACAGTAAGTCAAAATGAGGGGATGCAGGGTCTGTAAGAGATGGATCCATCCAATGATATAAATGGTTTAATCCTCCATGCTCTCCTCCGTAAGAAGATAAAACAATAAAAAGTATCATTAATATTCCTCCTACGGGAATGAAAGATGCAATTCCTTCCATCACCCGTATGACTACAATAGACCAGGCTGCGTTTCCTGCATGTTGAACTGCAGAAAAGAATAGGGCAGTTGCAGAAATACCAAAAAACAGCATCAGGGAAACAAAAAATGCCGACCACGGACGGTTATGAATCTGATTTTCCGCATGTTCCAAATGTTCTTTGGAATGAGGTACATCATGTTTGTACGTGGAATTCATAGGTTGGGCATTTGCTATTTCATGATTCTTATTCAATACTTCCTCAACATGATGTTCATCTATAAGGGAATTTTGATAATAACCTACTCCAAATGCTATTAATCCTGCTACGATCAATACGATGGATGTTAACTTAAGTCCTGATGAAAATATATATCTCATAGTTTTATTTTTGTGCTATTGTATCTGCTACTTGTACTGTCGCCGCCACCTGTGGTGCTTGTGCAGACTTAAATTCATTCATTACATACTCTGCAACTCTCCATCTGTCGCCGGGTAATAACTGACCGGCATAAGACCCCATTGCATTTCTTCCATGTTCTATAACATAATATACGGAACCTACTGTTATAACTCTATCTTTATAATTCGGAACTCCTGAATATGCTCCGGACACTACTATATTCCCTTGTCCGTCTCCGGTAGTTCCATGACAGGCGGCACAGGTCTTCACATATAAATCTTTTCCTCTTGCCAAATCTTTTTCTTTGTTGGCAGGGTCTAAAGGTGAAGTCACGATCTGCTTGGAGGCTTCATATCCTTCGGGTGTATTAAGTAACTCCAAAGGTAATATTCCTTCCGGATTTTGAGAAATGGTTCCCGGCACGGGAGCCAATACTGTTGCTCCTTCTTGTTTTGCAAATAACGGAACTGTCGTACCCTGTTCACCATAGGCTATTACAGCCTCCTGATACGGATCATAGGCTACTGGATAATACATATCCGGAAAATAGACCAGACCCGGTTTTTTCTTACCACAGGAAATAATAAGCAAGCTCCCTGTAACAGCAATAAGAATATATTTAGTCAACTTTTTCATCTTCAATTTTTTTTACAGTTATCTCTTCAACCCCTGTAGCTATTAAAATCTCTTTAACCTGCTCATAATCCTGATTCGCAATTTCTACCAAAAACTTGTCATCCGTAGTTCTTGGGTCTGGATTCTGAGGCTTTTGTCCGGGATAATGTTTATTTAAAATCAAATAGGTTATAGACATCAGGTGAGCAGCAAAAAATACTGTTAGCTCAAACATAATCGGAACAAAGGCAGGCATGTTCTCACCCCAGCTAAAACTTGGCTTCCCTCCTATGTTTTGCGCCCAGTCATGGTTCATGGTATACCAGGTCAGTAAACTGGCAACTGTTAATCCGATCGCTCCATAGAAAAAGGCAAATTCCGACATCCTTGATTCTTTCAATCCCATAGCTTTATCCAGCCCGTGTACAGGAAACGGCGTATAGACTTCATCTATTTTGATTCCTCTCTCACGAAGTTGTTTTACTCCATCTAACAGGAGATCATCATCTCCGTATAAACCGTATATTATTGTCTTAGTGGTGCTCATGTTCTGAATGATGTTTTTTATGACCTTCGCTTGATGATTTTATAATTGTTTTCAACTCAGCTTGTGCTATTACCGGAAAGGTTCGGGCGTATAGTAAATATAATACCCCAAAGAAACCTATGGTTCCTACAAATATACCCACATCTACATAGGATGGCTGGAACCTAGTCCAAGCTCCGGGTAAATAATCTCTTGATAAATTGATTACGATAATATCAAATCTTTCAAACCACATACCTATGTTAATCACGATGGAAACGATAAAAGTCCAAAGGAAATTTATTCTTAGTTTCTTTATCCAGAGGGTAGCCGGCACCAGTACGTTACATATTATCAGTAACCAGAATGCCCACCAATAAGGTCCCGTAGCCGCTCCGATAGAGAAATAGGTAAAGTCTTCGTATCTGCTTCCTGAATACCATCCGATAAAAAATTCTGTAATGTAAGCAACGGTTACCATACCTCCGGTTACTACGATTACAATGTTCATGTATTCAATATGTTTCTGTGTAATATAGTCTTCTAAATGACAAACCTTACGTACGACACTTAATAAGGTCTGCACCATTGCGAATCCTGAGAAAATTGCTCCGGCAACGAAATAAGGCGGATAAACTGTTGAGTGCCATCCTTTAATAACCGAAGTGGCAAAGTCAAAGGATACTATGGTGTGTACTGAGAATACCAGCGGAGTCGCTAAACCTGCCAATACCAGAGAAATTTCCTCAAATCTTTGCCAGTGTTTTGCTTTTCCTCCCCATCCGAAACTCAGAATGGTATATATTTTTTTAGTTATTGGTTTTACCGCCCGGTCTCTAACCATAGCAAAGTCCGGAATCAAACCGATATACCAGAATACTACGGATACGGAGAAATAGGTACTAATTGCAAATACGTCCCACAACAACGGTGAATTAAAGTTTACCCATAAGGAACCGAATTGGTTAGGTATAGGAAATACAAAATACATCAACCAAATACGTCCCATGTGAATACATGGAAACAAGGCTGCCTGAACAACGGCAAAAATTGTCATTGCCTCAGCTGAACGGTTAATAGATAATCTCCATCTTTGGCGGAAAAGTAACAATACTGCAGAAATCAGGGTTCCGGCGTGCCCGATACCTACCCACCATACGAAGTTGGTAATATCCCATCCCCAGTTGATGGTTCGGTTCAGACCCCATACTCCGATACCCGTACCGATAGTAAGTGCAATACAACCTACTCCATAGATAAACGCAATCAATGCTATATAGAAAGCAAAC
>JAISSC010000042.1 GCA_031273305.1 Flavobacteriaceae bacterium
AAATAAAAGTATATAAACGCATTTTGGAGAGTTTAGAGAATTTAATTAATAGTTCTCCTTTTAAAAAGGGCTATATAATAGAAAAAACGGGAATGTCTTCACCAACATTTTACAGGAAATTAAAAAATCATTCTTTTACTCCTGATGAAGTGATGGAAATAGCTGTTTTATTAAATCCTAAAGAAGCTCTATTAGAAGAAATGAAAGAAGCAGAAAAAGATTATGAACAAAATAGAATAATGAACCATGAGGATGTTATGAATTCATTAAGAAAGGAGTTTAGTTAATCTTTCGGGATTTTGATAATTATTCCAAAATGTAAGTATAAATATTTCTTGCTTATCGGTAATTCTGTATATAGCATATATTTGTTTTACAATAAGTAATTTACGATATTTATCATCTAACACACTTCCCAAATATGGATTTTCAGAAAGTTTTTTTACTTCTAAATCCACCTTATTTATAAAAGTAATAATTGTTCTATTATCCCATTCCTTTTTTAAATAGAGCAAGTTTTCCTTAAATGTCCTATGTGCAGTATATGACCAAATAATCTTCATATAGCAAATATAAATAAAGTGCCGTATTTTTTTATGTTATTTATCCGTCTTTGCAAACGAAGTGCAGCAACCTCAACGACAGGCAACTTTATAACGTAGGGTTTGCTTCGCTACTGTTTTTGCGAATGCAACGCGGTGTAGCATGGCAATCTCGACAGTGATAACACACAGAGACACCCAAATTGGGACGTCTCTACGTCATCCTCCCGCTAATGACAGCTACAAATTAATGTATATCAGCATATTGGCACGGCTTTGCTCCGCAAAGCCGTGCCCTGTCCTTGTCCCGAACTAAGGTTAATATATCAATCAGGATAATAACAAAATTAAATCTGTTAATCTAATTTAATGAATAATAAAATATTTTTTATTATTTCCGATTGATTGTTGAAAAAAGAGTATTTTAGCCCGACATTAACCGGATAAAAAGACATATGAGAAAAATATTTTTTATTACTATTCTTACATTCATCGGGAACGTTTTTTGTTTTGCGCAATCCTTTACGGGTAAATGGAAAAATATTGATGATGAAACAGGAAAACCGAAAGCAATCATAGAAATATACCAGAAGAACGATCTCTATTATGGCAGGATTTTGGAACTTCTGATAAAACCTGCCAATGCCAACTGCGTGAAATGTACGGATGACCGCAAGAATAAACCTCTGATAGGATTGGAAATGCTACGTGGAATGAAACTGGACGGAAAAGAATTGACAGACGGTGTAATTTTGGATCCGTCCAAAGGAAAAGAATACAAATGTACCATCAGTTTTGAAAATGCCGATAAATTAAAGGTACGCGGATATGTCGGAATTTCCCTGATTGGCAGGAATCAATATTGGGAAAGGGTAAAGTAACTAGAAACTGTTTTTGCCAACAACTTTAGGAAAGCGTTAGCCCTGAAATTAACGCTTTTTTATCTCTCCATTATCCAGAATTTCCAACTTTCCGTCAGGAAAATCTTCGCTTGTTAAAGTCTGCATATAATGCAACGCCTGATTTTCAGTATCTATTTCGGGTCCCATTCCTGTATCTTCGATCTGATAAGTGGAAATAACTGTTCCCGAAATAAAATTTCCGTCAGAGTCGAGTTTTATCTTTAAAATGGGTGCTTTGCCATTAGCCCCTTTCAGCCTAAAATTTCCATATGTGGCAAAATTTCCCAGACTGTAAGCAATAAACTTATTTTTGTAGAGTTCAACGGCACGAGTTACGTGCGGACCGCTTCCGAATACAATATCGGCACCGGCATCAATACATACATGCGAAAATTCCAGTACATCTCCCCTGTCCTCTTCGGCATATATTTCTCTTTTATATGGAACATGCTGATAGGCAGCTCCCTCTGCACCGCCATGAAACATAACTATCACTATATCCGCTTTTGCCCGTACTTCTTTTATGATTCGTTGTATGTCGGAATATTCCTTAACGCTGACCAGCCCGCTATTATGCCCCGCACCGATGAAAGCATATTTGACACCGTCTTTTTCTTTAATGGAATATTCACAATACTCCAAAATCCCGGCGTAACTGATACCCAGATCATCTAAATTTTTTTGTGTGGCTTCTCTTCCAAAAGAACCAAAATCTCCACTGTGATTATTAGCTATGCTGAGAAAATCAAAACCCGCTTTTTGTAAATATTCTCCGTAGGAAGACGGTGTCCTGAAAACAAAGCAAAGACCGGGATTATTACATTGTTTGGGAAGTCCGCCCGTATCGAATAAAGTCCCCTCCAGATTCCCCAAAAGTATATGGGAATCTTCTTTGAGAATGGGAGTAACTTTTTCTAAGATATTTCCTTCCGGAAGCCCCGAAGATAAAGGATAGTTGCTTCCCAGCATAATATCTCCTACGGCAGTTATAACAAGTGTATCCGGAACAGTGGAGGAAGTAACAACCTCCGGTTTAGGAATTATTGGGCTTTCGGTTCTTCCCTTACATGAGACCATCAATGAGAAAAATACAACAAAACACACACACATCCTCATAATAGAAAAATATAAGGTGACACGAAAACTGATTTTAATTAAAAACGATGCCGAAACCCAATTTACAGCCTGTCTCTGTCGTATTCTTTATCCTTCTGTCCAAAGTCAACGATTCTTTTACACCAATATAGAAGAAAAAGGCAGAGAATCCCTACATAGATCCAATCTACAAAATGCCCGATGATAGGGAATATTTTATAAGACCAAGTAAATAATTTTCCGATACCGAGAATTAATTCTGTCATGATTAACTGTTTTTATTTTTTACTTTTGCAACAAATATAAAAAAATGTATTCAAACTCCTCATTTAAAAAGTATTTTTTTATTGTTTTAGGCTTGTGGATTGCTTTCATAGGAGTTTCTGTGTATTTATTTTATCTAAAAGAAGAAAGAACTGCCGAAAATTGGAAAATCCTGGCGGTAAATTCTGTCTCCTTTATGTTGAATCTCATTACTATTTTAAACTTTAGATTTAAGAAGAAAAAAAAAATATGGGCTTTGATTATTTACGGACTTCTGTTCTTTGCCTCTTTACCGGAGTTTTTGGATTTAAACACCAGAATAGCCTATTTGCTTCTTTCGGCAGTCCTGCTGTTGGTAGTAGATATTCTCCCCATCTCCTCTTCCCTGAAGTATTTTAATATAGGAATGCTGATAACCATATCCTGCTTTTTATATTTCCCCATAGGAATTATTGTTATACTGTTCTTAATTATCACTATACTGTATTATGAAAAAAATATAAACATTTCCCAGTATTTAGCGGGAGTTCTGGTTACTATCGTACTCATTACAGAACTGACATATCTTACGGATAATTTATCCTATGTCTCAAACTGGCTGGGTCAACTGAGCATTCCCGAAATTCATTTTGAATATCAAATACCGATCCTTATAATTTTATTGGTGATCTTAATATACGGCTGGGTTAATCAGTATTCCGACAATAATATATCGGAAGAAGTAGAAATAGCCAGTAAACATACTATTCTGGTTCTTTATCTGTTATCATGGATTATAATTTATGCTTTTTTTATGGGAAGTAACTTCGGATTATTAATTTTCATAAGCCTTCCGGTGAGTATAATCGTATCCCGAAGCCTGTAACTCCTCTCCGATTTTTGATTGTGTATTCCCTGATAATTAAACCGCAGGTTTGGTTAATTTCTTCCGAATACGGCTTAGACTTTCAGGAGTAATTCCCAGATAAGAAGCGATAAGATGAAGGGAGACCCGCTGCAGGATTTGCGGATTGTCATCCAGTAGTTTTAAATATCGCTCTACGGCAGGGACGCTTAAAGTACAATCCAGACGTTGTTGAGTTGCCGTATAAGCATTTTGATACAGAATACGGTAATACCTTTCCAAACTAGGAATTTCCACTAATAATTTCTCTAAAACATCCGCACGCAACAAATAAACATCAGAATCTTCCAAAGCTACAATATCTATCGTTGCCGGAGTGTTATTGAGGAGACTATATAGATCGGAAATCCAATAATTTTCCATAGCAAAATGGACTACATGTTCAATTCCGTTAATGTCGTTGAAATAAGAATATAGCAATCCTTTATTTACATAGAAAGAACCATTGCAAACGTTTCCTGCTTCCAATAATTTCTCCTTCCTTCTTACTTTTTTATGCTCCAGATTGTCAAGTAATAGTTGAAATTCCTTATCAGAAATAGAGATTCTTGAACGAAAATGTTTTAAAAGAAGTTCACTCATTGATCTAATTTTTTTCTCCCATTTAGAAATGCTAATTTAGCAAAAAATTGCAACTTAGTAATATTCATTTTGTAACCTGAAAAAGGATGAGTAAAAATAATACCAAAGAAACTCCGTTGATGAAACAATACAACTCTATCAAGGGACGGTATCCTGATGCCCTGCTACTGTTCAGGGTTGGAGACTTTTACGAAACTTTTGGGGAAGATGCCGTCAGAGCATCAAAAATTTTAGGAATCGTCTTAACCAAGCGGGCTAACGGACAAGCATTTCATATAGAACTGGCAGGATTTCCTCATCATTCTCTGGATATTTATCTTCCTAAACTGGTGCGTTCCGGACTGCGGGTAGCCATCTGCGACCAGCTCGAAGACCCGGCTTTAGCAAAAGGAATCGTAAAAAGAGGAGTGACGGAATTGGTAACGCCCGGAGTTACTTTTAACGATAAGGTACTGGAAGCGAAAAGCAATAATTTTTTATTATCCGTACATCAGGAAGGAAACATTTACGGAATGGCTTTGCTGGATATTTCTACCGGAGAGTTCTTAATTTCGGAGGGAAATATTCATAAACTCCGACACCTGATAGATAATTTCAGACCTACGGAAATCATTCATCAGCGGAGAAATGCTTTGCCTTTCGAACATCAGTCATACTCTTTCCAATTGGAAGACTGGGCTTTCCAGTATGATTATGCCTATGAAAAACTGACCAAACATTTTAAGACCCAGTCCTTAAAAGGATTCGGCGTGGAGGACATGAAACCTGCGATCATAGCGGCAGGTGCAATTTTTGCTTATCTGGTTGAAGACACTCATCATAAATTACTCGACCATATTTCCAATATCCAACGGCTGCCGCAAGATACTTTTGTCTGGATGGATGACTTTACCATCCGAAATCTGGAACTGGTAGGAACTCCTGATTCACAATCGGTTTCCTTATTGAAAGTTCTGGATAAAACCCATACCAACATGGGCGGACGAATGTTGCGCCGCTGGGTTTTAATGCCCTTAAAAGAAGTGCCGGTTATTAACAGACGACTGGACATAGTCGGTTTTTTATTGCAGTTTCCCGAAGTCTCCTACAAAATAGAGGAAGAACTAAAAGGAATATCCGATGTAGAACGATTATTAGGAAAACTGGCAGGAGAACGTATCTTACCCAGAGAGTTGGGTTACTTACGGGATTCTTTAGTCCGATATAAGACTATTGAGAAGATACTGAAAGAAGAAAATAATGAATCCGTAAAACATCTGGGAGAGTTTAAAGACCTGAATGAAGTAGTTGCCTTATTGCGGAATCAGTTACAAGAAGAACCTTCGGTAGCTCTGGCTAAAGGAAATGTAATTAAAGCGGGAACATCGGAAGAATTAGATAAACTTCGTTCTTTGAAGGAGAACGGAAAAGAATATCTGGATAACTTATGCCTGCGTGAATCGGAACGAACCGGAATACCCAGCCTGAAAATTGATTTCAATAACGTATTCGGATATTATCTGGAAGTGCGAAATACCCATAAAGATAAAGTTCCGGAA
Organism: Flavobacteriaceae bacterium; assembly: GCA_031273305.1. GTDB lineage: Bacteria > Bacteroidota > Bacteroidia > Flavobacteriales > Weeksellaceae > Apibacter. The sequence goes on from JAISSC010000042.1 coordinate 5,828, forward strand.
GAATGGATACGTAAACAAACCCTCGTAAATGCCGAAAGATATATTACGGAAGAATTAAAAGAATACGAAACTCAAATTCTGGGAGCAGAAGAAAAGATTTTTTTACTGGAATCCGAATTGTATAGGAACCTTTGTCAGAATATTAAGGAGAAATTAACGGATATACAATACAATACGCAAATTATAGCCACTCTGGACAGCCTGCTTTCCTTTGCTAACGTAGCCCGCGAAAATTCATATACCCATCCGCATCTCAATGAATACAAGATAATTGATATAACAGACGGAAGACATCCTGTGATTGAAAAACAATTACCTTTAGGAGAATCTTACGTAGCCAATTCAATATATCTGGATGATGAAAAACAACAAATATTAATGATTACCGGTCCGAACATGGCAGGGAAATCCGCCCTGCTTCGCCAGACGGCTTTGATAGTTCTAATGGCTCAGGTCGGAAGTTTTGTTCCTGCAAAAAATGCAAACATCGGAATTGTAGACAAGATTTTTACCCGTGTAGGAGCCTCAGATAACCTTTCCAAAGGAGAATCTACCTTTATGGTGGAAATGAATGAAACCGCCAGTATTTTAAATAACCTTTCCGACCGCAGCCTGATTCTGTTAGATGAAATAGGAAGAGGAACCAGCACATACGACGGAGTTTCCATTGCCTGGGCAATTGCAGAATATCTGCATGAACATCCGGCTCATCCCAAAACACTTTTTGCAACCCATTATCACGAACTGAATGAAATGACAGGCTCTTTCGCCCGGATTAAAAATTTCAATGTAAGCATCAAGGAGCTAAAAGGAACCATTGTTTTTTTAAGGAAGCTGGTTCCCGGCGGAAGTGAGCATAGCTTCGGGATACATGTGGCAAAATTAGCCGGGATGCCGGTGAAACTTACCCAACGTGCAGAACAGATCTTAAAAACACTCGAACAGAACAATCATAAAGAGGAATTGAAAGAAAGAACCAAAACTCTTACAAAAGAAAACATGCAGTTGAGCTTTTTCCAACTGGATGACCCTGTTCTGGAAAACATACGTGAAGAAATAGTAAAGACCGACATTAACTCATTAACTCCTATAGAAGCCCTGATGAAATTAAATCAGATCAAAAAAATGATCGGAGGATAATTTCGATTTCTTAATATAACGTAACTTGATGTGCATTAAGTCATTGCAAACGAAACGAAGTGTAACGTGACAATCCACTGTTTATAATGAGCCTGCTTCGTCGTGCCTCGCAAAGACAGTCCGCAAATTTCTATATATCAGTGTATTATATCACATACCTACCGGTAGGTATGTGACGACAAATGGGTTTAGACGCCCGAATCGCATAACAATAATAACGTGAAGAAGCCCAAATTGGGACGTCTCTATGTCGTCGTGCCTCCACCAACGACAGACTACAATTTACTGTATATCAATATATTGGCACGGCTTTGCTCCGCAAAGCCGTGCCCCGTTCTTATCCCAAACTCACGTTAATATACTTTCGATAAGTTACATAATCTGCCATTTATCATAAAAAAACTTGCGTTTAATCATTGTTTTGTTTCGGTTTAGTAAATACATTTGCTATATCGAAATTTACGATACTATATTATTAACTAAAAAACACATATTTAAATTATCAATCATGAACACAAAAAATCCCAATGAAGGCCCTTTAGTAATTGCAATCGACTCATCGACAACTTCAACCAAAGCGATTATAGTTGACACAACCGGATGTGTACTGCAGACCGCAAAACGTAACATTCAGCTTCATACACCGGCTATGGACTTTTACGAACATAATCCGTTACGTTGGTGGGAAACTACCAAAGAATGTGTCGGGGAAGTATTATCGAAATTATCTCCTAAAGACAGAGAACGAGTAGGAGCCATCGGCATTACCCACCAACGCGAAAGTTTTGCCCCTTTCGATAAGGACGGAAAACCATTACGCAACGGAATCCTATGGTTGGATGGCAGGGCAACCCGACAGATCAGAGCCTACGGATCTTCCCACATCCATGACCTTTCAGGGAAACCTCCGGGAGTAACCCCGGGCATCTATAAAATGGCTTGGGTAAAAGAAAATGAACCTGAAATTTTTGAAAAAGCCCATAAAATAGTAGATGTACTTTCCTATATCACATGGAATCTAACCGGGCGTTGGGCTTCTTCAGCAGCGGCAGCAGATTCACTGGGATTATTAAACATCAGGAAATTTGAATACAGCGACGAGCTTCTGGATATTGCGGGAGTAAAACCTGAGCAAATGGCTGAATTGGTTCCGCCGGCAGAAGTAATAGAAATGTTAAAACCCGAATTAGCAGCCGAATGGAACCTTCCGAAACCCATCCCTGTCATTGCAGGATTAGGAGACGGACAAGCAGCCGGAATCGGGGCAGCAGCAGTTTCTCCGGAAGTTGCCTTTTTGAATCTGGGTACTGCCGTAAATGCCGGAGTGGAAAGTCCGATATATAAATGCGATCCGGTATTCAGAACCCATGTTTCCGGAATCAAAGGAAATTTTGTATTTGAGGTGCTTCAATCTTCAGGGTCTTATCTGGCAGGATGGTTCAGGCAATCCTTAGGAGACCCTAAACTATTAGGAGAACCGGACCCGGCATTAGATAAAGAAGCATCCGAAATTCCTCCCGGATGTGAAGGATTGGTAACTTTACCTTACTGGAATGCCGTACAAAGCCCTTATTGGGATTCCGTAGCACGAGGAGCTGTGGTAGGCTGGAGAGGAACCCATTCAAGAGCACATATGTATCGTTCCATTCTGGAGTCAATCGGTTTTGAGATGAAACTGAACCTTGAATCCATTCAGAGAGGAACCGGCGTTCAACTTAGGTCTGTCCGTGCGATGGGAGGAGGAACCCGATCCAAATTATGGAGGCAGATCATGGCAGATACTATCGGTATCCCGATTACAGTTTGTCTGGAAGATGAAATTTCAGCTTTGGGAGCTTCCGTACTGGCTATGGCAGGTATCGAGGCACACGGCTCTCACGACGTAGCCTATGCCGCCAAACAAATGGCTCGATTTGGAGACACCGTTGAACCGAATTTAGAACAAACCGAAAGATATAATGAAATCGCTGCAATTCAACGCCAGTTATATCCTCAGTTGAAAAATGTGTTTGAACAACTTCATACTCTGTCTGAAAAACATCCGTCAACCAAGCCGGAATCACCGAAAGCAGAGCTTTGATAACCTTATTTACGGTAAATTATGAATACGAAAGAAGAACCTTTGGTTATTGCAATAGATTCATCCACCACAGCCACCAAGGCAATTGTAGTGGACACTTCCGGGCGTGTACTGCAAACAGCAAAAAACACGATACAGTTACATACTCCGGCTATGGACTTTTACGAACATAATCCTGTTCGATGGTGGGAAACTTCCCGTGACAGTATTGCTGAGGTTATATCCAAACTATCCCCAAAAGACAGGGAACGAATAGCCGCAATCGGGATTACCCATCAAAGAGAGAGCTTTGCTCCGTTCGACAAAGAGGGAAAGCCGATACGTAACGGAATCCTGTGGCTGGATGCACGAGCTAAAAAACAAATTCAGAAATACGGTTCCGACCATATACATAATCTTTCGGGGAAACCTCCGGGCGAACCACCGGCTATTTACAAACTGGCATGGCTGAAAGAAAACGAACCGGAAACTCTGGAAAAAGCATATAAGATTGTAGACGTACACGGATATATCGTATGGAATATGACCGGAGAATGGCTCTCTTCCGAAGCCTGTGCCGATACATTGGGTTTGTTTGACATTCGAAAACGAAACTACAGTGATGAACTTATGGAAATTGCCGGAGTAAGGCGTGAACAAATGGCTGATTTGGTCTCTCCAGGAGAAGTAATGGGAATGTTGAAAGATAAATGGGTTTCCGAGTGGAATCTTTCCGGTCCCATTCCCATAATTGCAGGAGCCGGAGATGGAATGGCTGCGGGTATAGGTGCGGCAGCCGTAACCCCGAATATTGCTTATCTTAACTTAGGCACGGCAGTAGTTGCCGGAGTACAAAGTCCGGTATACAAATACGACCCTGTATTCCGTAATTATGTTGCCGGTATTCCGGGTAATTATATTTTTGAAGTAGTACAACATTCAGGAGCCTATCTGGCAGGATGGTTCCGTCAGGCTTTGGGTGACCCTAAATTGCTCGGAGAGCCGGACATTCGTCTGGATAAAGAAGCTGAAACTATCCCTCCGGGATGTGAAGGATTGGTAACCTTACCCTACTGGAATGCCGTACAAAGTCCTTATTGGGATTCTTTAGCGCGTGGAGCCGTCGTGGGGTGGAGAGGAACTCATTCTCGTGCTCACATGTACCGCTCTATTTTGGAGGCTATCACCTTTGAGGTGAAAATGAATCTGGATTATCTGCAGAAAGGAACCGGAGTAAACCTGACCTCTCTCCGTATTATGGGAGGAGGAACCCGTTCCGAATTATGGAGAAAAATGGTAACGGATATAACCGGACTTCCTGTCACGATTTGTCTGGAAGATGAAATTTCTGCTCTGGGAGCAGCCATACAAGCAATGGCAAGCACAGGAGTGTTCGGGAATAAAGATATTGCTTATGCATCTCAGCAGATGGCTCGTTTCGGGGAAACAATCGAACCCGATTTGGAACAAACCAAAAGATATAATGAGGTAGGAGAAATACAGAGAGACCTCTATCCTCAATTAAAAAATATCTTTAAACGGCTTCATGTTTTATCCGAAAAGTATCCGTCAACCAAGCCGGAATCACCGAAAGCAGAGCTTTGATAAACATAAAATTTTATAACTAACAAAAATAAACAAAATGGGAATTATCACAATTTTAGGAGCCGGTGCGATGGGGTCAGGATTATGTACCCCCGTTCGCAGGGCAGGTTGGGAGGTCAGACTTTGGGGAACATGGCTCGACGATCATTTGATCGATGCCTGTGAGGCAGGTAAACCACACCCAAGAACGAATGTGCATTTGGCGGAAGGGGTTAAACTTTACCGTTGTTCAGATTTGGACAAAGCTCTGGAAGGAGCAGATGTGGTCGTAATGTCTGTTGCCTCAGAGGGAGTTCCGAAAATTACAGAACTGGCTTTACGGGGAATTTCCAAAGCCAAAGCACTTTGGCTTACTTCCAAAGGATTTTGTCCGAACGAAGAAGGAAAGATACAGCTACTTCCGGAAGCTATCCGTACGATTGCAAATCAACATCAGGTAGAAATCCCTCCAATCGTGGCTATTGCCGGACCCGTAAAAGCAAACGAATGTGCGGAAGGAAAACCAACGGCTACTATCTTCGGATGTAGGGATATTGAAGTTTCACGTAAATATGCGAGAGAAGCAAGAACCGAAGTATATTGCATTGAAGCTACGGATGATGAAACCGGAGTGGAGATTTGTGCCCCGATGAAAAACGTATATGCAATTGCATTAGGAATTGCAGACGGATTGGAAGCAGGAACCGGTTTTCCGCATCATAACCTGAAAGCGGCAACCTTTAATCAGGCTATCAAAGAAATGTCTCTGTTGGGAAGATTTTTGGGAGCCAAATCGGAAACCGCATATGGTCTGCCCGGAGTAGGAGATTTGGAAGTTACAGGATTATCCGGGCGTAATAAGGTATACGGAGTACGGATAGGAAAAGGAGAAACCGCAAAAGAAGCTCTGGCTGAAATGAAACGCCTGGAACAAACCGTAGAAGGAGTTCCGGCAGCAGCATTAGCCGCTATCTTTGTAGAACAGGCGGCTCCTCAGCTTAAAGACCAACTAACGTTACTGAAAGCTGTTAACGAGATTCTGGCAGGAACCGACAGACCTGTGGTTAAGGTTATTTCCGAAGCAGTTCTACCTAAAATACCCCAGTAGTAATTCCTGAAAAGTAGCAAAGTTGGGAAATACCATTTTCCTCCTTTGTCTGCAGGATATTTATTACAAAAACCCTAACAGGATTTAAATTTCTGTTAGGGTTTATATATTAGAGTTCTGTGCTTTCTTTCGCCATACGTAATGCAGAAGCGGTTATTTCACAAATACGGAATTGGCACGTGGATGGTTTCTGCCACCGGTCAAAATCTGTGGCACACCGTTTTTCCACAACACGGGCTTATCGTTATCAACGCCTGTTACATATACATCATTGCCCGATACAAATATGGAAGTAACGTCAGCATAGCCCCTGCCCGAACTAGTCTTAACAAAACTTCTACTTGTGGCAGGAAGGATTTGCTTTACGCCGTTTTTCCATAGCACTACATCGGGGTATTCATAGCCTGCGACATATACATCACTACCTGATACAAATACGGAAGAGGCTCCCGCATAGTTTGTGCCATCGGTAAAATCCTGCTTCACTCCGTTTTTCCACAGGGCGGCTACACTTTTGTATGAAGCGTTATTGTAATTGCCTGCCACATATACATCATCGTCCGATACAAATACGGAAGAGGCTTCACCTACATTAGTACTCAAGGCTTGTTTTACGCCATTTTTCCACAGCACGGGCTTGTAGTTCTCCTCGCCTGCCACATATACGTCACTGCCCGATACAAATACGGAATGGGCATAAGCATAGTCTGTACCATCGGTCAAATCTTGCAGCACTCCGTTTTTCCACAAGACGGCTACCCTTTTGTGTGAGCCTGAAACGTTAAAGCCTGCTACATATACATCAGTACCCGATACGAATACGGAATGGGCTACACCTTTGTCTGCATTGGGGAAAGTTTGCTTTACGCCGTTTTTATATAGCACGGCATTATCGTAATTGCCTGCCACATATACATCATTGCCCGATACGTATACGGAATGTGCCATACCACCAAGATGCATACCGAGATGTGTTGTAGAATCTTGCACCACGCCGTTCTTCCATAGCATGGGCGTAAGACCATCATAACCTGCCACATATACATCTGGAGCAACCGTAAGCACACAGCTGCCTGTTTTGCCGTTGGTTGTCGCGGCGGTAATGGTTGCCGTACCTGTAGCTATTGCCGTAACTTCGCCTGTGGCGGGGTCAACAGTGGCTACATCGGGGTCGCTACTGCTCCATATTATGGTTTTATTGGTTGCATCGGTTGGGGTTACCTTTGCCGTAAGTGTTTGCCTGTCATCAACATGCAACTCAAGTGTGGCAGGTGAAACTATTACGCCTGTCTCTGAGGCGGGTGTAAGGTTGTGGTCATAATCATACGAGTGTGCGGTCATTACTATTGTCGCTATTATCATTATTACTACGGCAATCTTACCAAAAAGATTTTGTCTCATTTTTATTCATTTTATACTCATAAAAAGCCGTTATTTCACAAATACGGAAAAGGCAGTACCCATAGGGTTAGCACCCAAGTCTAAGACCTGCCTTACGC
>JAISSC010000066.1 GCA_031273305.1 Flavobacteriaceae bacterium
ACTGCGTCTATTGTATAACTTACCACATTTTCCCAATACTCTTCGTGCAGGGATACAACTTCCATTTTGCAACCATATTTTTTGGCGATATAAGTTGTAATTTCAATATCTTCTTCGGCAGGACAATCAATATAGCCTTGTTCGTCCTCCATGCCAATCCGTATATAAAATATCGCAGGATCATAGCCCTGCTCCTTCAGTTGATGTACAACTACCGAACTATCGACTCCTCCCGATACCAATGCCGCTATTTTCATTCTTTTACAGGATAATTAAACTCCGGATAAAATAATTTGCAAAATTAGTAAAAATAACAGAATAAATTATCTATTTATCAAGTCCTTTAAGAACCCAAGTGTAAGGCCGACGCCTATCCTGACAAAAAACTGCCCGGTATCGTGATGCGTATTGTAGTCGTAACCCGCCGATATATAATAGACAGAAGCGTCTGCATACAAGCTTGGAGTGAGCGCCACGCCATTTCCCCGTCCAAAGCCGAAGTTATAACCCGCGTCAAATTTTACCCCAAATGTAAAAGGTGAAGAACTATTATTCATCAGGAATAATGAGACGGGCTTTACATTTAACCCTGACACCTTGAACCCGGGAGAAAGATAATCGAAGCCCGAACCCAGGCCTACTACAACAGGCGAAGAAACACTATTTATCTGATAAAAAGGCATATAACTATTTATGGAAAGTTGCAGTTTTTCTTTTTTGACATGCTGCGAACCGATACCGAAAGACTGGGCGGAAGCTGCAACCGGAAATAAGATAAAAAAGAAGACAACAAGCTTTTTCATAACGAATACATGTTACCATATTTGCGTTTTCACATAAGACTTGAGGGTACCCATACCGAAACAGAAGCCTGCGCGGACAAAGAATTGCTGTTTACCGCCTGTCACATTAAAGTCGTATCCCGCTTTCACAAAAAAGAACTTATAATCGAAATATACGTTCGGAGTAATCACAATACCATCCTTCCCATGCCTGAAGTTATACTAAAAATGGTTTAAATATTCACTTTTAACATAGATATATCTTATATTTGCAGAAAAAGGAAACAAGTATGATCCGGTTGCCAGTAGAAAAAGAGGAGCAAGACATGTTATACTCTAACATTTTAAATGCGAGCCATTCAAAAACCCGATTAAAGAGTTTAGCGGTGTATCTAAAGTCATATGGGATTCAACATAAGGAAATATGTCGGATTTGTCGAATAACCAGGCCAACATTAACAGAGTATCTGACAGAATTTAAAGATCGAGGGATTGACGATTTTAAAGTCTTAAAGTGGAAGGGCCAATCCAGCAAATTAAATGATTATAAGGAAAAGATCGACCATGCATTTGAAAAAGCACCGCCCCAATCAATAAATGAGGCTTGCGATCGGATAGAACAATTGACAGGTATCAGACGGTCTCCGACACAAATTCGCATGTTCCTGAAAAAGATGAATTACAAATATCTGAAAACGGGGAGTATCCCGGGTAATGGCGACGGACAGGATGAAGTGCGTGAAGAAGAGCGGGATAGCTTTAAAAAAAACGATTGGAGCCACGTTTGGAAGAAGCGGTAAAGGGAGAAAGAACAGTGTTGTTTATGGATGCCGTTCATTTTTTTTATTCAACCTTGTTGGGATATGTTTGGAGCAAAACGCGTTGCTTTTTAAGTAGCCAGGCCGGGCGTAAACGCTATAGCGTATTGGGTGCGGTTAACGCGGTCAGTAAAAAAATGACGTGCTGTTCCACTGATGCGGCAATAAATGCGAGGATTGTCTGTAAGTTGTTAAAAATGATACATTTGGAATATTACGGCAAAACAATCACCATCGTCCTGGATAATGCAAGGTACCAACATTGTGAATTGGTAAAAAGGTATACTAAAATCCTGCATGTTGAATTATTGTTCCTCCCTGCATATTCGCCGAATCTGAATTTGATTGAGCGGTTTTGGAAGTATCTCAAGAAACAGGTCTTGTATTCCAGATTTCATAAGACATATGATATATTTAAGCAGAGCATCGAGGAATGCATGGCAAACGCATTTATAAACGATAAGGAAAATATCGACCGGTTATTAAATTTAGAATTTCAATCATTTAAAAAAGTAAAAATATTACCCGTTTAAAGTATAAACAGATAACCGGCATCACAGCCAACCAGAACAGTAAAGTTATTCTTATGGAAGAACGACTCGCTCAAAAAGGAAGAAATCTGTACAGGTTTGATATTCAGTCCGGCCACAGGCGAACTCCCTCCTGTGTAGTCTAAACCCGCGGAAATAAATGAATTAAAGGGGTTTTTATTATTTATTCCCGGTATCGGACAGGAAATATTAGCAGCAAACTGAAAATCATTCCCTTTTCCTCTAGCATCAGCATACTGGACGCCCGCTCCCATAAACTGGGCGAAACTTGTTACCGGCAAAAGAATAAACAGAAATATTATTATCTTTTTCATCAATCGTTAAATTTTGACCGTAAAGTTACATTTTATTTTTCGACAAGAGTCAGCCTCACTATTATCCCTGCTATTATCAGCAATAAACAGATTATTTTTATTCTATTATTTCTATCAAGTGTAATAAAAGTCATATCTTACAATTATAATTTTTCCTCCAAATGTAATGATTTACACTGCTTTTTCCAAATCCGCCCTGTTGTAGGGGCAGAGTCCGCCTGCCCTGTATTAAAATCACAGTCAACAGTTAACAGTTAGCAGTCATCAATATTATCTATATCGTTCTGAATTTTATAAGAAAAACTAAAAGGTGACAAAGGTTACACTTTTTTTATCCTTTTTATTTGTCACTTTTTTCTCTATACTCATAACTCATAACTGCCCTTTTCCCTGTTGTAGGGACAGGGTCTGCCTGCCCTGTATTACAATCACAGTCAACAGCTATCAGCTATCAGCTATCAGCTAACTGTTAACTGTTAACTGCTAACTGCTAACTGCTAACTGTTTATATCTATAGATAAATTTTTAGAAAAATAATGCAGAAAAAGAGAGGCTTTAACTTTTAAGTAAAGGA
>JAISSC010000133.1 GCA_031273305.1 Flavobacteriaceae bacterium
GTCTCCTTCTTCAAAACAGGCGGCAGCAACTATGAATTTGGTGGCGTCTATTACAGAACCTCCTCCTACAGCCAATACATAATCAATATTTTTTTCTTTGATAACTTCTACTGCTTTCATACAGGTTTCATAGTGCGGATTTGCTTCAATACCTGAAAACTCATACCATTCATAAGATTTTAAAGCATTGATTACCTGCTCATATGCTCCGTTCTTTTTAATGCTTCCTCCTCCGTAGATGATCAATACTTTATCTTTTTCAGGGATTTCTTGTGAAATATTTTTAATGGTGTCTTTTCCGAATATGATCTTTACGGGGTTGATAAAGGAAAAATTATTCATTGTTTTTTATTTTTAAGGTTTAATGTTCGATAGTTTTTTATTAAGTATTCAAATTTTAAACCAAAGTGAGTTGTTAGATATAAAAAAAGACCGTCAATTTTGACAGCCTTTTTTTTTATGGTTTTTTACTTAACTATTATCTAATTATCCAATGCCTGAGCACCACTTACAATTTCAATTAATTCATTGGTGATTGATGCCTGACGGGCTTTGTTGTATGAGATAATTAATTCCTGTTTCAGGTTTTTTGCATTGTCTGTTGCTGACTGCATAGCCGACATTCTGGCTCCGTGTTCGGCTGCATTAGAATCCAGGATAGCTTTAAAGAATTGAGTTTTCAAAGTGGTAGGTATTAATTGGGTTAATATCTCCTCTTTTGAAGGCTCGAAAATATAATCTGTGTTCGTAGTTGTTTTATTTTCTGTATTCAGTTCTATGGGCAGGAATTGTTCTACCTGTAAGATTTGGACTATCACATTTTTAAATCTGTTATAGACCAGCTCTACTTTATCGTATTCTCCCGATGTGAATTTTTCTATTATATCGGCAGAAATTTCTGAGGCATTTTCATACGTAGGAGCATCCCACAGGCTACTGCAATTTTTATATACGGATGTAATTTTGCTTAAAATATCGTAGGATTTTTTACCTACGGTTAGCAAATCTACCTGAGTATTTTTGTATTTGCCTTCAAGTAATCCTTTAACCGCTTTAATTACGGTGGAGTTGAAAGCTCCTGCCAGCCCTCGGTTAGAAGTGATGACTACTAATAATACTTTTTTTATTTCTCCGGTTCTTTTGTATTCTTCTCCTGTTTCTCCATCCAGAGTAGAACTGACATTAGATAATAGTTCCTGCATTTTTTCAGAGTATGGACGCAGCTTTTGGATTGCATCTTGTGCTCTTTTTAATTTTGATGAAGAAACCATCATCATTGCACTGGTAATCTGCATGGTAGAGTTTACAGAGGCAATCCGATTTCGTATTTCTTTTAATGTTGCCATTTTCTAGTATCTGTTTTTGGAACTAAATGTATTTTATTTGATCTTAGGAATAATTTTTCACTACTTCGGCTATGATGTTATCTAAAGCTCCTGTCACAGAATCGTCAATTTTTCCTGCTTTGATGTCTTTTAATAGATCCGCATGTTTTGTCTTCAATGTATCGGTCAGGTTTTCCTTGAAATCATGTACTTTATTTACGGGTACACTTTTTAATAAATTCTGTGTTCCTGCATAAATGATAGCAACCTGTTCTTCCACCGGCATAGGAGAATTTACGGACTGTTTCAGGATTTCCACGTTTCTCTCTCCTTTAGCAATTACTGCAGCAGTTGCGGCATCCAAATCTGAACCGAATTTTGCAAAGGCTTCCAGTTCACGATATTGTGCCTGGTCTATTTTTAAGGTTCCGGATACTTTTTTCATGGATTTTATCTGAGCAGCACCTCCTACACGAGATACGGAAATACCTACGTTAATAGCAGGGCGCACTCCTGAGTTGAATAGGTCTGATTCCAGAAATATCTGTCCGTCCGTAATGGAGATTACGTTAGTGGGAATATAAGCGGAAACGTCTCCGGCTTGTGTTTCGATAATCGGCAATGCTGTTAACGAACCACCACCTTTTACCCTGCTTTTTAAGGATTCAGGCAGGTCGTTCATAGTAGCGGCTACTTTATCGTTATTGATAATTTTTGCGGCTCTTTCCAATAAACGGGAATGTAAATAGAACACGTCTCCCGGATAGGCTTCACGTCCCGGAGGTCTTTTTAATAATAAAGACACCTCACGGTAGGCAACTGCCTGTTTGGACAAATCGTCATAGATGATTAGGGCAGACCTTCCGGTATCACGGAAAAATTCCCCGATGGATGCTCCTGCAAAAGGTGCATATACCTGCATAGGGGCAGGGTCTGAAGCATTTGCTGCTACCACTACGGTGTAAGCCATAGCTCCTTTATCTTCAAGTGTCTTTACGATTTGGGCTACCGTAGATGCTTTTTGAGCAATTGCTACGTATATACAGTATACCGGTTCTCCTCTGTCATAAAATTCTCTTTGGTTAAGAATAGTATCTATGGCTACGGTTGATTTTCCTGTCTGGCGGTCGCCGATGATTAATTCTCTTTGTCCTCTTCCGACAGGTATCATGGAGTCGATAGCGACGATTCCCGTCTGTAACGGTTCATTTACCGGTTGACGAAAAATTACTCCCGGAGCTTTTCTCTCCAAAGGCATTTCCAATAGTTCTCCGGAGATAGGCCCTTTTCCGTCAATAGGAAATCCTAAGGTATCTACTACCCGGCCAATCATTCCTTCTCCTACTTTGATAGAAGCAATGGTCTTGGTTCTTTTAACTATATCTCCTTCTTTGATTCCGCTGGATTTACCGAATAGCATTACACCTACGTTGTCTTCTTCCAGGTTTTGTACCATTCCTTCCAATCCATTGGAAAATTTTACTAATTCTCCTTGTTCGGCATTGTTTAGTCCATATATGCGGGCAATACCATCTCCGACTTGTAAAACGGTTCCTACTTCATCAAGGGAAACATTTTGATCAAAATTTGATAGCTGTTGTTTTAGTATCGCAGAAACTTCTGCTGGTTTTATACTTGCCATAGTGGTTTTATTTTATAGGGTTTAGTTTATATAAGTATGAATTTAAAATACTTTCTCTTCTAGTTTTTTCTTGATATTGTTTAGTTTGGTTTTAACGCTTGCATCTATCTGATTGTCTTCCAGACGTAGGATGTATCCTCCGATAAGGGATTCGTCCGTTTTATTCTCAATTATTGCTTTTTCCTGATTAATTTTAGGTTCGGACTTGATAATTTTTGAAATCATTTCCTTATCCAGAGGAACCGCAGAAACGATACTCACTCTTTGTATTCCTTTATAGTTATCATTTAACGCCAAAACCTGTTTTGCTATTCCCAATAATTCTATTTCTCGTTTATGTCTTAATACAAGAGTGATAAAATGTTGAGTTGTTGCCGAAAAAGATTTAGATATTTCGTTTGCTATCCGGATTTTTTTCGAGGTTTCTATAATGGGAGATTTTAAAAACAATTGAAAATCTCTGTTTTGTTCTATTATTTCAATAAGGGATTGCATTTCCTGTACAATAGTACTTTCTTCTTTGGCAGACAGTGCATAATCCCATAATCCGGAGGCATATCGTTTCGCAAGTCTTATATTAGACATTTTAATTTAGTTTTGCTTGGTTAACTAATGATTCTACTAATTTTTTCTGTTCCTCTACGGAAGACAGTTCTTTTTGAAGTACTTTTCTGGCAATATCTATCGACAGGTCGGTTACTTCACTTTTAATTTGATTAATAGCGGATATTCTTTCGTTATTGATGCTTTCTCTTGCTGCCTGAATAATTTTATTTCCTTCTTCTGTGGCAACTTTTTGAGCATCACTTACGATCTTATCTTTGATATCTCTGGCTTCTTTTAAGATAGCATCTCGTTCCAATCTAGCCTCTTTTAAAAGTTGTTCATTCTGAGAAGTTAGTTTACTCATTTCTTCGCGTGCATTCTTTGCTTCATCTAAAGACTTCTGAATAGAGCTTTCCCTGTCTTCCAGAGCTTTTAAAATGGGTTTCCATGCAAATTTTTTTAATAATAATAGTAAGATTAAAAAAGAAACGGTCATCCAAAATACTAAACCGACTGAAGGAGTTAATAGTTCCATATCTTATACTTTTTCTCTGATTTATATGATGTTTAATTAGTTTTCGTTTAAAGAAAACCCGAATAAACCAAACGTCAGTTCGGGTTTCCATCAATTTTTCTCCTTATTTAATCAAAGATACCACTATTGCAAATAATGCAACAGCTTCAATTAACGCAGCTAAGATTAAGGCGGAAGATTGAATTTTTCCTTGAGCTTCCGGTTGTCTTGCAATGGCTTCCATTGCTTTTCCTCCGATTAGTCCGATTCCCAGACCTGCTCCGATAGCAGCTAAACCTGCTCCAATTACTGAAATTCCCATATTTAAAATATATTAAAATTAATGTTCTTCATGATGTTCTTCTGTCGCCATACCGAAGTATAAGGCTGAAAGAGTTGTAAATATATATGCCTGTAAGGCGGTAACCAAAATTTCTATTACGCTGATAAATACTACGGCTATAATTGAAGCCGGAGCTACAAAATAAGACTTAAATATAAATATAAGTGATACCAAACTGATAATGATAATATGCCCTGCGGTAATATTGGCAAAAAGTCGAACCATTAAGGAAAAAGGTTTGGTAAACATCCCGATAACTTCTATCGGAGCAAGGAATATTTTCATGGGAACAGGAACTCCCGGTGCCCAGAATATATGTTTCCAATATCCTTTGTTACCGCTAAAAGTGGTGATTATAAAGGTCAGTATAGCCAAAGTAAAAGTAACGGCTATATTTCCTGTAAGGTTGGTTCCAAAAGGGAAAAACGGAATTAACCCTATCACGTTATTAAGCCATATAAAGAAAAATACGGTTAATAAATAAGGCATATATTTTTTATATCTTTTTTCCCCGATGTTAGGTATTGCTATCTCATCTCTGACAAATACTACCAGAGGTTCCACTACGGAAGCTATTCCTTTAGGCACTCCTGTGTATTTTTTTGATTTATAAAAATTACCCGAAGCAATAAATACAACTAACAATATCAGTAAGGACAGCCACAGGGAAAAGACATTTTTTGTAATAGAAAAATCCCACGGAGTCTTATTAATAGGATGATGTTCTTCGTCCAGATGGATTACTTTTGAAGATTCGGTTATATAATCTCCGTCAGCGTTTTTCCGGGTGTTTGCATAATAAATTTTTTCATGGAATTTGGTAAACCTCATTCCGTTCTTTTCCACAACCACTTCTCCGTTGTCGTCTCCGTGAAATTCTTCGGAAGAGAATAATACCAGTCCGTTATCTGTCCACAGAATAACAGGAAGATATATTGTGAGGTCATGTCCCCAAACTTCAAATTGATGAGAATCTTTAACATGATGCATAGCAGTCTCTGTCGGATTAAATTCCTCCGTGCTATGACCGCTCTCGGCGAAAGCAGAGCTTATAGTAAAAACTAAGGCTAAAAAATTAAATACAAATTTTTTCATTTTTCACATTCGTAGGTTTGCAAATATAATTATTTTTGTGACATATCCGTTACATGTGATTTTTATCATGTTTTTTTATTTTTTAAGGTATCCTCCCGACTTAATTTTAAGATAAATATAATCTCAAGAATCATTAATATTGCATACACAAAAAATAAGTAAAAGATTATATTTAAAGCTATTTCCTTATATTTAAAACAGGATGTTAGCAGTATGCCGTTTTTTAATAAAGTGCAATACAGGTAGACCGGAAATTCTTTTTTAATTCCTAATTTAAGCGATAAAAGAACTCCCAGAAAAACTATCAAAGAAGAAAGTGAGATTAGCAGGAAAGAAGTAAATCCGTACGTTTTATAATAGACGTTACATGGAAAAAAATAGAGGAGACAAAAAACGAGCAGGGCTATTACTATATTAATAAGTAAATAATTTATTACCGTGTTTTTCATTTTTGTCGTTTTAATATTTGCCTGATTATCGAAGTTAGACCTATTCCTATACCTAACAGGCTAAAAACTATGATAAAGACAGGCTTCATGGAAGGGAATTTTTTATCGAGATAATAACCTGTTCCTGCAAAAAGTAAGATGATTACTATCAGTTGAGTGCCTAAGCCGGAATAAAATGCATAATCTTTCATCGTTATTGTTATACCTGAAATTACAAAATTATTATATTTATCCAAGATAATCAAAACTATTATGCGTAATTTGGAAATTCGTTGCAACGTAGATAAACTCAGCGACTTAAGGATATGTAAACGGGTAGGGGAGTGTTTTCCTGACTTTGACTATGCGTCACCCTAAATGATTTTTTGAAAGCCCGGAGGGCGGAATCTTCATAACCGCAGGTCGCTGACCTGCGGAGAGTACCTACCCAACTCTTTGCCTGAAAGGCAAGACTAGTCCCGCCTTTCAGGCGGTGTCATTGGTTGTCGTTGCCCGCAGGTCGCCGACCTGCGGTTATGAAAATCAAGCCTTTCAGGCTTCTGCCTGCGA
>JAISSC010000146.1 GCA_031273305.1 Flavobacteriaceae bacterium
CCTGCGGTTATGAAAATCAAGCCTTTCAGGCTTCTGCCTGCGACACCCATTTTGGTGTAGTAAAATTATAAAATAATGACTATCATATAGTTGCAAAACAAGGCTCTTGAAAGTGTCAAAGTCAGGAGGTTTTTAAGTTCGTTAGGGATTGGGTTCAATAATGGTTGTTCTTTCTTATCCCGAACTCAGATTAATCGGTTTTCCTCTCAAATAATGTCCCTGATGCCTGAGCTTTCGGAAATAGGGTTATATCTGCAATTTGTACATGGTCAGGGCGGGATACGGCATAATAAACGGCATCTGCAATATCTTCGGCTACCAAAGGTTTAAATCCCTGATATACGGCATTCGCCCGTTGTTGGTCTCCTTTGAACCGCACCATAGAAAACTCGGTTTCCACAGCTCCCGGTGCTATACCGGTAACTTTTATCCCATGAGGCAACAGGTCTATCCTCATTCCCTTACTTATGGCTTCTACGGCATGTTTTGTAGCGCAATAAACCGAGCCTTTGGCATAGGTCTCTTTTCCTGCTATGGAACTTATATTTACAATATGCCCTGACGTATTTTCGATTAAAAAGGGAACAACGGCTTTGGAAACATTCAAAAGTCCCCGTACGTTGGAGTCTATCATGGCATCAAAATCGTCTAAAGAGGCATCCTGAAACGGGTCTAATCCATGAGCATTCCCGGCGTTATTTATCAATAGGTTCAAAGCTCTCTTCCATTCTTCAGGTAAACTGTTAATTGCTGAAAATACGGCTTCCCGGTTGCTTACATCAAACGAGAGGGTAATTACTTTAACGGACTTTTCCAATTCTTTCTTTACCTCTTCCAGCTTTTCCGTCCTCCGTCCGCAAAGGATCAGATCAATTCCGTGTTCGGCAAATATCTTTGCGGTTGCCCGACCTATCCCTGAGGTCGCTCCTGTGATCAGTGCTGTTTTGTGTGTATTCATTTTTAAGGTAAAAATACGAAATGTAAAATAAAAATAGCTGCTTTTCAGGCAGCTATTTTTTATCTCTCTCTATTTTTTAACTTTATTTACCAGGAAGTATAATTGTCGATTAGTTCTATGTCGTCAATTCGAAATCCTTTATCATTATTTCCCGGAACAGATATAAATTCTAACTTGGCATATTCCGTTAATAGTTCATCGGGTATCGGAATTGCTACTCCCAGATATCTGTTTCTGTTATTTGCGGTATTTAATTCAGTGTCGGGAACGGTTAATTCTACATCGTTGAATTTAACGATCAGGTTGTTCGTATTCGACACATCCCCCGGATTATATATGTTGGCATTAAACCGGTATCTCAGGGTTACATTTTTACGCTCTTCTATGGGAATATTCTCCAGAGTTAGAACTGCATCCTTATTTGCCGGAAGCCATACGAAAAGGCTTCCATCATTGATTGCAGCAACTCTCCTCACGTCTGAAGCGGCATAAATATCGGAATACGTAACATTTGCATTATCGAAATTGATCACTGCAGCAATTTTAGGCCAGGGGCTGGAAACGATAGGGTCTCCGTTTGCCTTAGTAACATTGTCAAAGGTCTCTTTAAAGAAACCTGTTGGAGGTACGGGAGGGACAGAATAGTCATCATTATCTACACAAGAGATAAACGTAGAAAACCCTATGATCCCAACCATAAAATATATGAATATTTGTTTTGCTTTCATTTTTATTGTTTCTTATTAATTAATCGGCAGGGCCTGTAATTTTAATATTATCTAACCGTATTCCTACAGTATTCAAACTCAATGTGGTGTAAAATTCAAGCGTTGCGGAGGAAAGAGATGGTATATCATCCGGTATCTTAATTGTTACATACTCACTGTTTGCTACTGTTAATGGAGGAATTGTTAACTCTACGCCATTATATTTCACCCTTAGAATATTTACATCAGAAGGTGTACTACTATTGGTTCTTATCTTATACGATAATTTAAGGTCATGATAGCCTAAGGTGTTAATTCCTGATATAACTAAGGAGGACTCTCTATTGGCAGGTAACCATACATGTTTATTAATGCTTGCAGTAGACCTGACATCTGCCGCATCGTAAGGATCACTGTATGTTACAGGATCACCCATATCAAAGCCTGTAACATTTGCTATTTTCGCCCACGGGCTAACCCAAGCAGAGCCATCAGATTTTTGACAATCCGTAAATGTCTCGTAAAACACAGGGAGGGTAAAATCGAACTCTTTTACATCGTCAATAGTTCTTATCAACAACTGATAGGTATTATAGCTTCCATCATACCTTGTCATAACTCCTCGTATCTTTCCTACTCCATAAGGAATTATATATCCTGCAAAAGTTGCATAATTACTAACTCTTATTGCAAAATAATCTAAATTGAAATCATTGACCTGATTACTTGTTGCGACATTTTCTCTTACAAAAGTGGAACCGGCGTCATTAAATTCCATATTGCTAAGTTCTACCAAAGTACACAGATAGGATTCATTATTATTTACGTCATTTATAGTTAAAGGATTTCCTCCGGAATTTGTTTTTATGACCAAATCTTCTTCATCCTTTTTATCTTTCCCCAGAATAATATTAGAAGCCATCACACTGGGAGTTATCTGATCAACTATATACCTTGTAGACTGTGTCGGTTTCATACCGATTTGTACCATACCGTTTTGCTTTCCATAGTATAGTCCGTCTAATTTCACATATATTTTTGACCCTAAAGGATAAGATGTGTATATACTGGATTTATTTATACTCAACAATATTCCTTGTTTTCCATCGTCGGTAACTATAAATAAATTTTTATACACATTTCCTCCCTGATCGGTGGAAATCACATAACCTTCCAAAATTTCTCCATTTGCAAACGGAATGGATTCCGGAATGGAATCATGGGCTACATTTCCTGTATAAACAGGAGCAGTTGCTTTAATTTGCGGGATGTCTATTGTAGAGGTCAATACTTGTCCCTCGTTTTCAGGAGGAGTATCATAATCATCATCATGCACACAAGCCATAAAAGAAAGTGACATGACCATTATCATTATTTTCTGAATCGTTTTTACTGTTTTCATTATTAAAATTTTTTATCCTTAATTAAAACCTAAGGTATACATTTAAGAAATAAGACCTTCCTCTGTCGTAGAACAATTTGTTCCCGAAAAGAGGATTATTTCGTGCCTGATCTTCTGCTAATTGACTATAACTGGAATATCGTCCTTGCTCAAAAGAACCCGTAACATAACCTCTTTCATTTAAGATATTGTTAACGGATGCGCTTACTCCTACACTATATTGCCCAAATCGGAAAGATTTTCCAATATTAGCATTAAGCATAAATACGTCCTGAAATTGTTTTTGGTCTAATATATCTTTTACAGTTTCAGGCGTTGCTCCTTCATAAGAATAAACCGGGTCTTCCATCACAAAACTCTTAGTTCTTGACAAAGCTGAAATATCTGAATAAATATCTTGTAAGAAGTTTCCGGTTACCCCTGCCCACCAATATTTCGGAGAGCTGTATCTTAGACCTAAAGTGTATCCTTTTTGCGGAGTTCCGGTAATCTTATAATTCTTAATATAAGATGTTCCATAGTCATGCACTCCCGGAGAAACATCACTCATTATATATAAATTGGGATTACCCTTATAGGTATATTGCCCTACGGCAGCAATTCCGGTTAGAGTTAATGTCGGTATGATCTTCCAGTCAATTCCAAATTCAGCTCCCAGATAATCTTTTTTCACTCCTGTTAAGATTTCTGATATAAAAGCATCTGCATTTCCGTCCAGACTCACTCCTTGTGCATAGTAACGGGATATTTCGATAGCGTCTTTTACCTTAGTATAATATCCGGTAGCTCTTGCTCTTACTGATGGAGTTCTTAATGTGTAGGTAATGTCATGAGTATTGATCTTCTGGTTGGTAATATCAGGTGAAACCTCATTATTTAATCTCGGATTAGCAAATATCTCATTTAAAGTAGGTGCTGATTCATAGTAAGCCGAATTTATCGTGATAAAATTCCTACCGTTGATCTTATACGTAACGCCTGCTCTTAATCCTAATTCCAGAAAGTTTTCCTTACCGCTCTTTCCATAAGAATTGTCCGCATATAATCCATGTTTAAATTGTCCGTCTCTATAGGCTTCATTCCATCCGAACAAAACAGAAACCGCAACATCCCAACGATTAATATTGACCCTTGTTGTTGCATTTGCCACTACTTCCTGTCTGTATAATTTGTAATAGTATTCTGTTTTATCTCCTTTTCGGGCTACACTACCTGGGTTCATTATATCATAGTCATCAATAGAAGTATCAGAGCCGTCTCCTTTTAAGAACGAGCTTTTGTTTATCACAAAATCTGCTCCCAACAGGTCGTTAACTTCCCGGTAATTATCAGAGGCTAAATTTTGATAATTTACATTTAAGAAGAACTTCCAGTTATCTGCAAACTGAGTTTGTAAATGAGTGGCGGCATTAATGGTCTTATCTTCTATCACATCATCTACTAAGAAGAAAGAAGCTCTTCTTCCGGTCTCGCCACTGTAAGGGTCTGTATAATAAGGTGCATTGTAATTTGCGTTATACAGCCTGTCCCAGTTTACTTGTGTGATTGATGTGTCATTATTTTTCCATGCATTTAAAAAATAATCATGTTCCGACTTATTATCAACGCTTTCCCAATAACTGGGTAAATTTTTATAATAAATAGGCGATGGATTATCCGCCTCAAATCTGTTTAAACGGGAACTTTTATTATACCCGAACTGATAAGATGCCGTAGTGGTTAACTTTGTTTTATTATTAATATCCCAATAATGGGTTAGCATGAATATAGGTTCAAAAATTCTTTTTATCCTTTCACTTCTTTTTTCTCCATCCTGCCATCCCCAATAAGCATTGTAATTTTTTCCTCTCAAGTCGTATGCTTCCTGAGTGTTAGGGCTTGAACCTGATCTTCTGGAAGGAGTACCAAAAGCGGTTAAGTTCAACCTGTGTTTATCGGAAAGTTTTTTCTCTATGGAGGCAAAATAAGCATAGGAATCATTATAGGTTCCATCAATTACTCCTTCTTCCATCCATCTTCTTGAGCCGGAAAATGTGAATGCCCATCCTGAGGCCAACATTCCAGTAGAGTAAGTGGCTATCACACGATGTTGATACGTACGATTCGTAAATGAATACGAAAGATTCAACCCTTTTCTATAACTTGAAGCCCGCGTATCATAATACGTAGTACCGCCCAAATCATTAAAAGAATAATCGGAAACCGTGTTGTTTTCCGCCAATTCGTAAGGATAACTCACCACATTGTTCAGTCCTCCCCAGTTTCCAAAATCAGGTCTTCCCGTATGGCTTTTTGCCATAGGTATGCCATTGAACATAATGTTGTTGTAACGGTTATCTGTCCCTCTCACTCTAAACCAGTAAGCACCCAGTTCAAAAGCGGCGGTACGGGAAAAAACATCACGGGAAGATTGCAACAACCCGATTCCTGTTTGTCCGACAGAAGAACCTTCATCCGTAGATAAATCATCATCCGATAAAGTAATAACTCCTACGTCAGCTTGGGAAGGATTATACTCCAATTTAATCTCTCCCAAATCTTTTTTCAATTCATCAGAAGAAACTGTAAAAGTAAATGTAGCAGGAACGTATCCATATTTATTTACGATTACAAGATAGGTACCTGCAGGAACATCCCTAAACTGGAAATATCCTGCATGGTCGGATTTGGTTTGTGTTGCCCTATCTTCTCCTAAGCTTATGGTAGCCTGATCTAATGGCGTATCTTTATCTCCTTTAAGGTAGCCAAAAATCATTGTTTGTGCAAATGTTATCTGATAAATAAGCAATATCAAACAACTCAGCCTAAATTTAATCATGTTTTAGTAATTTTTGTTAAACTCATCTAGGCAAATTTAATTATTTAGTTTTACTTTTGTGTTAACAAAAATTACATTTATGAGACGATTATTGACAAAAATCATTTTTTTAGGCTTTTTTATTGCCATATGCTCAGGGGCTAAGGCACAAAAAAACTATAAAGTTGCTACCATTATGTTTTATAATGTCGAAAATTTATATGATACTATAAAGTCTGCCGACATTATTAACGGGAATTTATCTCCTAATGATTCGAAATATCAGATCAGTGTTCCTGAAGACAGCGCATTAGCATCCGGACTGGAAATATACCGGGAAGAATTGACCTTTCAAAAGTTAAAGGGTAGACATGTAATAAGAAAACAAATCCTCACGGACGAATTTTACTATAAAGGCACCAAACTTTGGAACTCCAAAAAATATAATGAGAAGATCACCAATCTCACTAAGGTTATATCGGAAATAGGAAGGTCGGAAACCCGAACTATGCCTGCCATAATTGGTTTATGTGAAATTGAGAACGAACATGTTCTTCAGGATTTATGTGACGGAATGAAAAAGAGAGGAGGTGTTTACGGATTTGCCCATCTTAATTCTTTCGATGCTCGCGGAGTGGATAATGCCTTATTATATGATAAAACCAGATTCACGGTTTCAAATCAGAAAAGGCTCGTTATTAACTTAACCAATGATGCCGGGTATAGAGATTATACACGGGATATTTTATTGGTGGAAGGGCTTTTGGACGGAGAAAAAATGTACTTTCTGGTAAACCACTGGCCTTCGCGAAGAGGCGGAGAACAAAAAAGCCTGCCCAGAAGAGTTGCAGCGGCAGAAGTAATGAAGAAAGCAATGGACAGCATCCGGGAAATTAACCCCAATGCAAAAATATTAGCTATGGGAGATTTTAATGATGATCCTACCAGCCCTAGTATTAAAAAAGTATTGAATACGGTTTACAAAAAAGATAAAGTAAAAAATGATACCTATTTTAATCCTGCGGAAGAATTATTTAAAAAAGGAATGGGTACTCTTGCCTATCAGGATGCTTTTAGCCTGTTTGATCAACAGATACTGTCTCCCGGTTTCGTTAAAAACGAGGACGACGGCTACCATTTCTTTAAAATGAATGTATATTCTCCTTCTTATTTGGTAACACAAGAGGGGGCAGGGAAGGGCTATCCTTTCCGGTCTTTTTCAGGAGATAATTATACCGGCGGATATAGCGACCATTATCCTATATATACCCTTATTATAAAAGAACTAAAATAAGGTTCGGTAATTACGGATTATTTAAAATAACGTGAGTTCGGGATAAGAGATTTATAAAAGGTTCTAATTAGTATATTTAATTAATTGAATTTTAAATGATTATTGTTTGTTGTATACCTGACGGCATACAACCCACTATGACGTT
>JAISSC010000191.1 GCA_031273305.1 Flavobacteriaceae bacterium
AGAAGAAGTTAGTCCACAGGATATTGTAAACCGGTATCATGAACTGATGAAAACAACATTTTTTGAGTTGGGAATCTCCTTTGATAATTATTCCCGCACTTCGGCTTCCGTACATGAGAAAACGGCTCAGGAATTTTTTCTAAAACTCTATCAGGAGGGGAAATTTATAGAAGAAGAGACGGAACAATATTATGATGAAAAAGCCAAAGAATTTTTGGCAGACCGATATATAGTAGGAACCTGTCCGAAGTGTGGAAATCCGGGAGCATACGGAGACCAATGCGAAAAATGCGGTTCTACATTAAGTCCGAATGAGTTAATAGACCCGCACTCAATGTTGAGTGGAGAAAAACCGATATTGAAAAAAACGAAGCATTGGTATTTGCCGTTGAATAAGTATCAGGATTTTATCTCGGAGTGGGCATTAAAAGGTCATAAGGATGATTGGAAGCCGAATGTATACGGACAGGTAAAATCATGGCTGGATGATGGGCTAAAACCTCGTGCCATGACGCGCGATTTGGATTGGGGAGTTCCGGTTCCGTTGAAAGGAGAAGAGGGAAAGGTTTTATATGTCTGGTTTGATGCTCCGATAGGCTATATTTCTTCGACCATAGAGTGGGGAGAAAGAGAAAACAAAGACTGGAGACCTTATTGGCAGGATAAAGATACCAAACTGATACATTTTATAGCTAAAGATAATATTGTATTTCACTGTATTATTTTTCCTGCTATGTTAGAGGCTCATGGAGGTTTTATCTTACCTGATAATGTCCCGGCTAATGAATTTCTGAACTTGGAAAACGAAAAGATTTCCACTTCAAAGAATTGGGCGGTTTGGGTGCATGAATATCTGGAAGATTTTCCGGGAAAGCAGGATACATTACGGTATGTATTATTGTCCAATGCTCCGGAAACTAAGGATAATAATTTCACATGGAAGGATTTTCAAACTAAGAATAATTCCGAGTTGGTAGGAGTTTTCGGGAATTTTATAAATAGGGTTTCCGTGCTGATAACCAGTCATTATAAAGGTATAATCCCCGAATTATCCCATGCTTCCGACTATCCGGAATTGGAAGAACTACCCAAAACGGCAAAGGAAATTTCCCTTTATCTGGAGAACTATGAATTTAGAAACGGCTTAAATGCGTTAATGAACCTAGCCCGTTTGGGGAACCAGTTTTTACAGGCACAAGAACCGTGGAAAACTTATAAAGATAATCCGGAAAAAGCAGCAGATGCTTTGTTTGTTGCAGCTCAAATTGCAGCTTATCTGGCAGAATTATCGGAACCGTTTATTCCTTTTGCTTCTCAAAAGCTGATAGATGGATTTAATATTCCATATTATACTTGGGATGAGTTAGAGACAGGGAAAGAGTTATTACCTTCAGGTCATAAGATCGATCAAATACCACTGTTGTTTGAAAAAATAGAGGATAAAGCAATTGATATTCAGATAAAAAAATTAGAAGATACTAAGAGGGAAAGCATAATGACGAATAAGGAAGCGGAACCTCAAAAAGATATAATTTCTTTTGAGGATTTTGAAAAGATCGACCTGCGAATAGGAACCATTCTGGAAGCCAAAAAAGTGGAAAAAGCAGATAAATTATTGGAATTTAAGGTGGACACGGGAGTAGACGTCCGTACTATTGTTTCAGGAATTGCAGAAAGTTTTTCTCCGGAAGAGTTGATAGGAAAACAAGTAACGGTGTTGTTAAACCTTGCCCCAAGAAAGATACGTGGAATAGAAAGTCAGGGTATGTTGTTATTAACCCAAACTCCCGACGGAAACTATTCTTTTATTACTCCGGATACTGCAATTAATAACGGTTCGGCTGTAAACTGACAGGACTTTGTGAGGTGAATTAGTTGAATCTGAGGATTAATAATTTGGTAGAAAATGCGAAAATAAGTATTTTTGAAAAATATCTTATAAAAAACATATTAAAAATGAAAAAAATATTATTATTATCCGTAGTATTAATTTTAAGCATTAATTTGTATGGACAACGAATAGTGCCGGGAGGAAAGTATCTCGCAAAAGTATATTTAAAAAACGGAGAAATCAAAGAAGGAAAGGCATCTATAAATGATAATCGTACTCGTGTAGCAGGAATAGGGATAAAAGGAAAAAAGTACCTAAAGGAAATAAGTTTAAAACCAAATAAAGGAAAAAAAGAAAAGATTAGCGCAGAAGACATAGATAAAATAGAATTTACATTAAATAAGATATTTAATGGACAGACAACCGTAATTTATAAACCGGTGTTAATAGACGAAGATAAAATATTAGTCAGAGAGATAGTTTCAGGTAAGTTATATGGGGTAGAGAAAGTACGAGGTTTTTCCAATGGTGAGATGGGAGACTCCCAACATGAAGTATATTACATAAACAAGGGCGGAACATATAAAAAAACAAGTTTATCAGAGATAAAGAAAGAGTATAAATGTAATATGGATGAAGACGGTAAACGAGAGGAAAAGATAAAAAAATGTTTAGGCGGATAGTTCAAGGACTACTTACAGCATAAGTCAAATAGATGTTTTATAAAAAAATCAGGCTAAAAATTAGCCTGATTTTAAGTATAGTAATGGTTTGTTATCTTACTGATGGATGACTCCCTGCTTCTCCGGATGATTTTTAGGCTTGAAGACAAAAGGGAAGATAATGAAGATTATCAGGGAGTATCCGGAAAAAGTGAGCCATATGGTAGACCAGTCTGTTATGCCATTTGTCGTGAAATGTTCTACAATCCAGCCGCTGCCATAACTTCCGATAATAGCACCCAAACCGTTTGTCATAATCATAAACAGACCCTGAGCACTGGATCGGATACTTTTATCTGTTTCGTTCTCCACAAATAAAGAACCCGAAATATTGAAAAAATCAAAAGCCATTCCATATACGATCATAGAAAGAATAAGCAGGTAGAGTTTATCAGCAGGGTTTCCGAGTCCGAACAGACCGAATCGCAGGAACCATGCAAACATACTTATCATAATCACCCGTTTGATTCCAAATTTTTGCAGGAAGAACGGTATTAAAAGAATACAAAGGGTTTCCGATATTTGAGAGATAGATAGCAATAGGTTAGGATGTTGTACTCCGAAAGAATCCGGATAGGTTGCTTTAAAACTGTCCAGAAAGGGGCCTCCGAAGGCATTGGTAATTTGAAGGGAGCAACCTAATAACATGGAAAAGAAGAAAAATATAGCCATTTTTTTTCTTTTAAATAAGATAAAGGCATCTAATCCTAATGCAGACATCAACCCCTTTTTTTCTTCATTTTTGGTAGGAGGGGTGGCAGGCATGGTAAATGAGTATAGAGCCAGGATGATTCCTGCTCCGGCACTTATAAAAAGCTGTACGGGGCTTCTGGTGAAGCCTAGCAGGTCTACAGCCCACATGGCTGCAATGAAACCTACCGTTCCCCATACGCGGATAGGGGGAAAGTCGGTAACCGTGTTCAATCCGTGTTTTTCTAATGCATTGTAGGATACGGAATTGGTTAACGAAATTGTAGGCATATAAAAACAGGTGTGCAGGAGTAATAAGGGATAAAAGAAATGATATTCTGTTGCCTGAGATGCTAAAATTAAAGACAGGGCAGATAGAATATGGCTTATTCCTAAAACTTTTTCGGCATTTACCCATCTGTCGGCTACGATTCCCAACAATCCGGGCATAAAAAGAGAAGCTATTCCCATAGTGGCAAAGAGACTTCCGATTTGTATTCCCGTGAATCCCAGTCCTCCTTCGTTTACAGGTAATCCGGCATATCCTCCCAGAGAAATCAGCCAGGCTCCCCATACAAAATATTGTAAAAAAACCAAGATAATTAAACGTAATTTAATGCTCATTTCATTTGAATTTTTGTTGGGAACTAAGGTAGTAATTATTTTTGTTGGAAATGAACTTACCTATATGATAAATTATAGGGTTTTAAGGCAAAATGAGGGAAAAATTCGGTCTAATGGACAAAAATTAGGCTATTTTTTAGACGTTGTACTCTAATGGACATTTTTTAGGCTGTATTTTTTCACAGATATTTGGATATTAAGTTTTTATTTTCCAAATTTGTTACGT
>JAISSC010000113.1 GCA_031273305.1 Flavobacteriaceae bacterium
TAAAGAACTCATAGCTTTCTTTAGTCACTCCGTGCAGGGAAATAGTAAATTCATCCAGCCCTGCGTTAGAAAAATCATTGATTTTTTCCTGAGTAAGCAAATTCCCGTTCGTGGTTAAACTAATATATGGAATTTTATATTGTTTGCCCAGTTGTATGATTTTGAGTATATCTTTATACAGAGTAGGTTCCGCACCACAGCCTATTTGTAGTTTCAGGGCATTTTTAAACAACGCATTGGCATAAAGGTCTAAGTCTTCCTTCGGCATGATTCCCTTTAGCCGGGCGGTATATTCCTTATCTGAGAAGTAGCACATCCTGCATCGGAGATTGCAAGCCAGAACGGGGTCAAAATAAACAGATAAAGTTCTCTTGTTTAAAAGAGTAAGCAACCATAATCCGAAAAATTTAATTCGATGATTTTTTATTAAATGGTTGAGCTTTAAAAGTTTATATACAAACATTTAGAATTTGTTATGCTTTTACGACTTTATATAACTTATCTGATGGACGTACTTTGAAACCTAAGGGAAGGGTGAGAATATCTCCCTTTTTAGCTTCCTGTACCGGAACATCATCCACCATCATGGAGGATACCGCTGCTTCCTGAGAGCCGGTAGTAGGTCCCTGAATCAGGATTTTGTCTCCTACATTAAGGTTGTAGGCTTCAATTTCAAATTCCCCGATTTGCGTTCTCGGATAATAATGTCTTCCTTTCCCGATGTAGACCTTTTTTTGTGTGGCATTCGAACCGGGATTATCCGACCATTCCCCTAGTTTTTGTCCCAGATAATAACCGCTCCAAAATCCTCTGTTATAAACAGTTTCCAATTTTTTCATCCAGACTGAAACTTTTTCCTGAGAGAAAGTTCCGTCGGCAATCGAATCAATAGCTTCCCGATAACACCTAGTTACGGTGGCTACATATTCCGGAGCACGACCTCTTCCCTCGATTTTAAGTACTTTAATTCCGGAGTCAATTACCCTGTCTAAAAAATCAATAGTACACAGGTCTTTGGGAGACATCATATATTCATGGTCTATTTCTATCTCAAAACCGGATTCCTGATCAATAACTGTGTATTTCTTTCGACAATTTTGTTTACAAGCTCCCCTGTTTGCCGAAGAATTATGAGAGTGTAGGCTTAAATAACATTTTCCCGAAACAGCCATGCACAAAGCTCCATGTCCGAAAATTTCAATTTCGACCGGATTCCCGGAAGGTCCCTTTATTTGCTCTTTTTCTATCAGGGAAGTTATTTTTTTTATCTGGTTAAGGCTTAATTCCCGACTTAATACCATAGTATCCGCAAATAAAGCATAAAACTTCACCGTTTCAATATTGGTAATGTTGATTTGGGTAGAAATATGAACCTCCATTTCAAGTTGTCTGGCATAAGCGATAACTGCCTGATCCATAGCAATTACAGCAGTGATATTAGCCGATTTAGCCCTGTCCAGAACAGTTCTTATGATGGACAGATCATGGTCATATATAATGGTGTTTAATGTAAGGTAAGTTCTCACACCTTTTTCCGAACATCTTTTAGAAACTTCCTCCAGATCATTTAAGGTGAAATTAATAGAAGAACGAGCGCGCATGTTGAGTTGTTCCACTCCGAAATAAATAGAATCTGCCCCATTATCCAGAGCCGCCTGAAGGGATTCGAAATTTCCCGCAGGAGCCATTAATTCTATTTTACCACTTTTCGTCATTCTAAAAAATTTCATGCAAAAATACGAATTAATAAACATATAAAGTGATGGTCGTCATTAAACAACCCGGATTACGAAGACAAAGCAATCCAACTATATATAAGGCGTTAGCAATAATGTATCAAATGAATTGAGAAGATAAAATAAGGAAATAAAAAAGGTGATTTTTAATTTCTAAGGTCTCATCTCCAGTATTGTACTGTATGGTAATTTTTGAGGATAGCCCCATCCCGGTTTGGATAAATCGCAAAAATCGCCCAGAGTGCGCATTTCCCGATTTAACAATAGTGTCAGTTCTTCTACTTTTGCCTTATAAGTCGGAGCGTCAGCCAGATTATCCTGTTCCAACGGGTCTTTCTTCAGGTCAAATAATTGCACTCGTTCGGCATTACCTGCTACATTATAGCGGATAAGTTTATAATTATCTTTCTTTATTGCCCGCTGGATATTGATATAAGAAAGGAATATATGATCCCGTCCTTTTGGGGTTTTCTCCAGAATTGCTGTCTTCAAAGATTTCCCATCTATAGTCGCAGGATATTTAATCCCTGTCAACTCGCACAATGTCGGGTATAAGTCCAGCAGATAACTAAAAGCATTGTTTTGTTCGTTTTTTGGAATGTCAGGTCCCGCAATGACCAAAGGAGTTTTGACGGAATGCTCATACAGATTCTGTTTTCCCAACAAGCCGTGTTGCCCTACGGCTAAACCGTTATCGGATGTAAACACAATGATGGTATTATCGTATTCTCCGCTTTTTTCCAATGCTTCTATAATACGTCCTATTTGTGTGTCCACTTCGCTAATCATGCCGTAATATAAAGCAATCTCTTTTTTAATCATTTCAGGAGTTCTCGGTAAGGGTAGAAAAATTTCATCTCTTACTCCAAGTTCTCCGTTATCAAAAGGATGTCGAGAAAGAAAATTAAGCGGCAGGGGTATATCTTTTGCGTTGTATTTATGACCATAGGCGGGTGGTGGAGTGCGCGGGTCGTGAGGAGAATTAAACGCTACATACATCAAAAACGGTTTATCCTTGTCCCTATTATTTTTTATAAAATCAATGGAAGCATCGGCATAGCAAACGGAAGAAAATTTTGTGCGAAAAATACCGTTTTCATACTTTCCGTCAGGGTCGTAATCATGAAGGAACGGACGGAAATGCCCATCGGTTTCATACTGTACCATACCTCCGAAAAAAATGTCTGCACCTGTTGAAAAAGAACGGTTAAAGGAAGCCTTGTCACTATGCCATTTTCCGGTGGCAAAGGTTTGATACCCATTTTCACGAAACAGTTCGGGAAATGTCTTATCCGATTCCGGAATTACTTGTCCGTCCCGATGTAAATGCTGGCTATACATCCCTGTTAGCAGCATAGCCCGACTGGGCATGGAAATAGCACCCTGCATTCCTCCCATCACATGATTTTGTGTGAAAGAAGTGCCGATTTGTACCAGACGATCCATATTCGGGGTTACAACGTTTGAGTTCCCTAAAGCATGAATCGTGTTGTAACTTTGGTCATCTGTAAGAAGAAAGAGAACATTGGGCGGTTTTTGTTTCTTCTGTGATGTTGTCTGTGCTTTTCCGGTTATTATGGAACAAGCACAAAACAGCGATAAACCATAACAAACCTGATTCATTTTTCTTATCATATTGCTATCTTATTCCATTAAAATTACACTTACCGGTTGAACTTTTTACTTTACAGGTTAAAAATTAACATGTAACAAATGTATGCGAAATTTCCGAATTACACGCAGGTCTGTAAAAACAATTAGTATTTTATATGGAAAACTGTATCTTTGTAGGGAAGTTAGTGTTGTGATAAAGAAAATAGTCATATTTCCGTTGATTATACTGATACGGTTTTATCAACTGGCGATTTCTCCGTGGATGGGCAGTAATTGCAGATATACACCAACCTGCTCCGACTATATGTTGGAAGCGTTGAAAATTCATGGATTATTCTATGGATTTTGGTTGGGAATAAAGCGAATTTTACGCTGTCATCCCTGGGGAGGAGAAGGCTATGATCCGGTTCCACATAAAAAAGAATAACATAAATAATAAATGAGTCAATTATTATATATCATATGGGATCCGAGTTTAGGTATCCATATAGGTAGTTTTACGTTACGGTATTATAGTTTAATGTATGTAATCGCTTTCGGATTAGGTTTTTATCTTATGGGCGTTATTCTAAAGAAAGATAAAGAAAACCGGGATTTATTAGACCCGCTATTTATATACATGTTTCTTGCCGTTATTATAGGTGCGAGGTTAGGGCATGTTATTTTTTATCAGAAAGAACTATTTGCGGAAGACCCATTGGCGGTTTTTCTTCCCATTCGGACTAAACCCAGTTTTGAATTTACCGGTTATTCAGGATTAGCAAGTCATGGAGCTGCTATCGGAATACTGATCTCTCTGTATATATTTACCCGAAAATATTTAAAGCGCAGTTTTTATTGGATATTAGACCGGGTTATAATCACGGTATCCATTGGAGGAATGTTTATCCGGTTGGGGAATTTTTTTAATTCGGAGATTTTAGGTAAACCTTCTGATTTGCCGTGGGCGGTCTTGTTTATACAGCAGGATACGGGCGAGTATGGAAGTCTGGTTCCACGACACCCCGCACAATTATATGAAGCATTAGGATATTTGTTATTGTATATATCCCTTTTATATATCTATTTCAAAACGGATAAGAAAAAATATCTGGGATGGATATTCGGTTACTTTTTGATCATTCTTTTTGGAATACGGTTTATAGTGGAGTTTTTTAAAGAACCTCAGGGAGATGAATACATCAACTGGTTCGGATTAAACACCGGGCAATGGCTAAGTGTGCCGTTTATCTTGGCAGGAATCTATATTCTGGCAACAGCTAAAAACAGAATTTATACTTCTAAATAAAATAAAGATATGAAAGCCTTATCACCACGAATCTTATTATTTTTAGTTATTACCTTAGGGCTTATCGGATGTAAAGACCCTGAAAGTATAAGCGTAAGCACCAACTTTGAGCAGTTGGACGATAAGGGGTTACATATAGGAGATAAGCTCCCTCTGGAATTTAGTTCAGAAGATGCAACCATAGATTCTTTTACCCTGAAACTGAATGATAAGGTTTATAATAAGAACGAAATTGTACTGGACTCCGTCAATACCAAATTAGGTTCCAACTATTTGGTTTTAACATTGAACTATAACGGTAAATATAAAAAGGAGATCGATGCTGTCTTTACTGTGTATCCTTCGGAAAAAGAGAAAGAGATAGACTATAAAATTATCCGGGAGTATCCCCATAATCCTGAATTGTTTACTCAGGGGTTCACCTATAAAAACGGAGTGATCACAGAAAGTTCCGGGCAATATGGAAAGTCCAGACTGGTGAGATACCCTTTAGGCTCTGCCACGTATACCCAAAATGTACAAATAGCCCCCAAAATATTTGCCGAAGGGTTTGCCGTTTTAAATGGGAAGATTTATTTACTTTCGTGGAAGGAGAGGACAGGGTTTATTTATGGTGAATCCGATTTGACACTTGAAAAAGAGTTTCCTTATCCGGGAGCTATTATTGAGGGTTGGGGAGCTACTACCGTAAAGAATGAAATAGTAGTATCCGACAGTTCTGCGGATTTAAAATTCTTTGATGCAAATTTTAACCTGAAAAAAACAATTACGGTTGTCGGTTATGACAGGGTGTATTCTCATGTGAACGAACTGGAATATGCTAATAACTATATTTATGCCAATGTTTTTGATGAGCCGGTTATTTTGGTTATAGACCCGAAAACAGGAATAGTAGTTGCCAAAGCAGACTTTTCTGATTTGGTCAAAGAGAATAAGACCAACAGTGAAGCAGTATTAAACGGAATTGCCCATGTGGAAGGAAATACTTTTTTAATTACAGGTAAACTCTGGTCTAAGATATATAAGGTAGAATTAAGTTTTTAAGAAAGCAGGATACAATTTTGACGGATACACCTGACTTTGACTATGCGACAACCCTAAATGATTTTTTGGACGGTCTCAATCTCATTTAGGGGGTTAATTTATGCCCTTTGTTTTTTAATGCTCTTTCACACAACGCACGCTAAAACCGAAGGTGCGATTGGCCATGTCCGGCAAGGCTCCGGAATCGGAGATATGTACATTATACGAGTAGGACTCACTTACCGTGCTGCTCCAGTAGTAGCCGCGTATACCTACATCTGTAATATTACCGTCGTCACGATGTCGCATCCCTGCTACGGGCAGAAAAAGCGT
>JAISSC010000117.1 GCA_031273305.1 Flavobacteriaceae bacterium
AAAGGTAAAGGCAAATCTGGTGGTGTAAGAGTGATTACCAATTTTGTTATTGCCGACAAAACCGTTTTCCTATTATCCATCTACAGCAAAGGCGAAAGAGATACTATTTCAGATAAAGAAATTAAAGAAATTTTGAAAGGTTATTTATGAGTGAAGGGGCTGACCAAAAGTTAAGGCAGTTTCTTTGTGTTCGGTACGGGGCTGATAAAGCAGAAAGAAATGGTTCGTGTAGGGATTATTTTAAATATCATCTCCATAATAATTATTTCTATATGGGGATATTTTTTTAATGTAGAATTAAAGAAGCCACTTTAAACTCCGCTTTGTAATATGGCTGTGATTATCGCCCTAAAGGTAGCGATAAATTTTATTGCATTTACTAATTGAACTTATAATTATATTGTAAATTATGGACAATTTGACTAACTTTGTATTATTAAATACGTTGTTCAATATGGATGCAGTCTGCCGAATTATTGATGGTATGTTTACCAAAAGCAAGTTTCGGACTTTCTTTGAACAAAATATTCAAACAGCAAAATAGTATGAGACACGTAACAGTATATACCACAGATAAGGAATACAACCACTTCATAGAACTGGCTAAAAACCTGCATTACGTAAAAAAAATTGAAACAGACGATAAGCCTACAAAAGAAGAGATTGTAAGCAATTTAAAAAGAGGTTTTGAGGAAATGCAATTAATCAAGAAAGGCAAATTAAAAACCACTTCCTTAAATGATTTTTTGAATGAGTTATAAAATTGAACTTACCGACAACTTTAAAAAGGAAGCCAAAAAACTGATTAAAAAATATGCTTCGCTTCGTACAGAAATTGCAGAGCTTGGCAAAGAACTTTCCCAAAACCCAACTACTACCGGAACGCATTTAGGCAACGATGTTTATAAAATACGCCTTGCCATTGCTTCCAAAAACAAAGGTAAAAGCGGCGGAGCAAGGGTTATATCTTTTGTGAAGATTATTGACGAAACCGTTTTCCTATTATCCATCTATAACAAAAGCGAAAAAGACACTATTTCAGATAAAGAAATTAAAGAACTTTTGAAAGGTTATTTATGAGTAAAGGGGCTGTCCAAAAAGTTAAGGCAGTTTCTTTGTGTTCGGTACGGGGATATTTCTTTTTGATGTAGAATTAAAGAAGCCGGCAATAGTATCTTACCGGCATCATCATAAAATATAAAAAAACCATTTGACTATTTGCGGGCGAAGCCAAGCAATCTCCCGTATTATTTTAATTTTCTTTTACAAGGACATAATAAGGTGCAAGCTCTCCTGTGATTATATTTCCGTCTTCATCTAAATGTATCAGTTTTCCTTCTTCTACTTTATATTCTATTTTATCTGCATCTAAAATGATTCTGTCTTTGGTGTCATTCCATGTATATTTCCCTTTAGATTCGAAAGGCTTTTCTTCTCCTTTTCCCAAGTATCTGGTTGTGAGGGTGTAGTTATTGTTATTTTCCAAAGTAATTTGGGTTTCAATACCTGCACAATCTGCGCACGGCATAATTCCTTTGTATGTTCCTGTTATGTCTGAGGAATTTTGAGCATTATGTGTACCTGCCGTAGAATCTGTTACAACACCTTGTGATTTTTCAATATTTTGTGCTTGTTTTTTATCGCATCCTATGGTCAAAACCGTTATGAATGCTACGAGGAAAATCTTTTTAATCATTTTTTAGTCGTTAAATTGTTTATGGTCTTTCAAAAATAATACCATAATTTTTAAACAGCGTAAATTCAATTAATCTTTTAATCAGGAAAGCGAAATATTATATAAAATTCCTACTTTTGTACTTTTATGAGAATAACTTTGCTGGCTGTGGGTAAAACCGATTCTAAGGAATTGGTCTCTTTGATGGAATCGTTGGAGAAACGTCTTCCTGCTTTTATTAGATTTGAGAGAAAAGAACTGCCGGATGTAAAAAATGCCAAAAATTTACCTGAAATGGAATTAAAGAACGCAGAAGCAGACCTAATTCTTTCTCAATTAGGCTCAGGTGATTCTCTTATCATTTTGGATGAGAAAGGGGAAGAATTTACTTCTGTGGAATTTTCTAAATTTCTGGACAGGCAGATGACTCATTCCGTAAAGCATTTGGTTTTTTGCATTGGCGGTGCTTTCGGATTTTCCGATAAAATTTATCATCTTCATCCTCAAAAGGTTGCTTTGTCAAAAATGACGTTTACCCATCAGATGGTACGTTTGTTTTTTATTGAGCAACTTTATCGGGCTTTCAGCATTTTACAAGGAAAACCATATCATAATGAGTAATTATTTAAAACTTGGCTGGATTGATGTTATATGGGCAGTCTTCATCTTTTTTTCAGGAGCTGTTCTAACCGGGTATGCATATCGGTTTCTGGCGGGTATCCTGAATAGTGAGCCTTATATTCTTAGCCCCGTATCTACACTTACTACCTATCTTCTTATTTATCTTGTTTATTATCTTGTCCTTTTATATCCCCGACAGGAGAAGTTCAGGATTAGTTATTCCCTCAAGGGGTTTGGTCTGTTTCCGATAGTTTTACTTTTATTTATAGGGCAATATTTTATTTCTGAATATGTAACCGGATTGATTCCTACGGAAGGTGAATTTTTTGGTACGCTTTATCAGAGTATGACAAATGCTCTGTTAGGAGGTATGAACAAATATCCCGAAGTTACTTTTATCTCGGTCTGTGTGACGGCTCCCGTATTGGAAGAAATTTTTTTTCGCGGTTTTTTATTAAAAGGGATGCTAAACAACAAAGTAAGACCGGCTAAAGCAATAGTTATTTCTGCTCTTATCTTCGGAGGGATTCATTTTTATCCCTGGCAGGTAGTCGGGGGAGTCTTATCGGGACTGGTTTTAGGGCTGGTTTTTTATAAAACAGGTTCTTTGCTCAGCTGTACGCTTTTACACTTTTTGAATAACTTTGCAGCCTTTCTGTTGTTCACGAAATATAAAAGTCTGGAAACTCCTGATTTGGGATTTAA
>JAISSC010000025.1 GCA_031273305.1 Flavobacteriaceae bacterium
GTAGAATGAACAATCCCCCACCCATAACGGCATTCCGGAGGAATGTAACATTATTCAATTATCTTTCATCATATTCCAATTCAAAAAATTATAATGTGCTTAACCCGAACTCACGTTAAGTATAAATATCTCCGGAATTTGGTTTAATCTGAGTTAGGGGTAAGAACGGAGCACGGCTTTGCGGAGCAAAGCCGTGCAACACATTGATAAACAGTAATTTGTAGAGACGCCCCAATTTGGGCGTCTCCACGTTATATATTGTTGTGCGATTCGGGTGTCTATGTCAGTCATGGGGTTGCTACGCTACATTGCGTTCCGACCGACAAGACAGGATAAGAAAAATCTTTAGTCTAATTCATTACACAATTTATGGAATGTTTTCTCAGGATTCTTTTCTTCGTATAATATCTCATATACTGCCTTAGTGATAGGCATTCTAATATCCCTTGATCTGGCAATCTCCCAAATACTTTTTGCGGCATAATATCCTTCTGCTATCATACTCATTTCCAAAATAGCGGAACGTACCGTATATCCTTTCCCTATCATATTCCCAAACATACGGTTTCGACTGAAGAATGAATATCCGGTCACCAACAGGTCTCCCAGATAGGCGGAGTTATTAATATCTCTCCGTATAGGATGAATCTCGTTGATAAATCGTCCCATCTCCCGAATGGAATTAGATAGCAACACTGCCTGAAAGTTATCTCCATACCTCAATCCGTGAGCAATACCACAGGATATAGCAAAAATATTTTTTAATACTGCCGCATATTCCGTTCCAAAAATATCATCAGACAAGGTTGTTTTAATATATCTTGAATTTAACCATTTTGCCATATTTTTAGCAGTTTCTTCATTGATTGCTGCTATTGTAAGATAAGAAAGTCTTTCTAAAGCAACTTCTTCCGCATGGCAAGGTCCGGTGATTACTCCTATATTTCTCTCTTCTACGTTAAATTTCTGTTTCAGATAGATGCCTGTCACCTCTTTCACCTCCGGAATAATTCCCTTGATGGAAGAAAATATTACCTTTTCTGTCATATCTTCCGTTAAACCGGCTAAGGCATCTTGTAAATAGATGGAGGGAGTGGCTAAAATAATATAGTCGGAATTTTTTACCAGTTCATTTATATTGGTTGTTATATTCAGTTTTTCAGGATGAAATTCAACCCCCGTGAGATACTTGGGATTGTGTCTCTCGTGATGAATATATTCCTTTATATACTCATTTCTTACCCACCAGTTTACTTCTTCCAAGTTTTCACAAAGTATCTTCACAATAGCAGTTGCCCAGCTGCCGCTTCCAACAACGCCTATTCTTTCTTTCCGTTCATTTTTCATTTTGTTGCCGATTTGGTGCAAACCTAATCAATTTTATTAAATTTGTCAATAATTTTGTTCCTATCTAAAAATAATTAATTGTATAAAAAACTATTCAGCCAAACTTTGATATACGGACTAAGCAATGTTTTAGTCCGGGTGTTTCCTTTTGTATTAACTCCAATGCTGGTGAAGGCGTTTGGACCTGCAAAATATTCTATTTACGCAGATTTTTATTCCGCCGCCGGAATTATCTCCGTCTTGCTCACTCACGGAATGGAAACTACATTCTTCCGTTTTTTTCAGAAATATAAGGATGATGAGACTAAGCAAAATACGGTTTATTTTACATGCATGACCTCTGTTTTTATTGCATCCGTCTTATTCTTGTTCTTCGGGATCATGGTAAGACAGCCTCTGGCTAACGCCTTTAAACATCCCGATGAGGTTAACTTTTTGATATGGTTCCTCTTTATTTTGGCTACAGATGCCATATCTGCCGTCTCCTTTGCTAAACTCCGTATTCAGAATAAGGCTGTTTATTTCGCCTCACTGAAGATAATGAATTCGATAATCGTGTTCGTCTTTACTCTTATTTTGATTTTCCGGATTCCCAAACAAATTGAAACTGAGGGGATGGGTTCCGTCCTGCTAAGTAAGATATATAATTTTGACTATGGAATAGGCTATGCTTTTGCCGCCAATCTGATTGCCAGCGTACTTACTTTTCTGGCTCTGATTCCCACTATGCTCAGAGGAAAATATACTTTTGATACTTCTCTCTGGAAAAAAATGATGGTATATGCCTGGCCTATCACCATTGCAGGATTAGCAGGAATTATTAATGAAACTATGGACAGGCAGTTTATTAAATATCTGCTTCCTGAAAGTGTAGCAGAGGTTCAAATGGGAATTTATAGTGCCGTTTATAAAATAGCTACTTTTATTACCTTATTTAAAACTGCTTATTTATTGGGGGTAGAACCGTTCTTCTTTTCTCATGCGGAAGAAAAAAATTCAGGAAAAACTTATGCTGCTTTAATGAAGTATTACGCCATTTTTAGTGCAATTATTCTACTATTTTTGGTAGCCAATCTGGACTGGATAGGGCGTGTTTATATCCGAAACCCGGAATATTGGAGCGGACTTAATGTGGTACCTGTTCTTTTAATCGGGTCTACTTTTTTAGGAATTTATCTGAATTTGTCCATCTGGTACAAACTTTCAGATAATACCCGATATGGAGCAATTATTTCCGGAATCGGAGCATTAGTTACGATTATCCTCAACTATATCGGACTAAAATATACTGACTTAGGTTACTGGGCTTGTGCTTTCGCTACTCTTCTTTCTTATCTGATTATGATGCTGGTTTCTTATATCTGGGGACAAAAAAAATATCCTATTCCCTATAATCTCCGAAAACTCATCTTTTATATAGGAGGGAGTTCTTTATTGAGCCTGATCTCTTATTATTGCAGCACAAATATTATTGTACGTATTGTGACAGGAAATGTCCTGCTTATTATTTTTATTTATCTTATTTTGAAGATAGAACATCGGGATGTAATTATTCTTAAAGACAAGATTAAAAATTTCAAGTTAACTAAAAGGAAATAAAGGGCATTAACTATTTTATCTGACTAAATCAATCTGAGTTAGAGATAAAGAATTAAAGAAAGGTTCTAATTCGTATATATAATAAATTGAATTTTAAATGATTATTGTTTGTTGAGATTGCCACACTCCACTACGTTAGCTACATTAGTTAGCAAGTATCCTACTTTCCGCCACACAACGAACACTATAACCGTAGGAACGACTGCCGCTGTTGCTGTCGGCATTATAATTCCCACCATGGTTAATTCTCAGCACAGACGAATAATAATTATTATTGTATATTGTACTGCTCCAATAGTGGCCACCACCGCTAGCTGAAAAGTTACCACCGCTATATACCCGATACATTACTCTGGGCAAAAAAAGCGTGGGAGTGTCTTCATAATCATCAATCCCACCCGGCCCCGGAGTTGTTACCTCCTGTTTGGGCGGATAGATCAACCAGCCGGCATTGGGACTATTCATCCATTTCCATCGATTAACGCCATTGTGATAACCGGTATCATTTTCTGTGATACCGTTATTATCGCCGACTCCGTTGATAATACTTTTCCAATCATTTGTAGAGGGTACGCGAAAACCGTCGGGACAAGGGTCATTAACGCCCTTGTAGTTGATGGTGCTCTGAGGAGTGTCGGGGTCCACACTGCCCCAACGTCCCAGTTTACTATTGGTACCTTCAAGCCAATCGTGAGGTGCAGAAGAAGTTGTTACAAACTTATCTCCCGCATTATCGAAATTATCTATCAGAACTTTAGTGGAGGACGTAGTACTCAAAACTTTCTCATGTCCGTCCGTTTTACGTCCCCATTGGTACAGGTCGCCAAAGAATTTCGTAAATTCGGT
>JAISSC010000055.1 GCA_031273305.1 Flavobacteriaceae bacterium
GCGACGATCATTACATCTTTATGGGTAATCAGATACCGCGCGGGACGTAATCCGTTTCTGTCCAGCAATCCTCCTGCATATCTTCCATCGCTGAATAAAATAGTTGCCGGACCGTCCCACGGTTCCATTAGCATACTGTGATATTCATAAAATGCTTTTAAGTCGGGAGAGATAGGGTTTTTATCATTCCAGGACTCCGGAACCATCATAGCCAGAGCATGAGGCAGAGGTTTTCCTGCCATTACCAAAAATTCCAGTACGTTATCAAAAGAAGCACTGTCGCTCATTCCATATTGTACGATAGGCCAAATATCTTCTATTTTCCCTATTTTATCGGATTTTAGCACACTCTCCCTCGCTTCCATCCACAGTCTGTTGCCCCGTATGGTATTTATTTCTCCGTTATGACCTACCAGTCTGAACGGTTGTGCCAAATCCCAAGTAGGAAATGTATTGGTACTGAAACGTGAATGAACCAAAGCGATAGCACTTGTAAAATTAGGATGAAGCAAATCCGGGAAATACTGACGTAATTGCAGGGAGGTAAGCATTCCTTTATAGATAATGGTTTTGGTGGAAAGGCTTACGATATAACAACTTCGTTTGTTTTTTATGCCTGAATCTAAAAGTGCTTTTTCAAACTTCTTGCGTAACAGGTATAATTTTAATTCCAGCGTTTCCTGCGGATATTCGCCTCCTGTTATGAATACCTGCTTTATAGTGGGTTCACTGGCTTGTGAAATTTCTCCTAAGATAGAACTGTTTACCGGAACGTCCCTTATTGCCAATAGATGAAGCCCTTCCTTATGCAGTAATTCTGTGAATAAGGTCAAAGCCATTTCCTCTTCTTCTTTTTCTTGTGGAAGAAAAACCAATCCGGTTCCATATTTCCCTCTTTCAGGAACAGCTATCCCCTGCAAAAGAATAAACTCATGGGGAACCTGTACCATAATTCCGGCTCCGTCACCGGTTTTATTATCCGCACTCTCTGCTCCTCTATGGGTCATATTTTCTAAAACCTGCAATCCATTTTCAACGATTAAATGAGACCCCGTTCCTTTTGTGTGGACTATCAACCCCACCCCACAAGCATCATGCTCGTAATCAAAACTATACAATCCTTTTTGTGTTGCTTCTTTTTTCCGCATATTATTATTCAGATAAATTCAAAGTATAAAGATACTATTTATTTTGCTTTCTTGAGATTATTTTGCCAATAAATTAATTACAGGCACAAATTTTTACATTTGTCATTATTATCTAGAATTATTTTTAGTAAAAAACAAACTAATCTCTTCTTAAAACAATTTTGTCTCATAATTAGACACTATCTTTTTAGTATTCAAGTTTGCAAAGGTAATATTTTTCAATGAATATTTTTAGTTAAATTATAACAAACCTGTTAAAATATAGATAATAAATATAAATACAGCCTATTTTATGCCTTGAACAATATATAAGCATTTAATTTGGCTCATATTTTTGAGAATTTGCTAACAATATTTACACGATTTACAATAAATATCACGAGGATGCCTCCCATCCATAATAATATTCCGTTGGAAACAACATTATTTGATAGGTTCCAATTAACTCGAGTTCGGGATAAGAACGGAGCACGGCTTTGCGAAGCAAAGCCGTGCTAATCTATTGACACATAATAATTTAGCCCGTCATTGCGAACCGCAGGTGTGGCAATCTTATTATAAACAGGAGATTGCCACATTCCAGTTTTTGCGAGGAGGAACGACGTGGCAATCTGTTACATTCGCAATGATGAGGTGTAATTTGCTATGCATCAATGTGTTATATTACATACCTACCAATAGGTATGCAACAATGATAACGTGAACGATATAACGTGGAGACGCCCAAATTGGGACGTCTCTACATTGATTGGGATATAGGACAATGAATGAATAAGGAACCGGGTTGCGTGAGGGATAGTAGTGGAAAGCCCACAGAGACGC
Source organism: Flavobacteriaceae bacterium (assembly GCA_031273305.1). Lineage (GTDB taxonomy): Bacteria > Bacteroidota > Bacteroidia > Flavobacteriales > Weeksellaceae > Apibacter. The sequence goes on from JAISSC010000055.1 coordinate 1,971, forward strand.
CACGTAGGGACGTCCCTACCCAAATGTTGTATTCATTAGTTGAATCTGCGCAAGAAAAATACTAAATTTGGAAATTATTTAACCAGATTTTAAGTAAATGATAAATGAAAAAAGGTAGTTTTATTATAGTAATCTTTATGGGATTTTTTTCTATGGCACAAAAACAAAATTTAACTCCTGAATTACTCTGGAGTTTAGGAAGGGTATCAGTAGATATAGTTAATGATAATGGAGATATTATTTACGGAGTACAATATCATGATGTAAAGGAAAACCGTAGTTTTCGGGATTTATATCATATGACATTGGATGGGAAAGTGAAACAACTGACCGATATAAAAGATAAAGAGAAAGCCTTGTTTTTTCGGGGGAATGATGTTTTTTTCTATTCGGTGGGAGAAAATATCTTTTCGTATAATTTGAAGACAGGAGCCATAACCGGGATAAATAAGGAAAAGGAAGACCTTTCGGGAATAGCATATACTAAAGACGGTAAATACCTGATGTTGTCAAAACAGGTGAAGGAAGAAAAGGTCTCAGGTACTGATTCGTATCCGGATTTGGATAAGTCCGATGTAAAGATCTATGATCATCTAATGTACCGTCATTGGGATTCGTGGAAAGATGGTAATTTTCGGCATATTTTTGTGGGAACCTCTCCGGAATCTTTGACAGACATCAATAAGGGAGAAAAATATAATTCGGAGGCTTGTTCATTTTCTCCGGATGGAAAATATATAGTATATCAGTCCAAGAAGTTGTTCGGAACGGAAGATGCGATTTCCACCAATACGGATATTTATTTATACAATATTTCAACACAAAAAACAGATAATCTGACCCCAAATAATAAAGGATATGATACCAATCCGCAGTTTAATCCGTCAGGAGGGGAGCTTGCATGGTTATCAATGGAAACCGACGGATATGAGGCTGATAAGAATGATATAAAGATTTACAATTTAAAAACCCGACAGACGGAAAATCTCACTTCGGGATGGGATAACACCGTCATAACTTATGTTTGGAGCAAAGACGGTAAGAAGATATATTTTCTTGCGGGGATTAATGCTACTCAACAATTCTTTGAACTGGATACCCGAACGAAAAAGATAAGGCAAATTACACAGGGCAGGCATGATTACGTCAGTCTGTATCAATACGGAGATTTTTTGATAGGAGAACGTCAGGACATGAATCATGCTTCTGAAATTTACAAGGTAAACATCCAAACAGGAGAACAAACCCAATTGAGCGTTGTCAACGATGAGATATACGGTAAAATAGCCATGAGTAACGTGGAAGAACGATGGATAAACACTACCGATGGGAAGAAAATGCTGGTTTGGGTGATATTTCCACCGAATTTTGATAAGAATAAGAAATATCCTGCTTTATTGTACTGTCAGGGAGGACCACAAAGCACGGTTTCCCAGTTTTACAGTTTTCGTTGGAATTTCCAAATAATGGCGGCAAATGATTATATTATAGTGGCTCCGAACCGTAGAGGACTGCCTTCTTTTGGGATAAAATGGAATGAAGAAATATCCGGAGACTGGGGTGGTCAGCCAATGAGGGATTATCTGTCGGCTATTGATGAGGTATCAAAAGAGCCATATGTAGACAACTCCCGGTTAGGAGCCGTAGGAGCCAGTTATGGTGGATATTCCGTTTATTATCTGGCGGGAATCCATAATAAAAGATTTAAAACCTTTATCTCTCATTGTGGCGTATTTGATCTGGAAGCCATGTATGGTTCCACAGAGGAGATATTCTTCCCTAATTATGACTTGGGAGGAGCATATTGGGAAACTCCGCAACCTAAGGCATATAAAGATTTTAATCCCATAAACATGGTAGCCAAATGGGATACGCCTATTTTGATCATTCACGGAGGTCGTGATTACCGGGTTCCTTATACTCAGGGATTGGAAGCCTTTCAGGCAGCCCAGTTGAAAGGAATTAAAAGCCGTTTATTGTATTTCCCGGAAGAGGGTCACTGGGTGCAACAACCACAAAATGGAATTATCTGGCAAAAAGAGTTTTTTAAGTGGCTGAAGGAGACTTTGTAGGATAAAAAACCTGAATTATCCTTATTCTACCGAGCTTGAGGCTGTCCAAAAAGTGGGCTGCCTATGCCATATCGCGAGATGTATAGCCTGCTGTAAGGTTAATAAAGTGTCGTCCCGTGCGGGACTTCCATATCGTGTTGCTACCGTCTGTCCGTAAGCTAAAGCTATACGGTTAATAAAGTATCGTCCCTCCGGGACTTTGCGAAGCAAAGTCGTGCTAACCTATTGATTTATAATAAATTAGCCTGTCATTGCGAACCGCAGGTGTGGCAATCTCATTATAAACAGGAGATTGCCACATTCCTATTGCGAGCGCAGCGTGGCAATCTTGCTGCGAGGAGGCACGACGTGACAATCTGTTCTATTCGCAACTTAACCCGGATAATATTTATCGGTTAAAACAGGATAAAGCAATATATCTATGTAAAATTATTTCAAAATATTAGGGAAATAATCTAAAAAGTTATATATTTACAAAGTTATATCATTGAAATTGTTCAGTGGTTTATCGGAAGATATTTAAGATAATGCTGTTTGATATACTGTAGTTGGAAATGCAGGTTTGGGTTATTATAAGGATATTGAGATTAAAAAATAACTAAAATCAAACATATTATGAAAAAGTCATTTACTCTATTGTTCATCGTTCTGTTATGCGCTCTTTCGCCTGTTTATACGGCGTTACAGGGAACTTCGCTCCATTCGGGG
>JAISSC010000075.1 GCA_031273305.1 Flavobacteriaceae bacterium
TACTATTAGACAGAGATATAGAATTAATTGAGGATAAACCTGCCAAAGCATCCCCATAAGTGTTAAAATATTCCACAGCCATCCAGTCTTCATAACCGTTTATGTATGAGTTGTAATTAGGTAAATAGATCAATTCCGGAGAGAGGTCTTCACTGCATATTGTAATTGGAGTACCTTCCGTCAAAGTAGGTTTTTGCGTTAAATTTATAGTTAGGGAAGAAACGGAAAAACAGCCTTGTGTTTTTTGTACCCTTAAGAAAAAAGTTTTTGATGTGGTGGTCATCAGGTAGTTATTCATTCCTGAAAGCGCACCTTGTCCTGAGTTAGCGTCCTCTATGGAAGAATGAATGGTAGTAGTTATTCCGGTCTGACTTCCGATTGCCTCCGCAATCAGGGCTTCAAAATTTACGGTTTCATTAGGAGTTTGTCCTTCAAAACATTTATTTCTGGTTACATTATGTGAGGTAGGATGTTCAGGAGAATAATTAATTTGAATGGAATTTGAAAGAGGTGCGGAGGAACAGGTAGGATAGGACACTTCTACGGAGTAGGAGGTAGTTGCTGAGGGGCAAACTTCAATTGAATTTCCGGTACCGATCAGGTTATGGTAGGCATCATACCACTTAACATTAGGAGTGCTGCTTCCTATCGGAATAAATCGCCAGGCTTCATCATGAGTTTCCCAGATGCCTGTATTTCTTCCATCGGGAGATATTCCCTTAGAATTGTCCTGACTGGTAACTCCCACCAGTGTCCTTTTTTCTTTTGCATCCTCGCAGGAATAAGGTTTGTCTTTTATATAAACTTCAATTACGTTGGTAGTTTCATACAGAACGATCTGTACGGAGGATTTTACATATTCACAATTGAAATGGTTCATTTTGTAAAAATTGATGGCTGCTTTTCTGTATGGTGCGCTTCCTGTTACGTAAAGCGATATTCTACCACAGTCGGTAGTACATCCAAATGCATTACTGTCGTTGGTCATGTCATGATAGGCTCCAAAGATGGCGTTGCGTATAAGATTCGCATTAGGTATGGAACCTGCAATCATATGAGGGCATTCATTTCCTGCATATTCTGCTGTGTTAAAACTAATAACTCCGTTATCTCCTACGACGAAAGAATCAAAAGAATTTCCGTAAAAGCAGAAATTAAAAGGAAGTTGTTGTGCGGCACTCCATTTATCATCACCAACAATTGATATTTCATTTCCTTCCGAAAGGTCACCGATAGGAGTGAAAGGGATAGGCTCAACAGAATAATCGCTGGGACTTTTTATCTCAGGATATTCGACATTTAAAGTTATGCAGTGATTACTATTGAATATATAGTCACAATTGACACTAATAGGGTTGGAATTGTTATTGTGATCTTTTATAATGACGTTGGGATCATTAACTTTTTGAGCAAAGATACAGTTCAAAACCCCTGTAAATACGGCTAATAAGCAAAAAAATGACGATCGAATATTCATAATGAAACAATAATAATTAGTATGATAACAAAGATATAAATTTTTTGCATAACTTTAAAGTTTTAAATCAGTTATTAATTTCTAATAATGTATTTTGTTTTTTGCATCTCCAATTTATAAGTAAAATGGTCTGCAAAAAAAATATGATTTTTTTTATTTGCATTTATGATGAACTTTAAGAAAGAAATAGTATTTTTGTATATCTTTTTTAAATAATAAATCTTTATTACGATATATTTTCTTAGTGAGGGGGGCTTATACAGTTAATTGACTTTCTGCCGAGTTTGGAATTTAATTAGTTTTTAAATAACAATTATCTATCCATAGAAATCAACCCTGTCGGTATATCCCCTCTTTTTTTACTTAATTTTTAAAGTTTCTTTCAAATCAAATGGGTACCTTTGCCTGTTACGTTTTTTTTACGAAAGAATTACAAAAAACAAAAATTTAAAATATTTTTTATGCCGGGATACGAACTTTGGGGTGACGAAGAAAAAAAGCACCTGAATGATGTAATAGAAAGTGGAATTCTTATGCGTTATAATTTTGAATCAGTAAGAAATAACCATTGGAAAGCCAAAGAATTTGAACAAGCCATCCAAAAAAGGATGAAGGTGAATCATGTACAGTTAACCAGTAGCGGTACTACAGCTTTACTGACAGCTTTAAATGCTGCCGGTGTAGGAGCAGGAGATGAGGTTATTTTACCTACTTTTACCTTTGTTGCCAGTTTTGAAGCTGTTTTGAGCGTAGGAGCCATTCCCGTTTTAGTAGATATTGATGATACCCTGACCTTAGACCCTCTGGCAGTGGAAAAGGCTATTTCTCCGAGAACTAAGGTTATTATGCCGGTTCATATGTGTGGAGCTATGGCAGACATTACCAAACTTAAAGAATTGGCTAAAAAGTATAATTTACTACTGATTGAAGATGCCTGCCAGTCGTTTGGAGGGACTTACAAAGGAAAATATTTGGGAACCATAGGAGATTTGGGGTGCTTCTCTTTTGATTTTGTGAAGACAATTACCTGTGGAGAAGGAGGAGCCGTTCTGACAAATAATGATGAATATTATCTTAATTCCAATCAATATACAGATCATGGGCATGACCACATCGGGACTAATCGTGGAGCAGAAAACCATCCTAATCTTGGATTGAATTATAGAATATCCGAATTGAATGCGGCAGTGGGACTGGCACAGTTTGAAAAATTAGATAAGATACTTTCCGTTCAGAGGAAGAATAAGAAGATTTTGAAGGATGCCCTGAAAGAGGTAGAAGGAGTTGAATTTAGAAGAATACCTGATGAAACCGGAGATAATGCCTCTTTCTTAAGTATATTTCTGAGTACTAAAGAATTAGCCAAAAACGTTTCACAAGCATTAAACTCAAAAGGAATAGCGAATGCTTACTGGTTTGACAATAATTGGCATTACATCAGGAAATGGGATCATTTGAAGTTGTTGAAAACTCTGGCTCCGCTTTATAAAGAACATAAAGAATTGCTTCCTAATTATGCAAATGCGGATTATTCCCGGTCAGACGCCATTATGAGCAGAACAGTAACCATACCTATATCTCTGTTGTGGACAGATGAAAAACTGACCCAAAAAGCAGATATAATAAAAGAAACGGTTTCAAAAGCTCTGGCAGGTAAATAAAACCGGGTTCGATTAGTAATTTGGTGGAAGAGGAGGGGTAAAGCTAAAAAACAGGCTTTCTTTTTTCAATAAAAGCATTAACTCCCTCTTTAAAATCGGCAGTAGTAAATAAACTTCCAAATAATTTAATCTCGGCAGTGAAGCCTTCCGGAGTTTCAGAAGAATTAACCGCCCTGATTGCCTGAGTTATTGCCGTAGAAGAGTTTTTGGAGATTCTAACAGCGATTTCTTTTGCTCTGCTTAGTAAATTTTCGGGAGTTACCACCTCATTGACCAACCCGATATTCAGGGCTTTATCTGATGGAATCATTTCTGCTGTAAAAATAATCTGATTAGCATTTCCTTTTCCTACTAATTTAGGCAGGCGTTGCGTACCACCATATCCGGGAATAAGTCCCAGAGTTACTTCCGGAAGTCCCAATTTGGCATTTGTTGAAGCTATTCGGATATGACATGCCAGAGAAAGTTCCAAACCTCCTCCCAAAGCAAATCCGTTGATAGCTGCAATAACGGGTTTAGACAGGTTTTCGATCTTATTAAAAACGGTTTCATGAGCGTTTTTGGCAAAATCTTCAATACGGTTAGGGTCGAGATTCAAAAATTCCTTAATATCGGCTCCCGCAACGAAAGATTTGTCTCCGCTTCCGGTTATAATGATTGCACGGGTTTCATTATCCGAATCCAAAGCAGAAAAACATTCACTTAACTCTTTCAGTGTCAGGGAATTTAGCGCATTCAGTTGTTGAGGTCTATTGATAGTTACTAAGGCGATTTTATCTTCTTTAGTAACCTGTAAATTTTCAAAATTCATATTTTCAAGTTGATTTAAATTGGTGAAAGGTAAGAATTTTATTTTGAAAATTCCTTAGCTAATGTATTACTTCTGTATATACTAATCGCAATAAAGATAAGCGCAAAAAGAATTATCTTAAGATAAGGGAAATGATAACTCTTCCACATTAGGTGTATCCATTGTGAAAAAGACATTTCTCCAGTAAAAATAAACTTTGAGATATAGTAATTATCCAGAAAACAATAAAGGATAACGTTAACTATGCTCATAATCAGGGAGAATAAAATAACGAAGATCAGGACATACCCGATTTTCCCCAGTGAATTAAATATTTTTTCTTCTATTTTTAAGTATTTTCTATCTCTACTCATATTGGTTATCTAATTTATGATGTTTATCGGATTCGATATTTTCTATTGTCCAGATAATTTGTTTTTCAAAAAGGTATTTACGGTGAGGACAATCTTCTTTTTGGCATATTTTACAGGAAAAGGTTTCACAGCAGTTATCTACATGTATAAACATCTCAAAACTATCTCCAAAATTATCGGTTATTATTTTTTCCAGTTTATCCAGTTCGTCTTTAGATTCTTTGAGGTTGAAGTACCACGGCAGAGTAAGATGACCGTCCAGATGCAGGCTGCTTCCGTATTTTATAAACCGTACATTATGAATATCTATCCAGTTGTGAGTTCTGTTTTTTTCCAAAGTAATTACCAGTTGTTTGATTAATTCCTCATCTGCTTCATCCATGATACCCGCCAGTGACCTCCGGATAATTTTCACTCCCGTGAAAATAATAATCCCGGAAAATATCAGGGCGATTACACTATCAAGCCAGTAAAAGCCGGTTAAATATATGATAATTAATCCCAGAATTAATCCTATAGTAGAATAAGTATCCGATTTTAAATGCTCACCTCCCGAAATCAGGGCTAAAGACTTATTCTTTTTACCCTTTTTTATAGCTAAAATCCCCAGTATATAATTAATTAACCCTGTAATGGCAACTAAAATAATTCCATAATCCAGTTTAGAAATTATGCGGGGTTCAAAAAAGGTAATTACAGATTCATAAACGATAATTAACCCGGCTAAAGTAATTAATCCGCCCTCAATACCTGCCGAAATAAACTCAATTTTTCCATGTCCGTAAGGATGATCCCTGTCTTTGGGTTTAGCGGAGATATAAAGGCTGTACAAAGAGAATAATCCTGCCAGTACATTAATGATGCTTTCTAAAGTATCTGTCAGAATGGCAATAGATTGAGTGAGGAGCCATGCAATAACTTTTATAATAAACAAAGTTATTCCCACAATCACTACTGTCTTCTGAAAAGAGTAATTTTCTTTGGCGGAGATATTCATTCTGTATTTTATATGAGGTTATCCGGATAAGGCAAAGATACTGCTTTTGTTTAAGTTTAAATGAAATCTTTTTTTAAAATGAAATAAGATAATAGTGAGGTCAAAATTAGTAATTCTAAAAAATAAGTTTTATAATAGTAAGCATTGCTGATTATTCAATATAAAATCCGGAATATAATTTAATTAATCAATCTTTATTCATTACCTTTGCAGGCTTGAATAAATTGTATGGAGTTAAAAGGACATATTAAAGCAAATACTAGGTTAGCCCTGCCTGTTGTGGTCACTCAATTAGGACAGGTATCGGTTAATTTTATTGATATAATTATAATTGCAGGGTTGGGAGAAAGAGCAGTAGCATCAGCATCTTTGGCTACCAGTGTATTTCTTGTATTTTTAATATTCCTTTTCGGTTTTTCCTTTTCCATGTCCCCATTGATTTCCTCTTCAGTTGCCAAAAATAACAATGAAAGAGTAGCCAAAATTTTCACTCATGGGATGACCCTGAATGTAGCTCTTGCTCTGCTTAGCATAGTGATGTTGGGATTTTGTTCTCATTTGTTCTATAAAGCAGAGCAGGGTACTTTGATAATTCCCAATGCAAACAGTTTCTTAAATAAAGGTGTATTTGGCGCACTTTACCGGATTCTGATTAATTTTATTTTGGCGCAGGACCCGTTGATAATCCCCGATGCAATCAGTTTCTTAAATATAAGTGCATATAGTCTGCTTCCTTTGATGATATTTCAGTCATACAGGCAATTTGCAGAAGGTATTTCCATGACTATCTTAGTTACTGTTGCCACAGTTATTTCCAATGTAGTCAATGTAATTTTGAATTACGGATTGATCTACGGTCATTGGGGATTGCCTGAAATGGGCGTAAAAGGTTCTGCTACGGCAACCCTTATAGCTCGTGTCTTAATGATGTGTATTATTATTATAGTACTGCATCTAAATAAAAAATCTTCTTTTTATCTTGGTTTTGTGAAGTGGAAGAACTTTACAAGCATTTATTATAGAAAATTAATTTCCATAGGTCTTCCTTCCTCTCTCCAGTCCACATTTGAAATAAGCTCCTTTGCCATAGCTGCTTTTATTGCAGGAATGCATGGTTATCTGGATATTTCTGCCCATGCGGTAACCGCTAATTTAGCTTCCATAACTTTTCAGGTTTGTGTAGGATTTGGTGTGGCGGCAACGGTTAGGGTGGCAGGTTTCTACGGAGTAAAAAATATGCCCGATTTGAGAAAAGCCGGATTTGCCAGTATATATCTGGTTGTGGGATTTATGACCTTGTGCGGTATCTTTTTTATTACTTTCAGAAATTACCTCCCGTTGATTTTCTTTGATAAAGAAAAAGTAGAAGTGATTGCCATTACATCCAGACTGGTAATTATTACTGCGTTTTTTCAGATATTTGACGGAATACAGGTAGTAAGTTTAGGATGCCTGCGGGGAATAAGAGATGTAAAAATTCCTACCTTTATCTGTTTTATCGCTTATATCGTATTTGCCATGCCCATAGGATATTATTTATGTATCATTCAAGAGTTGGGAGCAGTAGGGACATGGATAGGTTTATGCATAGGGTTGTGTTTTGCCTCCCTTATGTTGTTGTGGCGTTTTCATATCATGACAAGAACTAAAAATTCGGTAAAAAAGTGGTCTTAGTATATATTGAAAACAAGCCTGATTTATTTTCCCTTAGCAGAGAAGAAGCTCTTCCCGCACTGGAATCTCAGGTATTGGAAATATTTTTAAAATTAAATTCCTTAGAGGCTGTGACCTTAGGATTGATCATTGATGACTCTATGGAAATAAAGATTCAGCCTTTCAGTAAATTTGTATGGAAGATTGAAATTATAACCCTGAGAAATCAGAAAAGGTTTCTGTCTTATTACTCCACTCAGAAAGTATTAAGAATGATTGATAGTATCTTTTTCGGAATAGGCCCTGATCTCGGTGACCCGGTATAATTTCTTAAATAATTCTTGTCATATAGCGGGATAATCAGTAATTTCGTAAACAAAAAGTATGAAATTTTTTATTGATACCGCCAATCTTGCCCAGATTAAAGAAGCACAGGATTTAGGCGTATTAGACGGAGTAACTACCAATCCGTCCCTTATGGCAAAAGAAGGAATTGTAGGAAAAGACAATGTTCTTGCCCACTATAAAGCCATTTGTAATATCGTAGACGGAGACGTATCTGCAGAAGTTATTTCTACGGATGTAGACGGAATGCTCAAAGAAGCAGAAGAGTTGTGTAAAATAGATTCCAAGATTGTCATAAAGGTTCCTATAATTGCAAATGGGATCAAGGCGATAAAAAAACTCACAACACTGGGAATCAAAACCAATTGTACCTTAATTTTCTCTGCCGGACAGGCATTGTTGGCAGCTAAAGCAGGAGCCACCTATGTTTCTCCTTTTTTGGGAAGACTGGATGACGTCTCCACCGACGGATTAAACCTGATTGAAGAGATCAGAGTTATTTTTGACAATTACGGGTATAAGACCGAAATTTTAGCCGCTTCGGTGCGGGGGCCTATGCATATTATCAATTGTGCCAAGATAGGAGCAGATGTAGTAACCGCTCCTTTAAGTGCTATTGCTGCGCTTTTAAACCATCCGTTAACAGATAAAGGACTGGCGCAGTTTTTAGAAGATTCTAAAAAATTTAATGTATAATCCCCGACCATAGACGTAGAGACGTCCCAACTTGGGCGTCTCCACAATCACAATAGCCGCAATAACCTTACGCACATCAAGTTAC
>JAISSC010000173.1 GCA_031273305.1 Flavobacteriaceae bacterium
GAGGAGTTCCTTACGATATTGCAAAAGAAGCATTACGTTTAGCTGCTCAGAAACTTCCGGTAAAGACCAAATTTGTCGTTGCTAACGATTTTGTACAACCATAAAACTAAAATCGATGAAAGCAGTAGAAATTAGAAATTTAAGCCAGGAAGAAGTAAAAGCAAAATTAGCTGAAAAAAAAGCTGAATATGCAAAACTTAGATTAGCGCATAAAGTATCTCCGATTGAAAATCCGATTCAGTTAAGAGAGATGAGAAAAACAATAGCAAGGCTGGCGACAGCCCTTAAGTAATTAAAATATCCGAAAAGAATTAATTTCAACTATGGAAAGAAATTTAAGAAAAGAAAGAATCGGAGTAGTATCCAGCAATAAGATGGATAAAACCATTGTAGTAAGTGAAACAACCAGAATGAAACACCCCAAATATGGTAAGTTCGTTCTGAAGACTAAAAAATATACTACTCACGATGAAAAAAACGAATGCAACGAGGGAGATACCGTACGCATCATGGAAACTCGTCCATTGAGTAAAAGTAAAAGATGGAGATTAGTAGAAATTTTAGAAAGAGCTAAATAATAACGAGATGTTACAGACAGAATCAAGATTAAAAGTTGCAGATAATACGGGAGCTAAAGAAGCTCTGGTTATCAGAGTATTAGGAGGCTCAAGAAGAAGATATGCATCTGTAGGAGATAAAATTGTAGTAACCATTAAAGATGCTACTCCGTCAGGAAATGCAAAAAAAGGACAAGTATCAAAAGCAGTAATAGTAAGGACTAAAAAACCGGTAAGAAGAAAAGACGGTTCCTATATTAGTTTTGAAGACAATGCCTGTGTGTTGTTGAATGCTGCAGGAGAAATGAGAGGAACCCGTGTTTTTGGCCCGGTTGCCAGAGAATTGCGCGATAAGGAGTACATGAAAATTATCTCATTAGCTCCGGAAGTATTATAAGCTAAATATAAGAAAAATGGCAAAAGTTAAAATAAAAAAAGGCGATAAAGTTCAAGTTCTTGCAGGAGCTTACAAAGGAAAGCAAGGACAGGTGTTAGTAGTTTATCCTGAAAAAAACAGGGCAATCGTTGAAGGAGTCAATATTGTTAAAAAGCATAAAAAACCCTCAGCAGAAAGTCCTCAAGGGAGCATTGTTGAAAAAGAAGCCTCTATTAATATTTCCAATCTGGCATTGCTGGACCCTAAATCCGGGAAACCAACCAGAATAAGTTATAAAATAGAAGGGGATAAGAAAATTAGAGTTGCAACAAAATCAGGACAAGCAATTTAATTAAATTAGAAGATTATGCAATACATAGCAAGACCCAAAAAATTATATAACGAAAAGATCGTATCCGCTCTTAAAGAAGAATTTGGATACAAATCCGTGATGCAGGTTCCTAAATTACAAAAAATTGTGATAAGTCAGGGGTTAGGTGCAGCAACAGCAGATAAAAAAATCGTAGATTACGCAATAGAAGAAATTTCTTTAATCGCCGGACAAAAAGCAGTTCCATGCCTGTCTAAAAAAGACGAAGCCGGGTTTAAATTAAGAAAAGGAATGCCTATCGGAGCGATGGTTACACTTAGAGGAGACAGAATGTATGAATTTTTGGACAGGTTAATCACCACTGCTTTACCACGCGTTCGTGACTTTAACGGAATAAAGGCAGATGGATTTGACGGAAGAGGAAATTATACTCTGGGGATTACAGAACAAATTATATTTCCTGAAATAAATATAGATAAAGTAAAGAAAATTCAGGGAATGGATATTACCTTTGTGACCAATGCAAATACCGACAAAGAAGCAAAAGCGTTGTTATCCAGTTTTGGTTTACCATTTAAAAAGAACTAAGTAAAATATATGGCAAAAGAATCAATGAAAGCGCGTGAGCGCAAAAGAGAAGCCCTCTCTGCTAAATATGCTGCTAAAAGAAAGGCTTTAAAAGAAGCCGGCGATTATGAAAGCCTTCAAAAGCTTCCGAAAAATTCCTCTCCGGTGAGGTTACATAACCGATGCAAACTTACGGGAAGACCAAGAGGGTATATGAGAGTTTTCGGGATTTCCAGGGTAACTTTCAGAGAGATGGCTAACGAAGGACTGATACCCGGAGTTAAAAAAGCCAGTTGGTAATAAAATAAATTGTGAATTTTAAAAGTAGAAGATAAATTCTATACTCTAAAATTAAAAAAATATGGTTACAGATCCAATCGCAGATTACTTAACAAGAGTAAGAAATGCAATGATGGCAGGACACAAAGTAGTGGAGATTCCTGCATCGAGAATTAAAAAAGAGATTACTAAAATTCTCTTCGACCAAGGGTATATCCTTAATTATAAATTTGAAGACGGAACAGTGCAGGGTGTTATCAAAATCGCTTTAAAATACGATAAGATCACCAATCTTCCCGCCATCAAAAGTATACAGAGAGCTTCAAAACCGGGGTTAAGAAAATATGCCGGTTCTAAAGAACTTCCGAGAGTGTTAAATGGACTAGGTATCGCTATAATCTCAACTTCCAAAGGAGTAATGACTGACAAGAAAGCACGTCAGGAAAATGTAGGAGGAGAGGTAATTTGTTATGTTTATTAAAAATTGAAGAAATGTCAAGAATAGGTAAAGCAATTATAAATATTCCTACAGGTACTGCAGTTGATTATAAAGATAATGTAGTTACGGTTAAAGGAAAAAACGGAGAACTGAATCAGGAACTTACAGGAGGGATCACTTTAAAAATAGAAGATGCCCAAATTACGGTAGAACGTCCTTCAGACAATAAAGACCACAGGGCTTTGCACGGATTGTACAGGGCTTTGATCAATAACATGATAGTAGGTGTTTCCGAAGGATTTACAAAAAAACTGGAATTAGTAGGAGTAGGATACAGAGCCTCCAATCAAGGACAAAAACTGGAATTAGCTTTGGGTTTTTCCCATTTGGTAGTATTGGAACTCCCACAGGAGATAAAAGTAGAAACTTTAACAGAAAAAGGTAAAAATCCGATAATTACTCTAACTTCGCACGATAAATACCTATTAGGTATGGTTTGCGCGAAGATACGGTCACTACGTAAACCGGAGCCTTATAAAGGAAAAGGAGTAAGATTTGTAGGAGAACAAATTAGAAGAAAAGCAGGTAAATCTGCATAAAAAATATTGAGTTATGGCATTAACTAAAAGAGAAAAAAGAATAAGAGTTAAAAGAAGAGTTCGTAAAAATATCTTCGGTACTGCTGAAAAACCTCGTTTATCAGTGTACAGAAGCAATAAAGAGATTTACGCTCAACTTATAGATGATAATTCAGGCAAAACCTTAGCTTTCGCTTCATCGCGAGAGAAAGAAGTTGTCGGAGAAAAAGGAACTAAGACCGAAATTTCTACCTTAGTCGGTAAAAAATTAGCGGAAAAAGCCCAAACAGCAGGTATAGAAACTGTAGTTTTTGACAGGAACGGATTTATTTATCACGGCAGAGTTAAGGCTTTAGCTGAAGGTGCCAGAGAAGGAGGTTTAAAATTTTAATGCATTTAGAATATGTTAGGAATAAAAAATATTGAAAGAGTAAAACCCGGAGGGTTAGAACTTGTAGACCGTTTAGTCGGTGTGCAAAGAGTAACCAAAGTAACCAAAGGAGGCAGGGCTTTCGGATTTTCAGCTATTGTTGTGGTAGGAGATGAAAAAGGAGTAGTAGGGTTCGGATTAGGTAAATCCAAAGAAGTTACAAGTGCAATTTCCAAAGCCATTGAAGACGCCAAGAAGAACCTTGTGAGAGTTCCCATATTAAATGGTTCACTCCCACATGAGCAGTCAGCCAAATACGGAGGAGCAGATGTATTCATTCGTCCGGCTTCACACGGTACAGGATTGATCGCCGGAGGTGCGGTTCGTGCCGTATTAGAATCCGCAGGAATCAAAGACGTACTTTCCAAATCCAAAGGGTCATCAAACCCTCACAATGTGGTGAAGGCTACGGTTAAAGCATTATTAAACCTTAGAAGTGCAGAAACCATTGCACAACAAAGAGGAATTTCACTTTCTAAAGTATTTAAAGGATAAAAACATGGCAACGATAAAAATAACTTTAAAAAGAAGTTCAATAAAAAGACCTAAAAACCAAAAGCTGACTTTAGAAGCCTTAGGTTTGACAAAGTTGAACAAAACCGTTGAACATGAAGCAACCCCACAAATATTGGGAATGGTTGCGGTCGTAAAACATTTAGTAACTGTTGAAGAATAATAAGATATGAACTTACATACTTTAAAACCTGCAAAAGGTTCAACACATAATAGTAAAAGACTAGGCAGAGGACAAGGAAGCGGAAAAGGAGGAACTTCTACCAAAGGACATAAAGGAGATAAATCCCGTTCAGGACACAAAGACAAAATTGGTTTTGAAGGAGGACAAATGCCTTTGCAAAGAAGAGTCCCTAAATTCGGATTTAAAAATATCAATAGAAAAGAATATATAGGTGTAAATCTGGATACCATTCAGAATCTGATCGATTCTAAAAAAGTTTCCGGAGAGATCACCAAAGAAGTATTAGTCCAAAATGGTTTAACTTCTAAAAAAGATTTAGTGAAAATACTCGGACGAGGAGAATTAAAATCAGCAGTAACAATTACGGTTGATAAATATACTAAAACAGCAAAAGAAGCAATAGAAAAAGCAGGAGGGCAAGCTAATACCTTATAAACAGAGCATGAAAGGATTTTTACAAACAGTAAAGAATATCTGGAGCATTAAAGAATTAAGAGATAAACTTATCTTTACCATCTCCCTGATATTAGTGTACAGGTTCGGAACCCACGTTCCGCTTCCTGCTATTAATATGGTGGAAGTAGGTAACATTCTTGAGACTTATAAACAAAACGGAGGAAACCAACAAGCCTCAGGTTTGTTGAGTTTACTATCCTCTTTCACCGGAGGAGCCTTCAGTAAAGCCTCTATTTTAGCTCTGGGTATTATGCCGTATATCTCTGCCTCCATTGTAGTACAGTTGATGGGATTAGCAATTCCGTACATTCAAAAATTACAAAAAGAAGGAGAAAGCGGACGTAAGACGGTTAATCAAATCACACGATGGTTAACCATTTTAATATGTTTGATTCAGGCTCCCGCTTACTTAACATCTATTACTCAGGTATTCCTGCCGGTAGATCAGTTTAGCCGGGCGTATCTGGTTGATCCTAACAATGTGTTGCTATTCTGGGTTCCAAGTATCGTTATTTTGATTTCAGGCACTATTTTTGCGATGTGGATGGGAGAAAAAATAACCGACAAAGGAATAGGAAACGGAATATCCATTTTGATAATGGTAGGTATATTAGCCGGTTTCCCCACAGCATTCGTACAAGAAGTAGGAATCCAAATGGGGGATACGGGAAGTGGTTTGATTATGGTATTCATAGAAGCCGTAGTCTGGTTGTTGGTTATTGTACTATGTATTATGTTGACAGTAGCAGTGAGGAAAGTTCCCGTTCAATACGTAAGCAGGACAAAATCCGGGTCTTTCCGTTCCATCACTAATGCCGCAAGACAATACATACCATTAAAAGTAAATGCAGCAGGAGTTATGCCCATCATTTTTGCTCAGGCATTAATGTTCATACCCGGTTTGCTCGTGCCATCAGACGCAAAAACAAATACGTTCTGGGCAGGATTCGGACAGGTATTTAGCTGGCAATATAATCTCTTGTTTGCAATATTAATTATTGTGTTTACTTTCTTTTATACGGCGATTACTATTCCTGTAAATCAAATGGCTGATGATTTAAAAAGGAATGGGGGATTGATTCCCCGAGTAAAACCCGGAAAAGAAACAGCAGATTTCTTAGATGATATTTTATCTAAGATTACTTTGCCAGGAGCTGTTTATCTGGCTCTTATTGCAGTTCTTCCCGCTATTGTCAAAATGGTTGGTCTCACCGCAACCGATCAGTTTGCATTATTTTTTGGAGGAACTTCCTTATTAATTATGGTAGGAGTATTATTGGATACAGTGCAGCAGATTAATACTTATTTATTAAATCATCACTACGATGGTCTAATGCAGTCAAGATTAAGTAGGAATTCGCATTAATAATATATGGCAAAACAGAAACATATAGAACAAGACGGAACAATCATCGAAGCATTGTCCAACGCAATGTTTAGAGTTGAATTAGAAAACGGACATATTTTAACCGCACATATTTCAGGTAAGATGAGAATGCATTACATCAAATTATTACCCGGCGATAGAGTAAGATTAGAAATGTCCCCGTATGATTTATCCAAAGGAAGAATAACTTTCAGATATTAAAAATTAGAAAGAACATGAAAATTAGAGCATCACTTAAAAAAAGAAGTTCAGATGATATAGTTGTAAGACGAAAAGGACGTCTGTACATCATAAACAAAAAGAATCCTAAATTTAAACAAAGACAAGGTTAGTACTATGGCTAGAATTTCCGGTGTAGATTTACCGAAGAATAAAAGAGGAGTTATCGGTCTTACCTACATTTATGGTATCGGTAAGAGCACTGCATCAAAAATATTGAAAGATGCAGGGATCGATGAAGATAAAAAAGTTTCAGAATGGAATGACGATGAGATCAACGCCATCAGAAAATTCATTTCCGAAAGTATAAAAGTAGAAGGAGAATTACGTTCAGAGATCCAGTTAAACATCAAACGTTTGATGGATATCGGATGTCAGAGAGGAATCAGACATCGTTTGGGATTACCACTCAGAGGTCAGAGAACCAAAAATAACTCCCGTACAAGGAAAGGTAGGAGAAAAACTGTAGCTAACAAGAAAAAAGCCACTAAATAATAAATAGGTAACTATGGCAAAGACAGCATCAAAAACGACCAAAAAAAGGAAAGTTAAAATTGAAGCAATAGGAGAAGCCCATATTCAGGCCTCGTTCAATAATATTATTATCTCACTGACCAATAAAAACGGTGAAGTAATTTCATGGGCGTCTGCCGGTAAAATGGGGTTTAAAGGCTCTAAAAAAAATACTCCCTATGCTGCTCAGCTGGCAGCAGAGAACTGTGCTCAGGTTGCATATGAACTAGGGCTAAGAAGAGTAAAAGTTTTTGTAAAAGGGCCCGGAGCAGGTAGAGAATCTGCAATCCGTACCATCCACAATTCAGGAATTGAAGTGAGTGAAATCGTTGATGTAACTCCTATTCCACATAATGGATGCAGACCTCCGAAAAGAAGAAGAGTTTAACAAATAGTAAAAGTATTCAAATTTTATAATGGCAAGATATATTGGTCCAAAAACGAAAATAGCCCGAAAATTCGGACAGGCTATTTATGGGGAAGATAAGTATTTCGAAAGAAGAAAATACCCTCCAGGACAACACGGTCCGAACAAAAGAAGAGGTTCTAAACGCTCCGAGTATGCAATTCAGTTAGCAGAAAAACAAAAAGCTAAATATACCTACGGTATCTTAGAAAGACAATTCGCTAACTTGTTCGATAAAGCTCAGAGAAATAAAGGAATCACAGGGGAAGTTTTATTACAACTTTGTGAGTCCCGTTTAGATAACGTAGTATACAGGCTGGGATTATCCAACACAAGAGCGGGGTCTCGTCAGTTAGTATCACACAAACATATTACAGTTAACGGAGAAATAGTCAATATTCCTTCTTATCTGCTAAGACCGGGTGATGTGATAGGAGTAAGAGAAAAATCTAAATCATTACAAGTAATTAAAGATGCTTTAGCTAATAATTCTCATAAAACCTACGAATGGTTAGTATGGAACGATGAAAAATTAACAGGAGAATTTAAAGTAGTACCTGAAAGAATTCAGATTCCTGAAGATATCAAAGAACAATTGATAGTCGAGTTGTATTCTAAATAAATATTAAAAAATTAGCTAAAATTTATATGGCAATTTTAAACTTTATAAAACCTGATAAGGTAATTTTAATCGAATCAGACGATTTCAGAGGACATTTTGAATTCAGACCATTAGAACCGGGATTCGGATTGACTGTAGGAAATGCTTTGCGAAGAGTTCTATTATCCTCCTTAGAAGGATATGCAATTACATCCATTAAAATAGAAGGGATAGATCACGAATTTTCAACTATTCCCGGAGTTATTGAAGATGTAACAGAAATCATACTGAACCTTAAAAAAGTTCGATTTAAAAACCAAATCAATAAAGGAGGAAATGAGGTCGTAACCGCCCAAATTTCAGGAAAGACCGCACTAACCGCAGGAGACTTGGGGAAATTTATTTCTTCCTATCAGGTCTTAAATCCAGATTTGGTGATCTGTCACATGGATAAATCCGTGAATTTCAACATAACTTTCAACATAGATAAAGGAAGAGGATATGTACCGGCTGAGCAGAATAAATCCAATCATGCTCCGGTGGGAACTATTGCGATAGACTCTATTTATACTCCTATCCGGAATGTAAGTTATAGTATAGAAGATTATCGTGTGGAACAAAGAACGGATTATGAAAAACTTATCTTAGATATTCAGACAGACGGTTCCATTGCTCCTCAGGAAGCCTTAACAGAAGCAGCCAAGATACTGATCCATCATTTTATGTTATTCTCCGATGAAAGAATAACATTAGAAGCAGACGTGGTTGCATCTACTGATGCTTATGACGAAGAAGCCCTTCACATGAGACAATTATTGAAAACCAAACTGGTAGATATGGATTTGTCGGTGAGAGCCTTAAATTGCCTTAAAGCAGCAGAAGTGGAAACTCTCGGAGAACTGGTTTCTTTTACAAAATCAGACTTAATGAAGTTTAGAAACTTTGGTAAAAAATCTTTAACCGAATTGGAAGATTTAGTATATTCTAAAAATCTTACCTTTGGTTTAGATGTTTCAAAATATAAATTAGACGTAGAATAATAAGAAGTTATGAGACACGGAAAAAAGTTTAATCACTTAGGAAGAACAGCATCGCATCGTAAAGCTATGCTTTCCAATATGGCGACATCTCTTATCTTGCATAAGAGGATCAATACTACCGTTGCGAAAGCAAAAGCATTGAGAACTTATGTAGAACCTTTTTTAACAAAATCAAAAGACGATACCACCCAAAACAGGAGAGTAGTTTTTAGCTATCTCCAAAATAAACATGCCATTACGGAACTGTTCAAAACAATAGCTCCAAAAATAGCCAACAGAAACGGAGGGTATACACGTATTATAAAAACAGGTTTCCGTTTAGGAGACGGAGCAGATACAGCACTAATCGAATTAGTAGATTTCAATGAACTGTACAATGCAGGAGAATCTACTAAGAAAACAACAAGACGAAGCCGCCGCTCAACCAAAAAAGCGGAACCTACGGAAGAAGTAACCGAAGTTGTAAAAAATGAAGAAGTAGTTGCAGAAGCTGCTCCCATAGAGGATGCTCCTGCTCCTGCCGAAGCTGCCGATACAGAAGAAAAAACAGAAGAAGAAGGAGAAAAAGAATAATCTTATTTCATTCTGAACATAAACAAGAAGCAGGTTTTTTCAAGCCTGCTTTTTGGTTTTATAATGCGAACGTAGTGAAGTAGCGGCAATATCACAAAGACAGGTTAACAGCATGCGAAGTAAAGACACCCAAATTGGACAGCTCTACATTATTTTATCTGTTAATTTATAATAAATAAAGTTTTCCCATTGCTTTATTGTAAATTTATTGTACATTTACATAATCTTTTATATTATAGTTACGAACTTAAATCTTAGAAAAAATGTTCAACTTAAACCATCTCTTTTCTTACAACTTTAGGCGGATAGCGCAATTGTTTGATTATAAACAATTCCCCCCTCTCTATACGCATTTAGTATCAGGTAATATTTATCTTGCCCTTGTGACAATAACGCTCGGAGTTTCCCGCACAGAGGCGCAGGTAACTATCGGTGGTGGTGATGCTCCGGCAGCAGGTTCGGTGCTAAGCCTTAATTCCAACACTAAGGGCGGTTTGGTGCTTTCGAATGTGAAATTAATCGACTTATATGAGATCCCCGAAGATTTTCCGGGTATGTCCGGTTTGGTAGAGCCGGCTTTGACTGTTGCCAAAAAGGCTTTTACAGGGGCGGTGGTTTACAACACCTACGATTCTTTCGGACAAGGTAAAGGTATCTATACGTGGGATGGTGAAAAATGGACATACATTGGTGGCGGTATAGGTACTTCTATCGGTCGCGTGTATTATCTGGATAATACCGATTCCAACAATCCTGTTACCGACTGGTTGGAATTTATGGCGTATAATTTGGGTGCTACGCCTATGTCCATTGACCAACAGATAGCTGAAACTGACGTAAACAAAATAAAAATCATCTACGGCGACCTATACCAGTGGGGGCGCAAAACGGACGGACACGAGAAGAGAGAAAGTACCATATCTAACAATCAAGTTCAGGTAGGTAATTACACCAGTGCGGGGAATCAGTTTGTGATAATTAACACATCCCCTAACGATTGGCTTGAGGGTAATAATAGTAAACCAGGGCGTTGGGGCGGTACAACGGGTGCCGACAGTAATATTCCGACTTCCAGAGGCGAAAACGACCCTTGCCCTCCCAACTTTCGCGTACCCACTATGGATGAATGGATTGGTATTATCAATGGAATCGGTAATACAGCTAACATTCCTGAAGGTGGCAATGGTGTTAATAGATGGGTATGGCAGGATGGCGGGACTACAACTGTAAGTGGATGGTTGATCTATCCTCCCAAACAGGGGGTAACAACTCCGAGTGAGAATGATGAAGATTATGAATCTACTCCTACGCTTTTTCTGCCCGTAGCAGGGATGCGACATCGTGACGACGGTAATATTACAGATGTAGGTATACGCGGCTACTACTGGAGCAGCACGGTAAGTGAGTCCTACTCGTATAATGTACA
>JAISSC010000060.1 GCA_031273305.1 Flavobacteriaceae bacterium
AATATCGTAAGGAACTCCTCCTACTTCAAAAAGGATCCTCCCCGGTGATACTCTCGCCACCCAATACTCCACAGCTCCTTTTCCTTTACCCATACGAACCTCAGCCGGTTTTCTGGTAATAGGTTTATCCGGAAATATTTTAATCCATAATTGACCTTCTCTTTTCATATATCGAGTTGCGGCAATACGGGCTGCTTCTATTTGTCTTGCAGTAATGAATACTGAATCTAACGCTTTAATCCCGAAAGTTCCGTATGCTAATCGGTTTCCTCTGTAAGAAAGACCTTTCATACGTCCTTTTTGCTGTTTACGGAATTTTGTTCTTTTTGGTTGTAACATAATTACCTAAGATATTTATCTTCTTTCTTTAACTTTTCTTTTTTGAGTCTTTTTCTGAAGACCTATTAACGGAGATAATTCTCTCTTTCCATACACTTCGCCTTTCATAATCCATACCTTCACGCCCAAACGTCCGTAGGTTGTGTGAGCTTCTGCTATGTAATAATCAATATCCGCACGGAAAGTGGATAAAGGTATTCTTCCCTCTTTAAAGGATTCCGACCTTGCCATTTCTGCTCCGTTTAAACGCCCTGAAACCATGACCTTAATTCCTTCTGCATTCATTCTCATCGTGGAAGCAATAGTCATCTTAACTGCTCTTCTGTAAGAGATGCGGCTTTCAATCTGGCGGGCTATACTTTCTGCTACTAATTTAGCATCCAGCTCCGGTCTTTTGATTTCAAATATATTGATTTGAATTTCCTTCTTAGTAATCTTCTTTAACTCTTCTTTTAGCTTGTCCACTTCCTGTCCGCCTTTTCCGATGATAATACCCGGACGGGCTGTAGTGATGGTTATGGTTACTAATTTCAAAGTTCTTTCGATGTAAATCCGGGAAACACCTGCTTTTGACAGACGTGCTTCTAAATATCTTCTGATTTTGAAATCTTCTGCTATTTTATCTCCAAAATTCTTTCCACCATACCAATTAGAATCCCATCCACGAATGATTCCTAATCTGTTGCCTATTGGATTTGTCTTTTGTCCCATACTTAATTTACTTCGTTTTTATTTCCAAGAATAATTGTCACGTGATTAGACCTCTTTCTGATCTTGTATCCTCTTCCCTGAGGGGCGGGACGTAGTCTTTTTAATGAAGACCCTCCGTCAACAAAGATTTCTTTCACAAACAGTTGAGCTTCTTCCACATCTTTTCCCTCATTCTTCACCTGCCAGTTGGCAATTGCACTTAGTAGAAGTTTTTCTAACCTGTTAGATGCTTCTTTTTTGGAATATTTTAAAATATATAATGCTTTATCAACATCAACACCTCTAATGATATCAGCTACTAATCTCATTTTTCTGGGTGAGGTAGGACAATTATTCAAGCGAGCAATAGCTAAGTCTTTTTTAGCTTCTTTACGGGCTATTGCACTATTTTGTTTTCTGTTACCCATTGCTTACTTATTATCTGTTTCCTTTATTTTTATTTCCTGCATGACCTCTAAACACACGTGTAGGGGAAAATTCTCCTAATTTATGTCCAACCATATTCTCTGTTACATACACAGGAACAAATTGTTTTCCGTTGTGTACGGCAAAAGTTTGTCCTACGAAATCCGGAGAGATCATAGAAGCTCTTGACCATGTTTTAATCACAACCTTTTTTCCTGACTCTATATTAGCCTGAACTTTCTTGTTTAGTTTATAGTGAATGTAAGGTCCTTTTTTTAACGAACGTGCCATATCAGATTATTTTCTTTTTTGTAAAATATAACGATTCGATTCTTTCTTCTTTGAACGAGTCTTGTATCCTTTTGCAGGTATACCTTTTCTTGATCTCGGATGTCCTCCGGTCGATCTTCCTTCTCCACCTCCCATTGGGTGATCCACTGGGTTCATTGCTACCGGTCTTGTTCTTGGTCTTCTTCCCAACCATCGGCTTCTACCGGCTTTACCGGATACTGTCAACTGATGGTCTGAATTAGAGATGGAACCTACGGTTGCCATACATTCTACTAATATCATACGTGTTTCTCCTGAAGGCATTTTAAGAACGGCGTATTTTCCGTCTCTTGCAATCAGTTGAGCACTGGTTCCTGCGCTTCTTGCCATTTTTGCTCCTTGTCCGGGACGCAATTCTATACAAGAGATCACAGTACCTAACGGTATGTTCTTTAATTTCATTGCATTTCCGATCTCAGGAGCTACTGTTTCTCCGGAAACCACTTTTTGCCCTACTTTGATTCCATGTGGGGCTACAATATAGCGTTTCTCGCCATCGGCATATGCCAATAATGCAATAAATGCCGTTCTGTTTGGGTCATATTCTACTGATTTTACAGTAGCCGGAATGCCAAACTTATTTCTTTTGAAATCGATCTCTCTGTATCGTTTCTTGTGTCCACCTCCGGTATAACGCATGGTCATTTTTCCGGTATTGTTTCTACCTCCTGATTTGGAAATTCCTCTTACGAGTGACTTTTCCGGCTTTGAAGTAGTAATTTCTTCAAAATTGTTGACAATTCTGAATCTTTGTCCGGGGGTGATAGGTTTTAATTTTCTTACCGACATGATTCTTTTTAATGATTATATAGTTCCAAATACATCAATGGTTTCACCTTCTTTGATATCTACCATTGCTTTTTTCAATTTGTTTGTTTTCCCAATCTGTAATCCTGCTTTGGTTTGTTTTGCTTTTACTATCGGTGCGGAAATTAAAGTTCTTACCGCAGTTACTTTAACTCCATAGGTCTGTTCTACAGCATGTTTTATCTCTGTTTTATTCGCTTTTGGATTTACCAGAAATGTATAGCGATTTCTTTTTTCAGAGAGGTCATTTGCTTTTTCTGATATAATGGGTTTTATTAATACAGACATGATTCTACTTTCTTAAATTTTCTTGTATTTTTTCTACTGAACTTTCAAACAAAACTACTTCAGCGGCTTTTAGAATATCATAACTACTTACTTCGCTATATTCCAACACCTTAGTTTCCTGCAAATTTCGAGAGGACAAGTATACGAATTTATTTGTTTCTCCTAACACGAATAAAGTCTTCCTGTTGGCTAATCCTAAATCGTTCACCACTTGGATAAAATCTTTGGTTTTAGGTGCTTCAAATTTAAAATCTTCAACCACTTTCAGATTGCTGTCTTTGATTTTTTGACTTAAAACCGATTTTTTAGCTAATCTTTTTAATGTCTTATTTAATTTGAATCTGTAATCTCTGGGTTTAGGTCCGAAAACTCTGGCTCCACCTCTAAACAACGGACTATTAATGTCTCCTTTACGAGAACCTCCGGTTCCTTTCTGACGGTGAAGTTTACGGGTTGAACCGCTTAATTCGGATCTTTCTTTTGATTTATGAGTTCCTTGTCTTTGGGCAGCCAAGTATTGTTTTACTTCTAAATAAACTACATGTTCATTAGGCTCCACACCAAATATTGCATCGTCTAAAGCAACCTTTCTTCCGGTTTCTTTTCCTTTTTTATCTAGTACTACTAATTCCATCTTCTTATGATTACATATGAATTTTTAGGACCCGGAACCGCACCTTTTACTATTAAAAGATTCTTTTCTTCGTCCACTTTTACTACCGATAGATTTTGTACAGTCACTTGGTCGCCTCCCATTCTTCCTGCCATTCGCATTCCTTTGAATACTCTTGAAGGGTCTGAACCTGCACCGATAGAACCGGGTGCTCTCAATCTGTTATGCTGACCGTGAGAAGCCTGCATTACACCTCCAAATCCGTGTCTTTTTACTACTCCCTGAAATCCTTTTCCTTTGGATGTTCCGGTTACGTCTACATATTCTCCTTCGGAAAATAATTTTACGGTAATTTCATCTCCTAATTTTAAATCATCAAATCCATGATGAAACTCCACCAATTTTCTTTTTGGTGTTGAACCTGCTTTTTTGAAGTGACCTAACAGGGCTTTCCCCACATTTTTTTCACTTCTGTCATCGAAACCGAGCTGTACGGCAAAATAGCCGTCTTTTTCTACGGTTCTGACCTGTAAAACCGAACATGGACCTGCTTCAATAACAGTGCAAGGAATGTTCCTTCCTTCCTCGTCAAATAAGCTGGTCATGCCAATCTTCTTTCCAATAATACCTGACATTTATTCTATGTTATAAATTTTTTGGATTGCAAAAGTATAAAAATTTTTCAATAATTTAACATTCTGATACAAAATTTTTTATAATTTCTTCATTTATTTTATTTTTCTGCATTTTAAAGACAGCAAAAGAGCAAAAATAATTTTTTAACTACCTCATTTATAAGCATATGTATAATTAACTGAACATAACCGAACTTTTTTATTTTTTCTCAAATGCACAGCGGATTAATCTGATTTATAAACTAATTTTACGCCATGAAATTAATCTCACAACTAGGAATTATCTTATTATTATACTTTATAGGAGAACTTATTGTGTTTGTCCTGCAAATCAAAATTCCCGGAAGTATCTTGGGAATGCTTCTGCTTTTAACCCTGCTTCAGTTAAACATTATTAAAGTTGAAACAATTAAGGAAGTATCTGCCTTTTTTATAAATAACATGATGCTCCTCTTTATCCCTTTAGGAGTAGGAATAATACCCCAATGGAACCTTATCTCCAAAGAATGGATACCCATAGTGTCATCCACCGTCATAAGTACTTTTATTGTTTTACTGGTAGTTAGCGTATTAATAAAAAAGAAAAAACAATGATTGCTTTTATTGATACTCCGTTGTTTCACCTTATGATAACACTGCTTGCATATTGGCTGTCTAATCTGTTATTCAATAAATTTAGATACAAGATACTACATCCCGGCATTGTTTCCATCTTAGTTCTTATCCTCTTTTTAAAACTAACCGACACTTCTTTTCAGGATTATAATGATAACACCTCTATGCTCTCTTTTTGGTTAGGCCCTTCCGTTGTAGCCTTAGGATTACCTCTTTACTTATACATACGGCATCTACAAGGCAATTTTTTCCGATTTTTTCTGGCTATGATTGCAGGGAGCCTTATTGGCATCATTTCTGTGGTAGTCATTGCAAAGTTATTAGGTGCTTCGGATATCATACTTTATTCTTTAGCCCCTAAGTCGGTAACTACTCCTATAGCTATGGAAATATCCGAAGGATTAGGCGGGATTCCTTCCCTGACCATAGTGGTAGTATTTATTACCGGTTTTGTCGGTGCGCTTTTCGGATGGGGATTTCTCTCCAAAATGAGAATTAACGATGAAAAAGCGATAGGAATTGCTATGGGAGCTGCTTCACATGCCATTGGAACAGCCGAAATAGTTAAGAATGGAGAAAAATATGGAGCATACGGTGCTTTGGGAATGGTTTTAAATGGAGTTTTAACCGCTGTTTTCGCCCCGATTATAATGCCTCCCTTAATTCATTTATTGTGTATAGCAAATTATTGATTCTATATATTCAACGAACTAAATAGTAAATGAACATAGAGTGTCACTAAATTAAAGAAAGCGAACCGGACGAAGATTCAGTTATCGAGGAATTCTCGGTAACTGAATCGGATCATCGGATGGCAAAAGATTTTGCTGAAAGCGAATTTGAAAAATACCGAATTGTACAAGACCGCTTGTTTGAATCTGATTTTGACAAAGAGATTAGGCATATTGATGGAGGCATACAAAATAAGTCAGACGATTAAAAATGTTTCCGACTTATAGGAAAATATAATAAAAAGACCGATATTTAACATCCTTACTTTTCGAAGTTATAGAAAGTTGATTATAAATAGAGTATCTTTACATGCAAAAAAACACCCTCAGTGGGTTCGATAATTATGACAAAAAAGAAGAATAAAATTCCGGCGAAACATACCGCCAAATTACGTGATCTGAAAAGAGAGATTCTCTCTTTATTTATGAAAAATCCGAACAAACAATACAATTATAAACAACTATCCGAAGTTTTAAACCAGAGAAATCCCCGACAACGGGAATTAATAATACAGGGACTTCGGGAACTGGTCTCGGAGAAACAATTACTGGAGGTGAAAACCGGAAGATACCAGATTAATTTCGAAAAGGAGTCTCTGACGGGAAAGATAGATTTCAGCCAGAACGGAAATGCTTATCTTGTTGTTGAAGGATTAGAAAAGGACATTTTTATTCCTAAGGGAAAAACAGGGAAGGCTTTACAGAATGATATAGTAAAAGTAACCGTACATCAATTTAAGAACCGACGTCCGGAAGCGGTAGTTATTGAAGTGGTTGAGAGGGTTAGAACACGATTTGTGGGGAAATTGGAGTATTCCGCCAATAAAAACTTCGGATTTGTTGTAGTAAATAAAAACGCCATTAATACGGATATTTTTGTTCCTAAAGAGAAGTTTAAGAAAGCTGAAGACGGACAGGTCGTATTGGTTGAACTTGTTGACTGGCCGGATAACGCCGACAGCCCGACAGGTAAAATTGTTGAAGTATTGGGAAATCCCGGAGAGAATGAAACAGAAATCCATGCGATTTTAGCTGATTATGGTCTGCCTTACGAATTTCCGAAGGAAGTAGAGATAGAAGCCGAGAAACTGGATACTTCCATTACGAAAGAAGAAATTGCCAAACGTCGGGATATGCGCAAGATAACGACCTTTACCATAGACCCTGCCGATGCAAAAGATTTTGACGATGCCCTTTCCATACAAAAACTGGATAATGGAAATTGGGAGATAGGAGTTCATATTGCCGATGTTTCTCATTACGTCAAACCCGGAACCATTCTGGATAAAGAGGCTTATTCAAGGGCGACCTCAGTGTATTTGGTAGACAGGGTAGTTCCCATGCTTCCGGAAATACTGAGCAATAATGTATGTTCCCTCCGACCTAATGAAGATAAATATACTTTCTCTGCGGTTTTTGAGATGGATGAACATGCCCGGATAAAAGACCAATGGTTCGGGAGAACCGTAACCCATTCCGACAGGAGATATACTTACGAAGAAGCTCAGGAGATCATAGAGGGAAAAAACGGAGACTTTGAGGAAGAAATTCGAACTTTGGATAAACTGGCTAAAACCTTACGGGAACAACGGCTTAAAAACGGAGCTATCTCTTTCGACAAGGTCGAGGTAAAATTCAAACTCGATGAGGATAAAAACCCGATTGGTGTGTATTTCAAAGTAGGAAAAGACAGCAACCATCTGATAGAGGAATTTATGCTTCTGGCTAATAAAAAAGTTTCCGAATTTGTAAGTATCAATAAAAAAGGAACTCCGACAGGAAAGACCTTTATCTACCGAATCCATGATGACCCCGATCCGACAAAATTACTTTCTCTTAAACAATTTGTGAGTACTTTGGGATATGACATTAATATTACCAACAAGAAAAAGACCTATCAGTCCATTAATAAGTTATTACACGACGTGAAAGGAAAAGGAGAGGAAAACATGATTGAAACTCTGGCGATCCGCACCATGTCCAAAGCCAAATATTCTACGGAGAACATCGGGCATTACGGACTGGCTTTTGACTATTACAGCCATTTCACTTCTCCTATCCGTCGTTATCCCGATGTGATAGCCCACCGTTTAATACAGGATTTTCTGGATAAAAAACCCTCTGCAGACCAAAATGCGGTAGAAGAAATGTCCAAACATTCCAGTGAGATGGAAAAACTGGCAGCAGATGCAGAAAGAGACAGCATCAAATACATGCAGGTCAAATTTATGGAGCAACATGTCGGAGAAACTTTTGAGGGGGTTATCTCCGGAGTTACCGATTTCGGAATTTACGTAGAGATCAGGGAATTTGGGGCGGAAGGTTTAATCAAGTTACGAGATATACGAGACGATGATTACCGGTATGATGAAAAAACCTATTCCGTTGTCGGACAAAGAACCGGAATCCAATATCAGTTAGGCGATACGATCCAAATCAAAGTAGCCAAAGCAAATCTGGAAAGAAAACAACTGGATTTTGAATTGGTAGAAAGCCCGATATAGAAGATATTCAGGTAGTTAGAATATGAAAAAACTCAAAAAACTATATTAGTTTTTTGAGTTTTCAGGTTCAATAATTGAGTTTTTTATTCCTCTATATTTTTCTTTAAGCTATCAACCGCCGTTTTTATATCCGGAGATTCTTTCAACAAAGTAATAAATTTACTTCCGATAATCGCTCCGTTCGCATTGGCTTGTGCTGCTTCCAGAGTTGCCTTGTTAGAAATCCCGAATCCTATTAATCGTGGATTTTTCAGATTCATGGCGTTGATATTCTTGAAATAGTCCTGCTTTTTTTCATCAAAACTTTTTTGTGCACCGGTTGTGGAAGCGGAAGAAACCATGTAGATAAATCCGTCCGTATGTTCATCTATCAGTCGGATGCGCTCTTCCGATGTTTCAGGTGTGATAAGCATTATGATTTTAATATCATACTTGTCTGCAACAGGTTTGTATTCCCGAATGTAATCATTAAAAGGCAAATCCGGAATGATCGTTCCGTCTATTCCTGTTTCTGCACATTTTTTACAGAAATTTTCAAAACCATATTGCATTATAGGATTCAGGTATCCCATCATAATCAGGGGGATAGTGGTTTCCTTACGGATGTCTTTCAGTTGCTCAAAAAGTACTTTCAAACTCATTCCATTCTTTAATGCCTGAGTTCCGCTTTCCTGAATGGTTGGTCCGTCTGCCATCGGGTCGGAAAAAGGTATTCCCACTTCTATCAAATCCACGCCGTTTTTTTCCAGTTCCTTAATAATTTCAACCGTATCCGTCAACTTGGGATAGCCGGCGGTGAAGTAGATGGAAAGTATATTTTTTGGGTTTCTTATAAAAAGCTGTTTAATTCTATTCATCTCTCAATATTTTTACAAATTTATCTATTAATTGAATGTTCTTTAATCCGGGTTCCAGTTCAAACCGACTGTTCAAATCCAGTCCGTACAATTTCGGATGCCGTATTTGTTTTATCTCATCCGCATCTTCCGAAGATATTCCTCCGCTAAGGAAAAAAGGAGTTTTTCCCCGATAGGAATCTAATATGCTCCAGTCAAATTTTTCCCCCGAACCTCCATGTTGTGATGTTTTCGTATCAAAAAGAAAATAATCGCACACGTTCTTATATTTTTCCGTCTCACTGAAATCTGAGACTTCCGAAACATTAAAGGCTTTAATAATAAAGACTAAAGGATTCTTCTTTTTGATTTGTTTGCAATATTCAACGGATTCTTCGCCATGCAATTGAACGTAGTCCAGTTTATACGTAGTAATTTTTTCCGATAAGGAATACGGGTCTTCATTTACAAATACTCCTACCAACCAGGTTCTTCCGGGCAATATTTCCAGTGCCTCAGGGTTCAGGTCTCCTGCATAACGCGGGGATTTTGGATAAAATATCAATCCCATATAGTCAAAAGGCAATGTTGCCAATTCTAAAATATTATCCGGATTTTTCATCCCACAAATTTTTATCTTCATTTCCTCTCGATGTTATTTTTTTTCCAGTTCTTTAATAAATTCACCTAAAGCCTTACCCGGATTGGGAGTTTTCATAAAATTCTCTCCCATCAGAAAGCCTTTATATCCTGCTTGTCGTAATTCTTTTACCGTTGAGGTAGAAGAAATGCCGCTTTCTGAAATTTTCACAACGTTATCCGGGATTTTATCCGCTAAATCAAAAGAGATTTTCACATCGGTGACGAAGCGGGTTAAATCGCGGTTGTTTACACCTACTACATCCACAGTGTCCGTAATGTGCTCCAACTCTTTTTCATTATGAATTTCCAACAGCACATCCAATTCCAACTCTTTTGCCTTCACTGCTAATTCCTGTGTCCTCTGGGGAGTCAATGCGGCAGCAATCAATAAAATAGCTCCTGCTCCGTAAACTTTAGCCTGATATATTTGATATTCATCAATCATAAAATCCTTACGAAGCAGAGGTGTGGTGGTTAAGCCTGACGCTTTTTCCAAATCCTGCAAGGTTCCCCCGAAGAAATTCAGGTCGGTAAGAATTGAAATTGCGCTCGCTCCGTTTTGGGAATAAAAAGGGATTACCTCGTCCACTTTAGCCTCCCTGAATATCCAGTCACGTGAGGGAGACCTGCGTTTAAACTCGGCGATAATCCCGGTAGGAGACTTTTGTAATGCTTCTTTAAAAGAAGATACTTTTTTCACGTGCTTTATCTTATTCTCCAACTCCTGCAAGGAAACCTGCTGTTTTTGCTGTTCTACTTCTACCTGCTTATGGGCTATGATTTTATCTAGTATATTGGTCATTGATTTAATTTTTTCTTTTCTTGTTCAATAAAGGCAGAAATCATAACTCGGTATATTTTCTCTACAATGTCAGGATTAATATTTTCGTTTTTTGCCAGATTTCTTGTTTTGTTAAATTTTACTGCCTGATCTACATAAAAACTTCTCTCCGAAATTAATTTAATAAGTTCTTCATCTATCCTGTCTATATTTTGACGGATTTCGTCTAATGTACTGCAATGTTTTTTATCCTTATTACTTTTAGTCATTCCCGATATAAAACGAAGGTCAACTGTTCAATTCTAAAAATTTACTAAAGGTTTTTTTAGCCTTTCCGCTTTCCAATGCTTCCTTTGCCTGATTAATGCATTCTTCTATGGATAAGGACGGATCTATGGTCTGAATGGAAAAGGCTGAATTGGCTAATACTGCATTCTTTTGAGCTTCGGTTGCCGTATTGTTCAACACATTATCAAAAATACGAGAGGCTTCTTCCGGAGTTTTTCCTCCATCCAAATCTTTTTGACTGCATCGGTTCAGACCTATATCTTCAGGGGAAAATATAGCCTCTCTCTGTTTATTTATCACTTTAAAACTATCGGTGAGTGATATTTCATCATACCCATCCAGGCTGTGTACTACGGTGTAATCGCAATCGGTATTCTGATACATATAATAGTACAAACGTGCCATTCTCAGGTTAAACACTCCTAACACGTTCTTTTTGGGTTTTATGGGATTTACCACCGGTCCGAGCATATTGAAAAAGGTGCGTACTCCCAGTGCTTTTCGTACCGGAGCTACTACTTTCATGGCATTGTTGAATAAAGGAGCGTGGAGATAAGCGATATTTGCCTGATCCATAGACCTTTCCAGTTTACTTACATCCGGAGTGAATTTTACCCCGTGCTGTTCCATTACATTGGAGGCTCCACTTACGGAAGTAGCTCCGTAATTTCCGTGTTTGGCTACCTTATATCCTGCGCTTGCTACCACAAAACAGGATAAAGTCGAGATGTTGAAGGTGTTTTTGTTGTCTCCTCCGGTTCCTACAATATCTATCGGGTCATATTTCTGTAAGGGCGAGACATCTGCGCACAAACTGAGAAGGGCATCACTGAATCCGAAAAATTCATCTATGCTGATGCTTCTCATCAAGAACACGCTGATAAAGGCTGCTATCTGGGATTCGTTGTATTCACCTGCTGCCATTTTGGTAAGTATCTCTCTGGCTTCCTCCCGGTTGAGGTACTGATGTTCGAATAATCTGTTTAGTATTTGTTTCATGGCTTTCCTGTTTTTACTGAATTTTCTAAAAAGTTTTTTATTATGATACAGCCTTTAGGGGTAAGTATTGATTCCGGATGAAACTGTACTCCGTGCACATCGTATTCTTTATGTCTTAAAGCCATGATCTGTCCGTCGTCATCTTCTGCCGTAATGGTCAGGCATTCCGGGAAATTCTCCCTGCTTACTATCCATGAGTGGTATCTTCCGACTTCTATGGGAGAAGTGATAGTATTAAAAATATAGTCTTCTCCTATAATATTCGCCTGAGAGGCAATTCCGTGATAAACATTTTCCAGATTCGTTAACTGCGCTCCGAAAGCCTCCCCCAGAGCTTGTTCTCCCAAGCATACTCCCAATATGGGCTTCTTCGGGGCATATTCTTTAATCAACGGAAGCAACAAACCTGATTCGGAAGGAATCCCGGGACCCGGAGAAAGGATGATCTTATCGTATTTTTCTACTTCTGATAATTCTATCCGGTCGTTCCGAATTACATCTACCTCTTTATATCCTAATTCTTTTACTAAATGAACCAAGTTGTAGGTAAAAGAGTCGTAATTATCAAATATCAGTATTTTCATTTGTATCAGTTTTTTAACGTTCCTGCTAGGTCTACGGCTTTTTTAAGTGCTCCTAGTTTGTTGTTTACTTCCTGAAGTTCATCTTCGGGATTGGATTTGGAAACAATTCCTGCACCTGCCTGATAGTACAGGGTATTGTTTTTGCTTAGAAAAGAACGAATGGTAATAGCCTGATTTAAATCTCCGTTCAGTCCGATATATCCGATACACCCTCCGTAGGCTCCTCTCATATGTTTTTCTATATCCTGAATCAGTTGCATTGCCCGTACTTTTGGTGCTCCGGATAAGGTTCCTGCCGGAAAGGTGTCTGCAAAGACCGAAATACTGTTCTTTCCGCCATCTACCACACCGCTCACTCTTGAAACCAGGTGAATCACATGGGAAAAGAACTGTACGCTTTTATAGAAATCTACTTTTACGTCATGGCAATTGCGGCTTAGGTCATTTCGAGCTAAATCCACCAACATTACATGTTCGGCATTTTCTTTTTCATCTTTCAGTAATTTTTCGGAAAGCAACCGGTCTTTTTCATCGTCTCCGGTTCGTTTGTAGGTTCCTGCGATAGGGTCTATATAAGCTCTTCCGTTGGAAATTTTACAGTGAGTTTCCGGAGATGATCCGAAAATACGGAATGAGCCGAAATCAAAGTAAAATAAATAGGGCGACGGATTGACGGAACGCAACGCACGGTATACTTTAAAATCATCTCCTGTAAATGTTTGTGAATAACACCGGGACAGTACGATCTGGAAAACATCTCCTCTTTTGCAGTGGGCAATTCCTCTTTTTACTGCCTGTTTGTATTCTTCATCGGTGATAAGTGAATTTTCGTCTCCTTTAAGTGTAAAGTTATAGGATGCAAAATTATTGTTCTGCAACAAGGCTTCCAGTTCTTCTATCTTACTGGTTTCTCCCTCTGGCACATTTTCTACGATGGTCAGTTCGTTCTTCAAGTGATTGATAACCAAGATAAACCGATAAAAAATATAATAAAATTCGGGAATATCCGCATTTTCCAGTTTTTTGTTTTCCGGGTCTACGGCTTCAAAGTAGCGGATGCTGTCATACGAGGCATATCCGAAGAAACCGTTAAATTTTGTTGTGTTTTTCCCCTGAATCTTGAAAGTTTTTATAAAGTCGTCAAATTCCGTAGTAAGGGGTTTTGTTAATTCCGAAGTTTCTATTTTCTTATTAACTTCTGTGGTTACTTCTTTATCCTGAACTTTAAACCGTGCTATGGGGTCTAATGCGATAAAAGAAGAACTATCCTCTCCTCCGTGAAAGTCGGAACTTTCCAATAAGGCAGATTCAGGATATACATCCCGTATCTTCAGGTAAATGCCTACCGGAGTTTGTAAGTCCGCCAGTAATTTCTTTGTATTAATTTGAATATTCATTGGTATTATTTTCTTTTTTCCTGTTCGTTAATATAGGTTTCCATGTCTTTATCTCCTCGTCCGGAAAGACAAATTACTACTACGTCCTCCTGTTGAAATTTTTTCTTATTCAGCACTCCCAATGCATGAGCGGATTCGATTGCGGGAATAATTCCTTCCAATTGGGTTAGTTCAAAAGCGGAATCAATCGCTTCATCATCGGTAATTGCCAGCACTTCCGAACGTCCGGTCTGAGCCAGATGGGCATGCATCGGGCCGATTCCCGGATAATCCAAACCTGCGGAAATAGAGTAAGGTTCTTCTATCTGTCCGTCTTCCGACTGCATGAGCAGGGTTCTACTTCCGTGTATAATTCCCAGTTTTCCCAGTTGAATGGTTGCTGCCGACATTCCGGAATCAATTCCTTTTCCTGCTGCTTCTGCAAGTACGATGCGTACGGAGGGTTCATCCAGAAAATGGTAAATTGTTCCTGCCGCATTACTTCCTCCTCCCACACAGGCAATCAGATAATCGGGGGTTTCTCGTCCTTCTTTTTCCAATAACTGCCTGCGAATTTCCTCACTTATCACTGATTGTAAGCGGGCAACCATATCGGGATACGGATGCGGGCCTACGGTAGAGCCTATAATATAATAGGTATCCGACGGATGAGAACACCAGTCACGGATAGCCTCATTGGTGGCATCTTTAAGCGTC
>JAISSC010000065.1 GCA_031273305.1 Flavobacteriaceae bacterium
GAACACAGAAGTTAAGCCTGCTTGCGCTGATGGTACTGCTATTGCGGGAGAGTAGGTAGCCGCCGGTTTTTTAATCAACAGAAAGCCTCGTATTTTGATATGCGAGGCTTTCTTTTTTGGTATATGTTGAGAGGAAGGAACGACGGACGTCAAATTCGGGCGTCTTTATCCGCTAGAATGAACAGTCTCCTTATCCATAATAATATTCCGGAGGAACGCAATATCATTCAACTAACTTTCAACTCTCTTAAACCGAACTCACGTTAAATATTTTTAATCAGTTTGCAATAAATTATTAAATTTAAGAGATTAAAATGCTAATATGACGGATAAACTCAATAAATTTGTAAAAGTATAAGGAGGGAGAATAACAGTATGTTTAGAAAATAAATTCATAAAGTATAAGTGTTAGTTTGAAAGAGCTTACAGGGGATTCTCAACCTTATCGGGAAAGATATAACAAAAACAAACAAACAACGAATAATAACTAAATTAGCAATCATAATGAAAAGCATATTAATAATCATAACTTGTATTTTGGGGTTATTGCAAATTCAAGGTCAAAATCTGGAATTTAAGCACTCTGGAAAAATACTATTAGATAATAAACGATTATCAAGACCAGAGGTAATACAGCTTATGGAAAGCATACCGGAAGCACAACGTAAGTACAGGTCGGGCAAAACCCTGAGAACCGTAGGAGATGTCACCTTTTTCGGAGGTTTGGTAGTAGCGATAGGTGGCGTATTACTGAATATTTACACCACTATAGGAGATGAAGAAATACCAATGAAAGGAATAAACTACGTAGCAACAGGCAGCTATTATCCGGTACGTCACGATTATTATACAGATGAAGATTACACTTTATCTATAGTAAGTCTGGCAGTCGGAGGGGCAATGCTCGTAGCCACCATACCGTTGAAAATAATAGGGAAAAAGAAAATCAGGCAATCCGTAGAAATTTACAATGCATCTCAAAGTACCACTTATTTAGAGCCTGTACCCCAATATGAAATATCCATGATTAGTAACAACAAAGGAATCGGTCTTAAGTTGACATTTTAAGTATTCTTAATGAAGTAAAATAAAACTCCTGACTTTAACACTTTAAAAAACTTAATTTTGCAACTATATAACAATCGGCATTTTATAAATTTTGCAATACCAAATAATGGGCATGTCTGTCAGGAGATTGCCACGCTCCACTGCGTTTCGCTTGCAAAGACGTCATGTTCAGTAAGTTACCGCCCTCATATTTTGCGTGGCAAAGCCGTGATAATCTGTTCCATACGCAGGTATGACGGTTTCAGATAAAGATTCTTTATATTATTAACATACAGTTATTTAATTTTTTTGTTAATATTATTTGATGAATATAAAATCTTTACTATATTTGGTGACCATTTCGCAAAAAATATTATGGAAAAAAATAATGACACTAATCTTACGTATTATAAGAGCATAGAGCAACAAGGGTATTCCAGAAGGGATTTTTTGAAGTTCGTGGCTTTTATAGGAGCTTATATGGGAGTGCAAAGTACTGCTTTAGGGCAAATTGCCAAAGCGTTGGAAAATACTCCGAGAATTCCGGTGATATGGGAACATTTTCAGGAATGTACCTGTTGCAGTGAATCTTTTATCCGTTCTGATCACCCTATCGTTGCGGATATTATATTAGATAAAATTTCTTTAGACTATACTCTGACCCTAATGGCTGCCTCAGGTCATCAGGCAGAAGCAGCCAAACATGCCACTATGGAAAAATACAAGGGCGAATACATCCTTTGTGTGGAAGGTTCCGTTCCGTTGGGGGATAATGGAAACTATTGTTGCATTGCAGGGAAGAGTGCCATAGATATATTGAAAGAATCTGCGGCGGGAGCTAAAGCCATTATTGCGTGGGGAACCTGTGCTACTTCCGGTTGTGTACAAGCGGCAAAACCAAATCCGACCGGTGCGGTTCCTATCGAAAAAATAATTACCGACAAGCCTATAATCAATGTTCCGGGCTGTCCACCTATTGGGGAGGTCATGGCAGGAGTGATCGTGCATCTGGTGGCTTTCGGTAAAATTCCGGAACTGGACAGATTCAGGAGACCGAAAGCGTTTTATTCCAAACGAGTACATGACAGTTGCTACCGAAGACCGTACTTTGATGCCGGATTATTTGCCGAAAACTTTGACGATGAAAATGCTAAAAAAGGATATTGTTTATATAAAGTAGGTTGTAAAGGACCTAGCACATACAACGCTTGTGGCAACATGAGATGGAACGGAGGAGTTAGTTATCCTATCCAGTCCGGGCATGGTTGTATCGGGTGTAGTGCTAATAACTTCTGGGATGCGGCAGACAGTTTCTATTCCAGAGACCTTGCCATTGGAGGAGATGCCGAATCCAATGCGGACAAGATAGGAATGGCTGCTTTGGGAGCTGTGGCAGCAGGAGTAGGTATTCATGCCGTTGCATCTAATATTTCCAAGAGAAAAGACCTTACCCGAAGGATAGAGAAAGGCGTGGAAAACGAGAAACAAATTAAAGAAGATTAATTAACTCTAAAATTTATTAAAAATGGCTGAAAGAATAGTTGTCGATCCAATCACAAGAATTGAAGGACACTTACGAGCTGAAGTAGAGATCACTAATGGAACTATAAAAGATGCCTTTTTATCGGCTACGATGGTAAGAGGCTTGGAAAATATTGTCAAAGGAAGGAACCCGAAAGATATTTGGGCTTTTGTACAAAGAACCTGTGGAGTTTGTACCACTACCCACGCCATTGCTTCTATACGTTCCGTAGAAGATGCATTGAATATCGCAATCCCGCCTAATGCGGAAATGGTTAGGAATATTATGCTGGGGGCTTTATACCTGCATGACCATGTAGTGCATTTTTATCATCTTCATGCCTTTGACTGGGTAGATGTGGTAAACGGACTAAGTGCCGACCCTGTAAAGACTTCCCAGCTGGCTCAGTCCATTTCCAACTGGCCGAAAAGCTCTCCGGGATATTTCTCCGACCTGCAAAAAAGATTAAAAAAGTTCGTGGAAAGCGGACAATTAGGAATTTTTGCAAACGGATATTGGGGACATTCGGCAATGAAACTTCCTCCCGAAGCCAATTTAATGGCTACGGCACACTATCTGGAAGCATTGGAATGGCAAAAAGAGATCGTAAAGATTCATGCCATTTTCGGAGGGAAAAACCCACACCCTAACTTTTTGGTAGGAGGAATGGCTTGTGCCGTTAATATTGATGATGCCAGCGGACTGAATGCAGAACGTTTGGCTTTAGTAAAAAAATTACTGGATCAGGGTAAAGAATTTGTAGAACAAGTATATATTCCGGATGTATTAGCTATTGCAGGGTTCTATAAAGACTGGGGAGCAATAGGCGGATTTCATAATTTCATGGCTTTTGGGGATTTCCCTATGGCAGGCTATGCCAATACGGATATGAATACTTTCAAATTCCCTTCCGGAGTGATTCTTAACAAAGATCTATCCAAAGTACATAATTTAGAACTTCGGGATTTAAAAACCGTAGAAGAGTACGTAAATAACTCTTGGTATGATTATTCAGGAGATGGAAATAGCGGAAGGCAGCCGTGGAGCGGAGAAACCAAGATAAATTATTCAGGACCTAAACCTCCGTACGAACATCTGGATGTGTCTCAAAAATATAGCTTCATTAAAACTCCGAGATGGAAAGGACACCCGATGGAAGTAGGTCCGCTTGCGAGAATGTTAGTAGGCTATTCATTAGGAAGACCCGAATACAAAGAAATTATTGATTCTACACTTTCCAAACTGGAAATTCCGGCAGCAGCCTTATTTTCTACTCTGGGAAGAACTGCCGCCAGAGCATTGGAATCTAAACTGGTTGCAGACTGGAATATGGAATTTTACGATAAACTTATCTCTAATATTAAAAGTGGAGATGACCGTATGGCAAATATGGAAAAATGGGAACCATCTACATGGCCTGCCGAATCCAAAGGAGTAGGATTAGTAGAAGCACCCAGAGGAGGATTAAGTCATTGGATTGTTATTAAGGACGGAAAAACCGAAAACTATCAGCAAATAGTACCTTCCACATGGAATGCCTCTCCAAGAGACCCTAAGGGAGAAAGATCACCGTATGAAAGCACCCTGATCAATACTCCTGTAGCTGATCCTAAACTCCCGCTGGAGATAATTAGGACTATTCACTCTTTTGACCCATGCATTGCCTGTGCCGTTCACCTGTATGATGAAAACGGTGACATCATTAAAGAAGTTAATGACATATCTGTTTGTTCAGTATAACTAAAAAAGTTTTATTATGTCGGTTTTTTTATCTACGAAAAATTATAAACGAGCTTATATATGGCAATTACCGGTGCGTTTTTTCCATTGGATAAATGCATGGGCTATTGTCCTTTTAATTATCACAGGTTTCATCATCGCTGACCCGCCGGCTATCCTGACGAACAAGGAGGCTTCAGATATTTTCTGGATGGGATATGTGCGAACGATTCACTTTATCAGTGCCTATGCAATGGTAGCCGTAATGATATGGAGAATTTACTGGGCTTTTGTCGGGAATAAATTTGAGAATTGGAGAGTATTTTTTCCCTTAGATAAAAAAGGAGTCCATAAGATGTGGCATGTTATCAAATACGATATTTTCCTCCAAAACGAAAAAGAGTACGATTTCAAAAATATAAGCGTAGGACACAACAGCGTAGCCGCTTTTTCTTACCTGCTTATGTTCCTTTTGGCTCTGGTAATGATAGGCACTGGTTTTGCCATGTATGCACCTACCTCAACATGGTTTTTCCCTAAAATGTTTGGGTGGGTTAGTGTGCTTTTCGGAGGAGATGAACTTAAGATGAGAATGATACACCATGTTACCATGTGGTTGTTTATCCTGTTTATCATCGTTCATGTATATCTGGTATTCTTCCACGACTGGCTCGAAGGACGAGGCGAAACCTCTGCTATGGTCAGCGGGTATAAATTCGTACGTTCCGAAAGGGTCGAAAAAGGAGATGAAGAATATGAAGAATATGAAGATGAAGAAGCATTTATCGAATCAATAGAAGAAAAGTCGGCGGGATAAATTTTTTATACAAATGCCCTTTGAGGGAAATAAGTAGAAATCCGGCTCGGCAAACGTGATATGTTTTTGGAAGAGACCAGCCTGAAAGGCTGAATCTTCATAACCGCAGTTCGGCGATCTGCATCTGCTTGAGAAAAATGGATAGAAGCCGGCTCGGCAAACGTGATATGTTTTCGGAAGAGACCAGCCTGATAGGCTGAATTTTCATAACCGCAGGTCGGCGACCTGCGGAAGAATATCCATCCACTGCTCTGCCTGAAAGGCAGGACTAAAATGCAAATAATATGAGTTATACACGTTTATTATACCACATAGTCTTTCGTACCAAGCACGGCAAAAATACGATTCCGGAAGTGCACGAAAAAGAGTTGTATGCATACATTATGGGCATTATTGAAAATAAAAAATCAAGACTGTATCGTATTGGCGGTACCGAAAACCACATACACCTTTTGATTGATATGCACCCGACTTGTGCCTTGTCCGACTTTATAAAAGAGCTTAAAGAATATTCGAGCAAATGGCTGTCAAACAATCCGAATTTCCCTGATTTTGAAGGCTGGGCGGTCAGTTTTGCAGTTACATACAATATATCCGATAAACAGATGATTGTAAACTATATCAAAAATCAAAAGGAACACCATAAAACAGTGAGTTTTGAAGCGGAATACAGACAACTTTTAATAGATAACGAAATAGATATTGATGAAAAATACTTTTTGAAAGAATGAAGTCCTGCCTTTCAGGCAGCCGTTTGGGAGGTTACTCCTTCCGCAGGTCGGTGACCTACGGTTATGAAAATCAATCCCTCCGGGCTATCGGCTTCATGTAAATACAATCCAAAAAAATTACAATGAGTTTATCCCGAACTAACCTTAATTAACGTGAGTTTGGGATAAGAACGTTGCACGGCTTTGCTTCGCAAAGCCGTGCAACAAATTGATATACAGTAAATTGTAGCCCATCATTGATAGGGTGGGGGATGACGTAGAGACGTCCCAATTTGGGTGTCTCTGTGCGTTATCATTGTTGCATGTCTGACGACATGCCTGACACTATAACGTTATCCTTTTCTACCGAGCTTGAATCCCTGACGGGATTCGCAGGCGTAGATTAAGGACGTTTATTTATTCGTTCGTGGTGTACATCCCATAGGGATGTTAGCTCGGTAGAATGTACAATACACCACCCCTAATAGCACGCCGTTAGGCGTGCAACAAATTGATATACAGTAAATTGTAGCCCATCATTGATAGGGGGGGATGACGTAGAGACG
>JAISSC010000092.1 GCA_031273305.1 Flavobacteriaceae bacterium
TTATGACCTTATCTATAATCCGGAAGAAACCATGCTTCTTCAATTAGCAAAGAAAAAGGGAGCAAAGATTAAAAACGGATTGGAAATGCTCCATCTTCAGGCAGAGGCTGCATGGAATATTTGGAATGATCAGGATTGATAAGTTCCGCTTGGTTTACGTACTTCGTTTGCAAATACGGCACGCTGCAGATTTCTAATTCCCTGTCACTTTTCCGGGATTCATGATATTGTTGGGGTCTAATGCTTTTTTTATACTTTTTTGAATTTCCAGATTTGCTTTGGAAAACACGATAGATAAAAAAGGCTGTTGTATTAATCCTATGCCGTGCTCGCCCGAAATAGTCCCTCCTAAGGAATGAATATATCGGAACAGTTCCGTTAACATCTCTTGGATTGGGGGATTGTTATAAGAATTTTTATGCTCCGGATGGTTGAACCTGATATGTAAATTGCCATCTCCGGCATGTCCATAACATACTACCTTTACCTTGTTCTTTTCTGCCAAATGGTGAGCAAATTTAATCAGTTTAGGTAATTCCGCACGTGGAACGACCGTATCTTCCTCAATAGTGTACCCGTTTGCTTTTACAATCTCTGCTACTTTTCTTCTCATTTGCCATAGCCGGGTTTTATCTGTTTCATTATCAGCAAAATAAATTTCTTCTATCGGATATTTTTCTACTACTTTCATGGTTTTTTCTATACAGGGCATTAACTCCTCCCGTGAATCTCCGTCGAAACAGATAAGTAAATGAGCCTGAACCTTATCATGTAAAAGTATGGGAGTATCCTCCAGATGTGCTATTGCCTGTTCCAGAGCGTTTCTTTCCATTAATTCCAGAGAATAAGGCTGCAATCCATCCTTGAAAATATCGGCAACGGCATATGCTGAATCCTCTAAAGAATGAAAAGGAATTAAGAGGGTAATATCCGCTTTGGGCTTAGGTAAAACTTTCAGTACTGCTTTGGTTACGATGCCTAAAGTCCCCTCACTTCCGATAAAAAGCTGAGTAAGATTATACCCGGTCGAGTTTTTCAATGTATTGGCTCCTGTCCAGATAATTTCTCCGTTAGGAAGAACTACCTCCAGATTTAAAACGGAAGCGGAGGTAACGCCATATTTTACTGCTCGCAATCCGCCTGCATTGGTGGCAATATTTCCTCCGATAAAAGAGCTTTCCCAGCTGGAAGGGTCAGGGGCGTAAAATAAGCCATAAGGTTCTAAAGCCTGTTGTAAATTATAGTTGATTACTCCGGCTTCCACCGTAGCCTGAAAATTCTGAGTATCTATATTTATAATGGAGTTTAGTTTTTCTATTGACAACACTACACCTCCGTTCACGGGCAGTGCTCCTCCCATCTGACCGGTTCCGCCTGCGCGGGGGGTGACAGGAATTTTTTTTTGGTTGCAATATCGAAGTATTTGAGAAATATGTTCGGTCGTGTCAGGCTTTATAACCAGAGTGGGTAGGAATTTCAGGTTTTCCGTCTGGTCAAAAGAATAATTATCAAG
The DNA here is from genome assembly GCA_031273305.1 of Flavobacteriaceae bacterium. Classification (GTDB taxonomy): domain Bacteria; phylum Bacteroidota; class Bacteroidia; order Flavobacteriales; family Weeksellaceae; genus Apibacter. Next base: position 1,514 of record JAISSC010000092.1, read on the forward strand.
GGTCTCGTCATCATAAAAACAGGAATCTTTTCCTAATAATTCTACAAAGTAATTGATATATTCACACATGGGTTATTTGTAATTCTTTGCAAAAGTAAGAAATTGAAAAAAGAAAACTCAGGGTTTATGAGTATAAAAGGTAGGGGAATTTTTATATTTGTAACGATGTTTTCAAAAAAGTTTTTGTTGTTGCTGACGCTTCTCATTATCAGTTGCGTGGTTTTGTTCCTTGTTAATTTATTGACAGGGTTTGAGAACATCTCCCTATCCGATTTTTTCTATCCGGAGGACGAAACAAAAAGATTGATCAGTTCTTATCGGCTATATAAGACATTGGCAGTAGTTTTTGCCGGAATCTCGCTTCCTGTTAGCGGTTTTTTGTTACAGGAGTTATTTAAGAATCCTCTGGCTGAACCTTCTATATTGGGAATTTCATCAGCTTCGGCTTTAGCGGTTGCGTTTGTTGTGTTTTTAGGCATCCCACAGTTTTTTGATAATTTTAAATGGTTAAGCGGTTGGGTGCTTATTTTCAGTTCATTTACAGGAGCTTTTATCGTTTCATTGCTCTTATTATCTATATCGAAAGGAATTAAAGAGGTCTCCACTTTTATTATTGTAGGCTTTTTACTTTCCTCTTTTTGCGGTTCAATTATCAGCGTGTTACAATTCTATTCACAATCGGAAATATTGAAGCAATATGTATTTTGGTCTTTCGGTTCTTTTGACGGTTTATCTGAAGTTCAGGTTACTGTTTATTTTATTTGTGTAATAGCAGGACTGTTTACGGCTTTTTTATCTGTAAAAAAACTAATCGGGTTTTTATTGGGAGAGGAGTATGCCAAAGTATTGGGAGTGAACATAACCACGTTAAAGGTACTGGTTATCCTGTCTACGTGTTTATTGACAGGAAGCACTACGGCTATGGTGGGACCGATTGTTTTTATTGGAATTATCATCCCTCATTTTTGTAGGCAGATTTGGAACCCGGCATCATTATGGTCTCAAACGCTTTTAAATATTTTTGCGGGAATCGGGTTTATGCTTATTGTCAGTCTGATAATGGTTTATACTCAGTTGCCTGTTAATATATTATCATCTATCATCGGGATTCCTACCATCTTGTTTATGATATTGAAAAATAAATTAAAAAGCCCCTCTTATTGAAAACAGAAAATTCTTCCATATTGCAACTTCAGGGTCTTTCCATCGGGTATCGGAATCCGTTGATTTCAGATATAAACGTGGATATAAAAAAGGGAGAGATCGTTTTGTTGGCAGGGAAAAACGGATGCGGGAAGACTACTTTACTAAAAACTATCTTTAAGGGACTTTCCCCGATAGCCGGAAGTGTAAGGATAACAGGTATTGACATGTCGGAAATTCCGATTTCAGAAGTAGGGAAGTTAATTTCAGTAGTCCTTTCCAAAAGCATGATAAGTCCTTCTCTAAAGGTTTTTGATTTAGTCTCTCTGGGCAGGTATCCTTATAAGAGATGGTATGAGAAGCTAACGAAAAAAGAGATAACGAACATTAAGGATATATTAGGGTTATTAGAACTGGAGGAATATAAAAATTACTATGTAGATGAACTTTCGGATGGAAATCTGCAAAAAGTTTTGATAGCACGAGCTTTAATTCAGGATTGTCCGTTGCTGATACTAGATGAGCCTACTTCCCATCTGGATACTTCCAATAAGCTGGAAATCATGCGAATAATCAATCATTTAGCAAAGGAGAAGAACAAAACGGTATTATTTACTTCTCATGATTTAAGTCTGGGTTTAACAGTAGCGGATAAACTCTGGCTAATCAAAGAGAACGACCTGAAATCAGGATTTACGGAAGATTTGGCAAATCAGGAAGATATTCTGGATTATTTTGCAGGTAAGTCCGCAAGATTTGACTATACTACTAATGAATATAGCGTTCTGTCTAAAGGAAAGAAAAAATATATTAGTGTTTCAGGAGATTCTCAATCCTTATATTGGTTGCAAAAAGCTCTGGTGAGAGCGGGATTCTCTCTAACCGACCATGCGGAATTTCTGGTAACGGAAAAAAATACAGGTTTTATCGTGCATAACTCAGGGAAAGAATATTTTTTTCCTACCATAAAAGAGACTCTTGATTTTCTGCGGAATAGTTAAGGGTAATTAATTTACAATATAGTTTAGATATGAGTAATGCTATGTAAATACCGGTATTAGTACATTCACGTTAATATCAATAAAAAAGAAAGTGCCACTTGGACACTTTCCTTCGTATAAAAATATTTAGTAAAGAGATGTGATATTTTTTCTTGAAAATTATTGCTTCACAATTAATTTGTTAGAAATTTTACCATAGTTGGTATTTACGGTTATTATATAAACTCCGGCAGCTAAAGAATATGTATTAAAATCAAAACTATGATTTTTTGTATTGTTATTTTTGGTCTAATGGACAAAAATTAGGCTATTTTTTAGACGTTGTACTCTAATGGACATTTTTTAGGCTGTATTTTTTCACAGATATTTGGATATTAAGTTTTTATTTTCCAAATTTG
>JAISSC010000149.1 GCA_031273305.1 Flavobacteriaceae bacterium
TTTCATCAAAAAATCAGTATAAAAAGTATCGCATAAATCAAAATGGGTATTGATACGCAAATCCAAACAGATGATGCAACATAATTACTTCCGAATCGATTAAAATAATTTAGAAATGAAACCGACTTGCCGAATAGCCAATCCGAATATGTTCTAAAGTTTCTACAGCCGACAGCAAACCCTAAGCAATAAATGACAAATGCGATATTTAAATAATGGAAATCGAATATAATGTCCAAAAAAATCAGCCATGAGAATGGGATAAGGAAATAATATACAACGATATTAATTTCGTTATAAGTTAACCCAGTCTTACGTCCAATGTAAACTAAGATATAGGCAACTATTCTAAAAATAAAATTCATCATATTATTCGTAATATTTCCATTTCGGTTCACAAACAACCCGTTCGCCATCATCGGTCGAATATTCTTCCCGAGAGTTTTCTTTTGCTTGAATACAGATGTAAATCATCTGCTCGTTTGATGTATTGCAGAATCCCCTTATTCCTTGCGGCGCTACTCGAACGACACTGCCTTCGGTTATGGGGAAACAATCGTCATCGACTTGAAAATACCCCGAACCTTTCAGTATGATGTATATTTCTTCATCCTTGTTGTGTTTGTGAAAATAGGGCAATTCCGTTTTCGGAGGCAATACAGAAAATGAGATTTCCGTTCCTGTCGATTGAAGGGCTTCCTTAAGAAATACTTTTCCTTTTACTTCCAGTCCACTTACGGCGTGGATAATGGAATGCTCCCCCCACGTATCCATGCTACCAACATTAATTGCCGTATAGCACTCGTTTTTCGATATGTTTTTTATTCTACTCATATTGTTTTATTTTATTTTATTTTGAGGCTTATTTTGCTGCAATTTGTTTCAATAGCTGGATATCCGACTTATAGGTATAGGTTATCAGATGCTCAATCCACTTTTTTAGAATGATACATTCCTGAGAATCCTTGAACATTTTGAATAGTTTTTTCAGTGTAGGGTCTTTTTTAGATACTATCTGTTTTGTTCTCTTTGTCAACTCTTTGATCTCAGACGGGAGGTCATAATTTTCCAATGGGATTTTCTTTTCATCGGCACATTGCAATATAAACGCTTCAATAGCGGGGGATATTTGGATGATGTAATGTGGCTTATCCGGGTGTTTATAAAGAAATAAAGAACCCGTATTGGCGATTGGCTGAAATTGTTTCAAATAGCCAATCTCTCTTTTATCTTTATCCACAATACCTACGGCAAATTGGTCTTTTAGTTTTCCGGTCATAACGTTGACTACATTATTACAGCCTTTCTGATGATTATAGCCTTTTGAAGGAGGTAGTAGCACCTCGATCAAACTCGTATCCGTATAACATTCCGGTATGATAGATAGTTCAGGCATTAGGGGAGGAAGGTTTCGGTATTAAAAAACAGATCGACGCCATATTCATATACTTCCTGCAATTCCGTATCATTCAGTCGTTTTACGAATGTCTGTCCCTTCCGGAAATCGACTAAATAAATCGCCAACTCATCTCTGCCGGATTCAAGGAAGTCGTTCACCACGTATGGGCTGTGCGTGGTGATAAAAAACTGATTGCTTGCGGAAGCCAGAATAGTTTGTGTAATTTTGGAGATATAAGGCGGATACGAATGTGCTTCCGGCTCCTCGAAAATCAATACGGAACCGGTATTGCTTTCGATAGCCGCTTTATAGAAAATCAGGCGTTTCAAGGTATCGGAGATAGAGCCAAAAGGTATCAGGGAAATTTTTTCCGGGCTGGTCTCTTTTATTACTTTTATTTCCTGATTGGTGGTATCAAATACGTATTTCAAACCGTAATCATTGAAGATATCCTTCAATTCTTTTGGCAGTTGGGATAATCTGTTCACTATGTCCATTAAATTATCGCCATGGGGAGGAAGCAAGAAATCAACCGATAGCTTTCCCTTCTCAAATTTAGAGGGGAAGAAATAGCTTTTAACAGGGATTTTAGGCCCCGTTTCCGGCTTTTCCGTTACGCGCAGTTCCTGATACTTCAGATTGGCCGAAACCTTGTTTATCACCTTGCCACGGGCTTCCACCTCCACGCTTGCCGGTTCTTCCGTATTTCCGTCGTAAAACAATTCCGCGTCATTTTCTATCCTGATAAACGAGCGGAGTGTTTTCTTTCTGGAATACTTGAGATACGGCAAACTAAACAGCGACAAGGCTTCCAGCATATTGCTTTTCCCCACATTGGGCCTGCCTATAAACAGGTTGATACGCCTGCAATCATTCAACTCAATATGCTTGATCGACTTGAAGTTATCTATTGTTATATTTTCAAACAAAACCATCTTTACTACATAAGATAAGACCTGACAAAATGTAAAAACCGAACAAAGATAAGACAAATATTGCATTGCCTTATCTTTATCTCTCTTTTTATCTGCCGCCGCAGGCGAAGCGGGCGAGGCTTTCGTGGCCTTGGGCGTCGACACTTTGGAGGGCGAAGAAATAGTTATACGTATTTATTCAAACAAATTTCAACATATCACTAAGTTGCAAGAAATAATCCGTACTCCAAATATCCATTTCCGCAGGATTCTTGATAAAGGGACGAACATCGCTTTTAACCAACTCAATATTGGTTTGAAGTATGCGTTCTTTGAGCAAA
>JAISSC010000177.1 GCA_031273305.1 Flavobacteriaceae bacterium
GGTCGACTAAGATTCTTTATTTTGCATCTCTACCCCAAATTTATGATTTTATTCATACTCGCAATTTAATAATTTTAATCTTTATTATCCGAATTTTTGAGGATTTTTTTTGGGATATGGGGAGAGGTGGTGGTTAGTTAGATGGAAATGAGAGGGTTATGTCCTGTTTTTTGACCGTCACGTAGTTGCAAAATTATGTTTTTTAAAGTGGTTAAGTCGGGAAATATTCGATTAATCTTAAAAAAACAGAAATAGGATTATCTTATTCTGTTCCGTTTTTTATTTATCACCGATTTTTATTTAAGTGACAGCAGGGTTAAAATTTGAGTTGCCGTTTCTGAGGAAAGGGATATTAACGGTTGTGGATATATACCGAAAACTAAGATCAGACAGGCTAAAATTCCCAATCCTGTTTTTGTCCCTATGGAAATATCCTGTTGCTTTTCCAGAAACTCTTTATCTCCTTTCCCAAACATTGACATTCCATACATTTTGGTTGTATAGACTGCGCTTAAAATCAGGGTTAATCCTGCAAAGATCACAACCCACGTACTTAGGGTAAAGATACTTTTCAGTAATAAAAATTCTCCTATAAAGGCATTGGTTAGAGGAACAGCCATAGTAGCAATGGAGATAATCATGAATAAAACGGCAAAAACCGGTGCTTTAGAAGCCAATCCTCCCATTTTTGTCAAATCGCGGGTTCCGAACCTCTTCGTCAATATATCTGCTACATAAAAAAACCCTACTACATTTACTCCGTGAGCCAACATCTGAACGGATGCTCCTTCTATTCCGGTTGTGTCGATACCATTATGTAAGGTTACAATCGCACCGGAGAAAATCCCTGCCGCAATCAAACCGACATGAGCCATAGATGAAAAGGCTATCAGACGTTTGATGTCTTTCTGAACAACGGCAATTAAAGAGGCATATACAATCCCTATGACGGACAATCCCAAAGCTACAAAACCTGAAATTCCTCCTACCGCCTCCGGAGTTAGGGGTAAAAGATATTTTATCATCCCGAAGACTCCCATTTTTAACATGATTCCGGCTAACAGCATGGAGCCTTGTGTCGGAGCCATAGCATAGGTATCTGCCTGCCATGTATGAAACGGAAATATGGGTAATTTAATGGCGAAAGCAAGGAAAAACATCCAGAAAATAACCGTCTGTGCTTCCGGAGATATTTCTGCGGAATATAATGCCTGCAAATCAAATGAACCCGCCTGTAAATAAACATAGATAAGAGCCACCAGCATGAATAGCGAGCCTAAGAATGTATAGATAAAAAATTTAAAATTAACTTTTAATCTGTTTTCTCCTGTACCGAATAATCCGCATATAAACCAGATCGGAACCAGCGTTACTTCCCAAAAGATATAAAACAGTAATCCGTCCAGTGAGGTAAAAAGTCCTACCAGACCGAACTGCATCAATAAGATAAGGGCATAAAAACCTGAGGGACGTTCATCTTTGAAAGCTGAAAATATAATGATTGGCGTTAGGGTATTGGTCAGTAGGAGCATTAACAGGGAAAGTCCGTCTATTCCGAAATGTAGGGTTGAGCCTACGTGAGAAAAGGAAAGTCCTTGTCCGATCTCATACTGAACACCGGAACCTGCTTTGAATCCGTACCAAAGAAAGGCTGTCAGTATAAACTCAACTATGGCTACGCTTAAAGCTAAATATTTTGAATTAGAACCTCGTGAGGCAAATAACAATCCTGATCCGATGATGGGTAAAAGTAGTATCGCTAAGGTTAACATTTTATCTTTTTACTTTATTTTGTTTTTTATTTAATGACTTAAAAATCCTGAAACTAATAATAGAATAATTATTCCTGCGGACATGGCAAAAATATAAAATTCCACATTTCCATTTTGTACCAACCTGAGGATATTCCCTCCTCCTCTTACTGTTTTTGCTACTCCTTCTACTATTCCGTTTATAATGTATCTATCTACTATATTTTTAAGGAATTTTCCCAGATTCAGGGTAGGATTTACAATAATTTCGTCATATAATTCATTTATATAGGCTGCATGGGCGGAAAGTTTTTCCCATCCGGACAAATTCTCTACAATATCTGCCTGTGCTTTTCTAACAACGTATTTATTATAGGTTGCAAATGATACTATGGCTACTACCGCCAATGTTATTCCTAACAATATCATTTCCATTTCTGTCGTAAGCGGAGGTTCTGTGTGTGGATGTAAGCCTGTGTATATGGGATTTAGCCAATGTTCCATCTTTTGAGAAATTCCTTCTCCCAGATAATGAGGTAAATTCAATATTCCTCCTATGACAGTCAGGACAGCCAATAGTATCAGGGGAATGGTCATTATTGACGGGCTTTCATGGATATGTTCTTTTTGTTCTTTTGTTCCTTTAAAGTCTCCAAAGAAGGCAAGGAACACTAACCTGAACATATAAATGCAGGTCAATGCTGCTGAAAATAAGGTTAATCCCCAAATTATCTTATTCTTTTCCCAAACGGCAACCAGAATTTCATCTTTGGAAAACATTCCTGCCAGAGGCGGTATTCCGCATATAGCCAGAGTGCCGATTAAGAATGTCCAGTAAGTTATCGGTATTTTCTTTTTCAATCCTCCCATGTATCTCATATCCTGCTCTCCGCTCATCGCATGGATTACGCTTCCTGCGCCTAAGAATAAAAGGGCTTTAAAAAAGGCATGGGTAGTGACATGGAATAATGCTGTGGTATAGGCTCCTGCCCCTAAGGCTATAAACATCAAGCCTAATTGGGAGACTGTTGAATAGGCTAATACTTTTTTGATGTCATTTTGTCTTATTGCGATAAATGCGGCTAAAATTGAGGTTGCTAACCCGATATACAAAATAAAATCCAGAGTAAAGGGAGCTAAGTTATAAAGGGCATTGGAACGTATCACGAGATAGATTCCGGCGGTAACCATCGTGGCGGCGTGAATCAGTGCCGACACCGGAGTGGGACCTGCCATAGCATCGGGCAACCATGTATATAAAGGAATCTGGGCGGATTTTCCCATTGCTCCGATAAATAAGAAAATAGTAGCGGCTATTATAACAGGGTCATTAAGGGCAAATTTATCTATGTTTGCCGTGATGTCCGTATATTCGATACTTCCGAAGTAAAAGGCTATTAAAAAGATTCCGACCAATAAACCTAAATCTCCTATACGGTTCATTACAAAGGCTTTTCTGGCGGCATATCCGTATTCTTTATTTTTATACCAGAACCCGATAAGCAGGTAAGAACAGAATCCTACTCCTTCCCAACCTATAAAAAGAATTAAAAAATTACTTCCCATTACTAATAAAAGCATGGAGAAGATAAACAGGTTCAGGTAGGAAAAGAATTTATGAAAACCTTCATCTTCATGCATATATCCGATGGAGTATAAATGAATCAGTGCTCCTATTCCGGTAACGATCATCATCATTATTAGTGACAACTGGTCTATATGGAAAGCGAAGTCTACTTTAAAGTTTTCTACTGAAAACCATGTAAAGGCATTAGCTTTTATCGGTTCAACGAAGTTGAAAAATAAATAAATGGATAAGATAAAAGGGATTACCACCACTAAATTAGCAATTAGCCCCACTGCCGACTTCGGCAATTTACTTCCGAAAAGTCCGCATATAATAAACCCTATCAGAGGTAAAACAGGTATTAAATAAATTATATTTTCCATATCTACTTTATCCCTTTAATCTATTAAATAAACTTACATCTACGGAACGCGTGTTTCTGTATAACAGCGTGATAATAGCCAATCCGACGGCTACTTCAGCTGCGGCAACGACCATGATGAAGAAAACCAAGATCTGTCCGTCGGCATCTCCTTTATAGGCAGAGAATGCTGCCAGTAACAGATTAACGGAGTTTAACATCAGCTCTATACAGCCTAAGATGATAATAGCATTTCTTCTTACTAATACTCCCGTGATCCCTATACAAAAGAGCAAAGCGGATAAGTATATAAAATAATCTATCGGTATGCTCTGAAATAAACTGTTTACCATTTCTTTTTTTATTTCAAGAAATTAAAAATTATGTTGTTATAAATCTTTTTTTCCAATCATTACGGCTCCTACTAAGGCTGCCAAAAACAAAATTCCTGCTAATTCAAATGGCAGGACGTATTTACTAAATAGTAAATATCCTAAATTTTTGGTTAATCCAATCTGGCTGTCCGGGTCAGCGGGAAAATCAATTTGCTGATATCCTTTTAAGGCTCCGATAAATCCGACAAAAACCAGACCTCCACAAATAGTGGCTAAAATCCTAAAGGAACCTCCTTTTAAGGGTTCATCCTTTTCTTTGAGG
>JAISSC010000161.1 GCA_031273305.1 Flavobacteriaceae bacterium
GCCGTTCTTCCACAACACGGGCTTGTTGCTATTCTCACCTGCGACATATACATCACTGCCCGATACAAATACAGACCGGGCTGACACCCCATAGAGGGCTTGCTGTACACCGTTTTTCCACAACACGGCACCGGAATCGTCACGACCTGCGACATATACATCAGTGCCAGATACGTATACGGAATGGGCTGATGCCCAGCTTGTGGAAGGTAAGGCTTGTTTTACGCCGTTTTTCCATAGCACGGCACCGGAATCGTCATCGCCTACGACATATATATCAGTGCCCGATATGAACACGGACTGGGCTACACCACCATCGTTGCTCAAGATTTGTTTTACGCCGTTTTTCCATAGCACAGGCTTGTAGTTATCCTCGCCTGCCACATATACGTCACTGCCCGATACGTAAACAGATTTGGCTGATCCATAGCCGGCATTCAGGGCTTGCTTTACTCCGTTTTTCCACAGGGCGGGTATATAGCTATTCTCACCTGCAATATATACATCGCTGCCCGATACGTATACGGAATAGGCTGACCCCCATTTTATATGGGGGAGAACTTGCACCACACCGTTTTTCCACAACACGGGCTTGTTGTCATCCTCACCTGCGACATATACGTCATTGCCCGATACGTAAACAGATTTGGCATAAGCAGCGTTTGTTCCGTTGGTCAAAGCATGCCACACTCCGTTTTTCCACAAAGCAGCTATCTGTATTGAATTGTTACTGTCAGCATAGCCTGCCACATATACATCGGGAGAAACGGTGATCGTACAACTGCCTGTTTTGTCATTGGCTGCCGTAGCGGTAATAATAGCCGTACCTGTGGCTACTGCCGTAACTTCGCCTGTGGCGGGGTCAACGGTGGCTACATCGGTGTTGCTGCTGCTCCATGTTAGGGTTTTATCTGCTACATCGGCAAGGGTTACCTCTGCCGTAAGGGTCTGCTTGTCGCCCACATACAACTCAAGTGTGGCGGACGAAACGGTTACGCCTGCTTCCATGTCCGGTGCCAAGTCGTTGTCACCAGAATCATACGGGCGGGCGGTCATTACTACTGCCGCTGTCATCATCATGACTACGGCAATCTTACGAAAAAGTTTTGGTTTCATAATTTATATATGTTTAATGCCCCAAATAAAGAGCTGTTATTCCACAAATACGGAAAGTGCAATGCCCCTGTTAGTACTCAGGGTTTGCTTTACACCGTTTTTCCATAGCACGGGCTTACTGTCATCATAACCTGTCACATATACATCGCTGCCCGATACAAATACGGCAAAGGCTTCCCCTCCATCACTGGGAAGGATTTGCTTTACTCCGTTTTTCCACAGTACGGCATCGTTGGCAATTATACCTGTCACATATACATCACCGCCCGATACAAATACGGAATAGCCTAACGCAGAGCCTTTGTGCTGGATCTGCTGCACGCCGTTTTTCCACAGCACGGCATTGTCGCCGTCATAACCTGCCACATATACATCGTTGTTTGATACGAATACGGTATGAGCGAACACCGAGTCTTTGTTGTAATCAAGCGTTTGCAGCTCGCCGTTTTTCCATAATAATGGTATTGCTCTTGTCCTCTTATCATGACCATAACCCGCTACATATACATCGTTGCCATATACGAATACGGAATTGGCAAACGCTTCGTCTGTACCTGTGGGGGGAAAGGTTTGCTTTACTCCGTTCTTCCACAGCACGGGCTTGTTGTCAACATCCTGACCTGCTACATATACGTCACCGCCATCCGATACGAATACGAAAGAGGCTGACGACCCGGAAAGAGTTTGCTTTACGCCGTTTTTCCATAGCACGGCACCGCCGGCATTGCCTGCGACATATACATCGTTGCCATATACGAACACGGATTCGGCACGAGCATGGCCTTTGCCATCGGTCAAATCCTGTGGCACGCCGTTTTTCCACAGGGTGGCTACCTGTACATTCGAATCGTTAGCGTAGTAGCCTGCCACATATACATGGGGAGAAACGGTGATCACACAAAAGCCTATTTCTCCGTTGGCTCTGGCGGTAATAATAGTCTTGCCTATGGCTACTGCCCTAACTTCGCCTGTGAGAGGGTTAACGGTGGCAACATAGTTATTGATGCTGCCCCATGTTACGTTTTTGTTGGGTGCATCAGCAGGGGTTACCTCTGCCGTAAGGGTTTGCTTGTCACCCACATGCAACTCAAGTACGGAGGGAGAAACAATTATGCCTGCAGGTGCGAGGTCGTCATCAGACGGATGTGCGGTCATTACTACTGCCGCTGTCATCATCACGGCTAAGATTATCTTACTAAAAAATTTTGATCTCATAATTTATATATGTTTAATGCCCAAATAAAGAGCAGTTATTTCACAAATACGGAAGTGGCAGAAGCATATGGACGACCTATGGAGGGAAAGGTTTGTTTTACGGCGTTTTTCCATAAGGCGGGCTTGTCGTCATCACGACCTGCTACATATACATCACTGCCCGACACAAATACGGAAGAGGCAGAAGCAGAACCTGTGGCGGGAAGGGTTTGCTTTACGCCGTTTTTCCATAGCACGGGCTTGTGGTCATCATCACCTGCGACATATACATCACTGCCCGATACAAATACGGAAGAGAATCCCGCATACCTTGTCCCTGTGGTAGGGAGGGTTTGCTCCGCTCCGTTTTTCCAGAACAATGGTTTTTTTTCAATGGGGGAATCGGTACGGTTACCGGTAATGATTATTCTTGCTCCTGCCACATATACATCAGAGCCAGATACGTATACGGAATGGGCTTCACCACCATTATAATTATCGGGGAGCGTTTGCCTTACGTCGTTTTTCCATAGCACAGGTCCATAGCCATCATGACCTGCTACATATACATCGTTGCTCGATACGAATACGGAATTGGCTGACGCAGTGTATTCGCCATCGGTCAAATCCTGCTGCACGCCGTTTTTCCACAAAGTAGCTGAACCTTGCTCGTAGCCCACCACATACACATCGCTACCCGATACGTATACGGAATGGGCTTGGCTTGTGCCATCGGTCAAATCCTGTGGCACGCCGTTTTTCCACAGGGTAGCTACCCCATCGTTTGAAGCGTTATATACATAACCTGCTACATATACATCATTGCTCGATACGTATACGGAACAGGCACGAGCATGGCTTGTGCCATCGGTTAAATCTTGCTGCACACCGTTTTTCCACAGGACGGCTACCTCTTTATCTGAAGTGTTAGTATAGTAGCCTGCGACATATACATCGGGAGAAACCGTTACTGTGTCAGGTTCGAGATTGTTATCAGATGGGTGTGCGGTCATTACTATTGTCGCTGTCATCATCATGGTTAAGGCTATCTTACTGAAAAATTTTGGCTTCATAATTTATATATGTTTTAATGCCCAAATAAAGAGCGGTTATTCTTTTTATTACTATCTGTTTGTCGTCATCGTAAAATTCAAACAGCCTTTTTTCATGTCTTAAGTTTTATTCGATAAAGATAAAAAAAATCTGTTTACTTTTATTATATATTTCTAAAATATTTCACAGTTATTCTAAATTTATGCTCACTAAACTTGTTGTGCATTTAGATAAAAAACCGTATATTTCGGATTGCTTGCGCCTGCAATAGGATGAGATTGTAGAGACGCCCGAATCGTTCAACAATTATAACGTGGAGACGCCCAAATTGGGACGTCTCTACAATCCTGATTGGGATATAGGGCAATGAATGAATAAGGAACCTGGCTGCGTGAGGGATAGTAGTGGAAAGCCCACAGAGGCTGTCCAAAAAGGTCGGCGAACCCTCTGAGAATCGCATAATCGACACCATGATTCCATCAGGTATCCGAATAAGAAAGAGACTGCTTTGACTTTTTGGACAGCCTCTACACGGATAGCCCGACCCGCTGGGGGCACGCCCAAATTCTAAAAAAACAAATGCTGCGTTTTATGTGATGATTTAGTCAATTGTTGCATTCTTTGGTTGAATTTACGCTGTTAAATTCTCATATACTACGTAACTTCCGTAAAAGACACAAAGAAGGGATGAAATCAGGATAAGGGCAAATTGGAGTTTTTCCGACCTCATCAGGTTTTTGCTAAATGGAATACTGAATAATCCGGCAGCGAGAAACATTCCTAAAATGGAACCTACACCGAAAATAAGGATATAAGAGAACCCCTCCGCTGCTGAACTCATTTGGGTTAATACGAGAACGACCAAAGCTCCGCTTCCGGCTAAGCCGTGAACCATTCCCACCCCCAGAGCTGCTTTGTGATGTGGTGAATGTTTTCCGTTATCTGTAATAAGCTCCAGATTCTGTTTTTTGGCATAATTCAGTTTTAGTACCCGCCAGATACCGAGACTTATCAACATCAACCCGACAGTAGCTTCAAAGTAATGGAATATCTGCTCGCTTATGTTATATTTTAGTAAAATCATCAGGATTCCTACTAAAAAAATAGTGAGTGTATGACCGATTCCCCAGAAAATTCCGTCCTTAGCGGCATGGGTTATCTTATTCCGGTTCGTGACCAGATTATTGACTGCTAATAAGTGGTCTGTTTCAAAGGCATGTTCTAATCCGGCATATAAAGTTATAAAAAATCCCAGCATAATCGGTTTTATGAATAGTAATTAAAATAAGCGGCACAAGCTCCTTCCGAAGAAACCATAGGTGCTCCCAAAGGATTAGTCGGTTTACAGGATCTCCCAAATTCGGGGCATTCAAAGGGTTTTTTATTTCCTCTTAATATATCTCCTGCAATACAGTTTTTATCTGTTCTTATACTTTGAGTTCGAATGGAAAATTTCTTCGCTGCATCAAAAGTATTATATTTTTCTCTTATAACCAAACCACTGTCAGGGATTTTGCCTATTCCACGCCATTCTTGTTCTCCAATCTCAAAAATCTCGTTCATTACTTTTTTAGCGGGAATATTTCCTTCTTCTTTTACCCATCTTTTGTAACAGTTCTCTACCTTATATTCTCCTCTTTCCAACTGAGTTACGGCACGGAGAATGGAAAATAATAAGTCCGCAGGTTCAAAGCCGGAAACCACGATAGGAATTTTGTATTTTTCGGCAAGAGGATAATATTCCTGTAATCCTGTAATGGTGCAAACATGTCCTGCGCCTAAAAATGCATTAATCCGACAAAATTTATCATCCAGAATGGCTTCCATAGCCGGAATTACCAAAACATGGGAGACCAGTAGTGAGAAATTAGTCAGGCGCAATTTCTGTGCATGTATAACAGCAAGGGCATTGCCGGGTGCTGTGGTTTCAAAGCCTACGGCAAAGAAAACTACTTCTTTATGCGGGTTGTTTTTGGCAATATTTATGGCTTCCAGAGGGGAATACAATATGCGCAGGTCTCCTCCTTCGGCTTTAGCCTGAAGCAAACTCTTTTTACTGCCCGGCACACGAACCATATCCCCGAAGGAACAAAGGATAACATCCTGCTCCATTAAGGCAATGGCTTTGTCAATCAATGAGACAGGGGTTACACAAACCGGACATCCAGGCCCATGAATCATGCTGATCCGTTCCGGCAATAATTCCAACAATCCGTTTTTTACTAAGGAATGGGTTTGCCCTCCGCATATCTCCATGATTTCCCAATTCCGGGTTGCCGTTTTTTCTATCTCCGAAAGATAATGTTTTACTAATTCAGGGTTTCTATATTCGGTAAGAAATTTCATTTAATAAGAATTTTTTAACTAATGCTTATCAGGTTGTAAAATTATGCATAAAATTTGTCCCTGACTACTTTTTATTTTCACCGGACTGTGAACAGTCTCAATTAAACGTAGATATAATGCGGTTTAAACTGAACTCAGTTTGGATAAGGAAAAACATAATTTTTTCAGATAAAAAGTTTGTAGAATAAAAAAATGGTTCTATCTTTGCACCACTAAAAAATACTGAAATTAAGTACTAAAAAGAGATCCGGTAGTTCAGTTGGTTAGAATGCCGCCCTGTCACGGCGGAGGTCGCGGGTTCGAGTCCCGTCCGGATCGCCATCAAACCCGTTTATAGAGCGGGTTTCTTTATTTCCTGATTTTAACAATGCGCCTCCCCTAAACAATCTTCCTGCGAATCTTCAGCCTGAATTTTAGATATATATACCTAAAAGTTTAGATGAGTTTATGTTTTTTATTAATATATTTGCAACTAATAACGAGGGGAGAGAATAATATAAAAGTATTAGGTCTTTTTGACTTTATTAAATTAAAATATATCCATCGGGTAGAGAAAATTTACAGGAAGAAAAAATTTGTTTAAAAACTGATGTAGAGCATGGATATTGGCAAACATCCGTATGTGTTTTATTTACCGGCATTGATTTCCGGAATATTTTTGCATTCCTATATTCCTGTTCCTTTTATTCCGTTTCTTGTATTTTTGGGAATATTAATCTTATTTTTGATATATATCGTCCTTAAGGTACGGTTCCGCATACTATTTTCCGTGATAATCCTGATTTGCTGGGTGCTGCTGGGGGCATTATTAACAGGCGTGAATACTTATATTCCTGAAAATCATTACGTTAATTTTGAAGAGAAGGATAAATTGCAGTATATTTCGGTATTTGTAAAGGAGCAAAATAATTCGACCGAGAAGAACAGAAGATATATAGCGGAAGTAAGGTCAATTTCATATAAAAATAAGTTTATTCATTCTTCGGGTAAAATATTATTGCTGGCAGATAAAGCTCAATTTGATTCTGTTTTTATCTTGGGAAATGAGTATAAATTATGTGTAAAAATTCAGGAGCCGTTTCCCCCGCTGAATCCTCATCAATTTGATTATAAGAAATATCTGGAGAGGAATTACATCTTACGGACAGGAAAAGTAGAAAAAATTATCTCTAAAAAATCCCATTCTTCATTTAAGTATCGGATTAAGAATTTTAACCAGATGGTAATACGGCAGGTTGATAAATCTATTTTAAGTTCTGATTCAAAGGAATTTTTAAAGGCTTTTTTACTCGGAGACCGCTCAGAAATGAAAAGAGATACTATTGAGGCATATTCTAAATCCGGAATCATGCATCTGATAGCTATATCCGGAATGCATGTTGCTTTTATCTTCGGGACGGTATTAGGTATTCTTTATCTGTTTTTGGGGCGGAAGAACAGAAAGGCGGTAATTATAATCTCTTTGATATTTGTGTGGCTGTTTGGCTGTTCGGTAGGACTATCTTCTTCGGTATCCCGCTCCTGCCTGATGATTACCATATACTACGCTTTTGAACTGTTAAAACGGATTCCCAATATTTACCACAGTTTATCTCTTTCTGCTATCCTTATTTTGGTGTATGACCCATATGAAGTTTACTCCATCGGATTTCAGCTAAGTTACATATCGGTATTTTTTATAGCGTGGCTGACCCCCTGGGTAATGAAGTATCTAAAAACAAAGAATAAGAAAGTGAATTCCTACATTATGGAACCGATGTCTTTAACTCTGGCTGCACAGTTGGGAACCATGCCTTTCGTCTTGTATTACTTTCACCAGTTCTCCCTGTTATCCATCCCTGCTAATATTTTGCTGATTCCTTATACTGTTGTGATAATGTATTCTTCTTTACTGGAATTATTGGTTATTTTCCTTCCGGAGGCTTTTCAAATTCATTATTCTGCGTTCTATGATTTTTTGGTCAGGATATTGATAGACAGCACCCATTGGATTTCCTCCGTAGATTTCTTCTTGTTTAAAAATATCTCTCTAAGCCTGACAGAACTGGTATCTTTAGCTCTTGCCTTTGTTTTATTAAGATATTTTTTATGTAAACCTGCCTTAAAAAATGTATATCCGTTCCTTATTTGTCTGGTTATCTTTCAAATGAATCGTTTGGTTAATGATTACATGTTTTCACGGAAAGAAAATCTTGTGGTTTTCTATAATAAAAATTTCTTGTTGGGATTAAGGAACGGTAAAGAACTCTTGGTGATGAAAGATAAAGGAGATGACCTAAACAGGATAAAGTCCTATGTTATAGATCCGTATATTACAGGGGAACGGATAAAAAAGGTAGAATATAAAGACATAGATTATCGGAAGATATACAAATGGAAATCCCGCACCATACAGATTTTGAATAAAAATAACACAAATATTGCCGGTGCGGTGGATTATGTAGTTACATCCGGAAGTTCGAGGGTGAACTTAGAAAAAAGTAATTTTAAAAATATTATCTTTTCCGGAAGTGCAAACACAAGTAAGGTAAAAGACGAAAAACCGGGTTTATGGGTCACCGGGAAAGACGGAGCTTTTATCGCTACTCCTTAGCGGATTGTTCGTCTATCTGTCTCTTTACGTCTTTAATTATATCTAAAAAGTCCTCAGCCTGAAAATATCCTGAAATAACCGTTAGCGTTTCTCCTCTGTCGTTTACTAAAGCTATGGATGGATAGCGTAATTGCCCTCCTAAAACAAAATACGCCAGAGATTGTATCCCGCTCCTTCCGTTGGAAACCCATTTATACTTTTTTCCTTTAAATATGACATCTTCTTCGGATTCGGCGTTAAATTTTACCGGAATAAAATTTTCATTAACATAACCTGCTACCTGCTCATGGTTAAACGTATGTTTATCCATTAATTTACAAGGCCCGCACCAGTCAGTGTATACATCCATAAACAACAATCTTTTGTCTCCGCTGCGTTGCACACTGTCTGCCTGTTGTACGCTCTTCCACTCTATTATATTTTTTTCCTGCCCAAACACCGTGAATGAAAAAAACACCAATAGCAATAAGGTTAGATGGTTCATATTAAAAACTTAGGATACAAAAGTAGATATTTAAACAAACATAATCAATTATTTTATGGTTTATTTTATGTTACTGCTCACATCTCCCCGCCTTAATATCAGAATTTAATGTTTATTCCGGTTAAAAAGTTAAACCCTGCCTGAGGGTAATAATAAGGAGTTTCGCCATAATAATATCCATTATTTTCATATTCATTATCAAACAGGTTATTCGCCACCAGTTTCAGGCTAAAGTTTTTTATATTGAATAACTTCGGCGAGTATTCAATAACCAGATCGGAAGTAAAATATCCGTCTAATTTTCCGTTTTTTGGGTTTTCATTTGATAAGTACTGACTGCTTACATATTGGTTAAGCCATCTTCCGGTGAGGTTTTTCACAGGTTTCCATTCTGCGGTAAGGTTCCCTATATAGTTGGGAGAGAAAGCAATATCCGTATTTCCTATAAGTATAATTCCCGTATCCGTTTCCTTCTTAAAATCAATATTTTTATTAATGCTTACAGTTGAGTTTGCAGTGATTTGGAGCTTAGTAGTAAGTTGGTATCCGACAGAAAGTTCAATCCCCGTTCTGAAACTTTTCCCACTGTTCTCCCGGATAAAATTACCTACATCATTAATTTTCCCACTTAAAACCAGCTGGTCAATATAATACATGCCGTACCAGTTCGCCGAATAAGAAAATTGAGATAAATTTTGTTGTATTCCGAACTCAACATTATGCATAAGTTCCGCCCTTACATTTTCATTATCCAGAATATCATCCCGGCTCGGTTCTCTCTGCGCTAACCCGTAAGTAAGGTATATATTACCTCCGTTCAGTTTATAAGAAATTCCTGTTTTCGGATTGATGAAATTATAGTTTTCATGAAATTCTATAGCCCCTCCGTTCTTAAAAACACTCTCTCCTCCGGGAACATCATGTCCGTTATAATGAATATTCCTGTATTGAACATCTGCGAAAACCTCCCAATGTTCCGTAAGATCATACAACGTTTTCACATATCCGGATACCTCATTTTTTTCAGCCTTATTCCGATAGTATTCATGGTCAAACGTCCCGTTTGAAAAATAATTTGCCCAGATAACTTTTCCGTAATGATAGCCGATATAACTGTTTGCACTCCCGCCTATTTCTAAATTCCATCTGCCCATATTCCCTGCAAACCGGGTCATAATTCCGTAAAAGTCATTATCCAGCCACTGCCTTCTTATCAGGTCTGTTTGAGTTATGGTTTCACCCCCGATGTTTATATCTTCCAATCGGTAATTTGCCAATTCGGAGTTTTGTTTATATTCCTCATAATATCCCTTTCCCTTAGTATAAAACAACGTTGAATTAAACCTCCAGTTTTTATCCAGTTTTTGGTCAACATATAAATGATAATGCTCCTGATTATAATTATCGGTTTCGTTGTTGTAGTATCCGGTTATATCGCCCTTATCATCATAAATAGCCCCACAGGAATTAGATGTTCGTCTTACTTTCATCGTTTCGGCATCTATTCCGTTCCATGCCTGATAGGTCTTTTCTTTCCCTCCGAAAGTCATAACCCCTATTTTCGTATCATTCTTTGCATAAACACCGTGTGCATAATAGGAAAACAGGTCTGAGAATGCCCTGTCTATATACCCGTCCGATTTAATAAAAGAAATGCGGGCATCAATTGCCAGAGCATCGTTAAAAAATTTTCCCGTACCAAGTCCAAAAGTATGTTTATGAGTTTTAAACGACCCGATGGATTGTCCCGTTTGGAAGTATGGCTCGTCAGACGGCGTTTGAGTTTGCACATTAACACTTCCGCCAAAAGAACCCGTACCCTCAGTGGAAGTGCCTACTCCTCTTTGTATCGTAAGGGCTGATACCGAAGAAGCCAAATCGGGCATATTAATCCAAAAAGGTCCCTGAGATTCGGCGTTGTTTATCGGAACTCCGTTCAGGGTAACATTGATACGGGTCTGGTCGCTGCCTCTAATTCGTATCCCGGTATAGCCTACTCCCGCACCCGCATCTGATGTAGAAACAACAGATAAATTATTCTTCAGTAAAATGGGTATATCCTGTCCCAGATTTTTCCCCTCCAATGATTTTCCGGAGATGCGCTCCTTACTAACAGGTGCCCTACCGGTAACAATGATTTCCTGAATTTCGATTAATGAATCTTTTTTCTCCTGAGCTGCCGAACAGCCTCCAACGAGTACACTTAAAAAAATAAAAACCCTTTTTTTCATATGATTATATTAATATAAAAAAGGGGATACTCTGATTAGTAACTAAAAAGATTCCAAATTACATTTTGAAACCTTTATCTAAGATTTCCCTTGGCAACATTACTTGCCCAGGTTCATCGGGTATAATCTCAGCCGTTTTGTTAAACAGCACCCCTTTTATTTTATTTTTGCAAAGTTATAATAAATTTCCTGATTTTAACACTTTCAGGAGCCTTGTTTTGTAATATTAAAAATATGTGTCGCAAGCAGAAGCCTGAAAGGCTTGATTTTCATAACCGTAGGTCACCGACCTGCGGAAGAATATCCACCCCAACAAGTGGCTGCCTGAAAGGCAGGACTGATAATCGGCTGAAAATCAGCATTTTATAAATTTTGCAATACCAAAATAGGGGCTCGAATAGTCAACGGTCAGGAAATTCCTCAAAAAGAAACCTTCACTAAATTCACTTCTGCTTCTTCATTTTGGGGTTCCTGAATTTCCTGTGAATTATCCTCTACTACTGCTGGGTTCAGGATTCTTTTTCCGGCTCTGAATCTTGCTTTCCAATAAGCCGTATCGAGGGAAGTGATAGTAACTCCCTGAGAAGAAGAGGCATGAATAAAAAATATTTCTCCCTCTGGACTTATGCTTTCTACAATTCCCACATGAGAAATTCTACTCCTCGGAGAGTGAGAGAAAAATATCAAATCACCCTTTTTCAGTTCTCCTTTGGAAACACGTGTTCCTTTTTGTGATTGTAATGATGACGTACGAGGTAAAAGTATATCAAAAGCATCGAATACATGCTGAACAAAAGAAGAACAGTCAATACCGTTTCTGGTTGTCCCTCCATAGCGATAAGGAGTACCTAAATAGGTTCTAGCTTCTCTAATCAGGTTTTGAACATCGCTAAATTCTTTTTCGGCATGGATATTGCTCTTTTCTACAGAGGTCTTATTTTCTGCTAAACGATTTTTTTCCGAGACCAATTTTTTCTCGTCAACAGCAGCATTAGGACCTTTGGCTCCTTTAGGAGATTTTGGATTATGAGATGCCAACAATTTGTAGGTTGACGGATATTTGGAATTGTTGTTACTTACTACGTAGTTAGATACACAGGAAGTAGTGGTCGCAGATATTATAAGAACAACAGTAAACAGCTTTAATAATGACTTCATATGGAACAGTGTAAATTAGGTTCATATTATTTTTTCACCTATCAAAAATAGTAAGCATAGAGTGAAAAACGATTCACTTTAACGTTTTTTAGATAAGTTTAACTATTCCGTGAAGTGTGTTAAAGAAAAGTTAAAAAGACAAGGGCAACATTTCCTCTAAAATTATGAAATAACGATAATTTTCGCACAAAAAATGCAGATACTATTAAAATATCTGCATAGGGTGTGATTTCTTACTTGTATTTATTTTAACAGTCCGGATGTTAAATGTCTTCAAAATCTACGTTAGTGTAGTTAGACGACGAGATACTTGCAGAATTTTGAGGTTCCTTGTTTTCTTCCGATTGTAGATGAAAGTCATCTCTATGCCTTTCTGAGATAACCTTTTCTCCGGTTTCTCTTACGATAAAAGAGGTGGTTTCTTCCAAAATATCTTTAAAGTTTTTAAAATCTTCTTTATACAAATAGATTTTAAATTTCTTGAATCCCAAAGCTCCTTCATCAGAGACATTCTTTTTACTTTCGGTAATTGTTAAGTAATAATCTCCTGCTTTGGTCTCTCTTACATCAAAAAAGTAAGTTCTTTTTCCGGCTCTTAACACTTTAGAGAAAATTTCATTTTCTTTCTTCTCTACATTTTCAAAATCATTCATCATATTTATGTTTTAGTTTTTATTGCCTATGAACGGTAAAAATATAAATACTAATATCTTATATTTAAACGGAGCAAAAGTATAAAAAAATACTTGTATAATTACAATTGTTTTTTATGATTGTTTTTCGGTTATCTGTTTTTTATATGATTCTGAATAAAATCCTCCTGTGGCAAGTAGTTCTTTATGGGAACCTGCCTCCTTTATTCTTCCGCCCTCCAGGACGATGATTCGGTCTGAGTTTTTTGCCGAAGATACTCTGTGAGTGATTATTACGGTAGTCCTATTATTCGTTTCGCTCTTTATATTGGCTAATATTTTTTCTTCGGTTTCCGTATCGACGGCAGACAGGCTATCATCAAACAAGAACAGTACAGGGTTCTTAATAAGTGCTCTGGAAATGGAAATCCGTTGTTTTTGTCCTCCGGAAAGCGTAATTCCCCTCTCTCCTACTTCTGTTCGGTATTGTTCTTTAAATCCCATAATATTAGAGTGGATTTCAGCCTGTTTAGCGTATTTTATAACTTGTTCCAAAGTGGGATATTCAACTCCGTAGGCAATATTATTAAATATAGTATCGGAGAACAGAAAACTCTCCTGAGGGACATAGCCTGTCTTATTCCGTACCAATTCCAGATTATGTTCCTGCAGGGGCTTGTCATCAATATAAATAGTCCCTGAATCGGGTTCTATTAATCGTTCCAATAATAACGCCACAGTAGATTTTCCGGAACCTGTTTTTCCCATAAAAACCACAGTCTCCCCAGGGTTGATTTCAAAGGAGACGGTATCCAGAGCTTTAATCCCGGTATTCGGATAGGTATAACTTACATTTTCAAACCGAATGGCTCCTTTTATGGGATAAACTTCCGAATGGGTGTTTTTTATCTCTTCTTCAATCCGGAGGAAATCATTAATTCTCTCCATAGAAGCCTCTGCCCGCCGGGCTATGGAAATTACCCATCCGAGCGCGGTGAAAGGCCATATCAGGATATTGAGGTATAGGAAAAAATCCGTAATGGTTCCTACATTAATTTTTCCGGTTATATATCTTTGTCCGCCTATATAGAGAATAAAAAGGTTGCTTAACCCGATAATAAGTAACATCAGAGGGGAAAAGAAGGCTTCGGTCGTAGCCAGAGAAAGGGATTTTTCTCTGTATTCATTTGATTTTGCCGCATATTTGGAAATAATATATTCCTCTTTGGTAAAAGACTTTATTACCCTGATCCCTGAAAATGAATCCTGAACAAAAGAGGATAATTCGGATTGTTTCCCCTGAACGATCTTGGTTTTCTTATTAATAACGGTACTTTGTCGGTATATGAAATAGGAAAGGAAGGGAAGCGGAAACAGAGCATAGGCAGTCATTATGGGGTCGGAAAGCAGCATATAAATTAAGATGACGATAAGCATAACCGCCATGTTTATGCTATACATAACTCCCGGACCTAAATATTGTCTGACATTTGCTACATCTTCACTGATCCGGTTCATCAGGTCACCGATTTTAGACTTTTTGAAGAAACTAAAGGAAAGCGTCTGATAGTGTTTATAAATATTGTTCTTTAGCTCAAATTCTATCCTGCGGGAAGCTACAATTATCGTTTGCCTCATATAAAATTTCATAACTCCCGATATGACAGGTGCCAAAACGATTATCCCTCCATAGAATAGTAATTGTTTGAATAATTTATCCTTATCCGGTAGTTGTTCGTCAGTATTTAAAGTTTCGGCAATAATGTTTATTGCATAGCCTACAAACTTAACGGGATAAACAGCGAAAAAGTTAGATAAGATAATGAAAATTACTCCTAACAAGAGCAATTTCTTATGTTTGTAAAAATATGGGTTTAAAGTTTTTAACGCACTCATGGATGCAAAGGTAAATATACAAAACCTGAAATTGCATATAATAACAAATAAAAAGTGTAACTAATTTTTACATTGAATTACACTTTATTTTTATGATAATAATTTAACGTGAGTTCGGGATAAGAGATTTATAAAAGGTTCTAATTAGTATATTTAATTAATTGAATTTTAAATGATTATTGTTTGTTGAGATTGCCGCACTCCACTACGTTGCGAGCGCAGCGTGGCAACCCCGCAAAGACAACGGCACGCCGGACACTATGACGTTATCCTTATTCTACCGAGCTTGAATCCCTAATGGGATAAAATTTGGCAAGCATAATTATTCGTTCGTGGTTGTACATCCCATCGGGATGTTAGCT